>BCRI01000086.1 GCA_001552515.1 Sphaerimonospora mesophila NBRC 14179 = JCM 3151
TCAACCTGCTGGAATCGCTGCAGGAGGACCTCGGCCTCACGATGATGTTCATCGCGCACGACCTGGCCGTGGTACGCCATCTCTGCGACCGCGTCGCGGTGATGTACCTCGGCACCGTCGTCGAGATCGGCGACTGCGAGAGCCTCTACACCCGACCGCGGCACCCCTACACACAGGCGCTCCTCTCGGCGGTGCCGATCCCCGATCCGCTGGTCGAGGCCGACCGCCGGCGCCGCATCCTCAAGGGCGACGTGCCCAGCCCTCTCAACCCGCCCACCGGATGCCGGTTCCGGACCCGGTGCTGGAAGGCCCAGGAGATCTGCGAAACGCGAACGCCGGTCCTCACCTCCGAGGGCGTCGGTCACCAGGTCGCCTGCCACTTCCCCGAACAATCCGACCCGGAGCCGTCGCCGGCCCCGGCCGACGCGTGAGGTCCCGAATGACCGAGGAACCCCCGCCCGTACCGCACTACCTCAATTTCGTCGGCGGCCGCTGGGTCGACGGCGAACGGCGGCAGAACACCAACCCCGCTCGTCCGGGTGAGGTGGTCGGCGAATACGCCCTGGCAGACCGGGCCGTCGTCCAGGAGGCCATCGACGCGGCCGGCCACGCGCAGTCCGGCTGGGCCTCCGCACCGGTCGGGCAGCGGATGGAGATCCTGGACCGGATCGGTACGACCATCCTGGGCCGCGTGGAGGAGCTGGCCGTCCTGCTCTCGCGAGAGGAGGGCAAGCTCCTCGGCGAGGCCCGCGCGGAGGTGACCCGTGCGGGCCAGACGTTCCGCTACTACGCCCACCAGCTGCTCCAGCCGCAGGGGGAGCTGTACTCCAGTACGCGCGAACGCGCCTACGCCGAGGTACGCCGCCGCCCTCTGGGCGTCGTGGGTGTCATCACGCCCTGGAACTATCCCTGGGCCATTCCCGCGTGGAAGGTCGCACCCGCGCTGGCCTACGGCAACGCCGTCGTGCTCAAACCGGCCGAGCTGGTCACCGCCTCAGCCGGTGAGCTGGCTCGGATCATCGCCGGTTCCGGGCTTCCGCCGGGCGTGTTCAACCTGGTGTTCGGCAGCGGCCGGGTGGTCGGCGAAGAGCTGCTGACCTCTGGCGGGATCGACGGCATCTCCTTCACCGGTGGCACCGCCACCGGTCGCCATGTCGCGCAGCAGTGCATCGCGTACGGCAACAAGCGGTTCCAGCTGGAAATGGGCGGCAAGAACCCGCTCGTGGTGCTCGACGACGCCGATCTGGAGGTCGCGGTGCGCTGCGCCCTCGACGGCGGCTTCTTCAGCACCGGGCAGCGCTGCACCGCCTCCAGCCGGCTGATCGTCCAGACCGGCATCCACGACCGGTTCGTCGACGCACTCGCCGAAGCCACCCGCGCGCTGCGCGTCGGCGACCCGCTGGACGAGCGCAGCCAGCTCGGGCCGGTGGCGAGTGCCGACCAGCTCGCCCAGAACATCGAATACGTCGAGATCGGCCACCGGGAGGGCGCGACGGCCGTCGCCGGGGGACGGCACACGGCGGACGAGGGGCAGTTCATGCGCCCCACCCTGTTCGTCGGCGCGAGCAACGACATGCGGCTGGCCCGGGAGGAGATATTCGGCCCGGTGAGCTGCGTCATTCGGGTCGGCGACTTCGACGAGGCGGTCGCCGTGGCCAACGACACCACCTTCGGCCTGTCATCGGGGATCATCACGACCTCGCTGTCCGCCGCGGAACGATTCAAGCGGCTGTCCCGGTCGGGCATCGTCACCGTCAACCTCCCCACCGCCGGCACCGAGCTTCATCTGCCCTTCGGCGGCACCGGGGCGTCCAACCACGGACCGCGGGAACAGGGCGCCTACGCCCGTGACTTCTACAGCGTGCCGGTCACCTGCTACACGGGATGGTGAACCGACCATGACCCGAACGATCCTGCTCACCGAGCCGATCGCCGAGACCGGCATGGCCCTGCTGCGCACCGCGGGGGAGGTGCACGTCGCCGGAACGACGGATGAGACGGCCCTCCGACCCCTTCTCGCAGCGGCGGACGCCCTCATCGTGCGCTCCTCACCGGTGACCGCGAAGATGCTCGAAGCCGGGCGCCGGCTGAAGGTCGTCGGCCGTCACGGAGCCGGGCTGGACGGTATCGACCTGGTGGCGGCCGAGCGGCTGGGCATCAGGGTGGTCGGCACGCCGGGCGCGAACTCCGAGTCGGTCGCGGAGTTCGTGATCCTCGCTGCGCTCGCCCTGGCACGGCAGGCACCGCGTGCCGCGGCGGCGCTGTCGGCGGGCGCGTTCGGCCCGGACCGCTCCCTGCCCTCGGCGGTCGTCGCCGCGGGACTGACAGGGACCATGCTCACCGGCCGGATCCTGGGCCTGGTGGGATTGGGCGCCATCGGCCGCGGGGTCGCCGCGCGGGCTCGCGCCCTGGGGATGACGGTGATCGGCCACGACGTCGCGGTCACCAAGCCGCCCCCCGGTGTCCGCCTGGTCGAGATGGATGAACTGCTGGGTGAAAGCGACGTGGTCAGCTTGCATGTGCCGCAGACCGAGCAGACCATCGGCCTGATCGGGGCCACGGCCCTGGAGCGGATGCGCCCGGGGGGTCTGCTGATCAACACGGCGCGTGCCGGCGTGGTCGACACCGAGGCTGTCCTGGCCGCCCTGGACTCCGGTCGCCTGGGCGGCTACGCGGTGGACGTGTTCCACCCCGAACCGCCCGATCCCGGTGACCGGCTCCTGAGGCATCCGCTGGTCTTCGCGACCCCGCACATGGCCGCGATGACCAGCGACGCGCTGGACGCCATGGCCGTCGCCGTGGCCCGGGGGGTGATCGATCACCTCGGCTGATCCGAGATCGGCGAACGGCCGGGCCTCCCGCCGACGCACGATCGCCGAAGGCGCCCGGAGATCGATGCTCAGCCGATCGAGGTCAGCGGGTTGGCGACGGGGACGTATCCGGCGGCGCGGTCGGCATGCCGTCGCCACCGCACACCGAGGTTGGCCTTGGCGGGCAGCGTCGCGTCGGAGAGCAGCGCCTCGAGCGGGACCGGCCATCCCTCGTCTTCGGCGTAGCCGGACAGCACCTCCCCGGCCGCCGCCCAGAGGTCACGCAGGACCTGGCGCTCCCGCTCCGGGTCGGCCGCCTCCGCGACGGTGGCGGCGATCTCGGCCAGGTGGTTGACCACGAGGCAGTACGCGACCCGGTTCCAGCCGCGATCGGGGGCGTACGTCAGCGCCTCGGCGACCCGCTCCGGCAGGCCGGACAGGTCGTGGCGGCCCTCGATCAGCTTGGTCCCCTCCAGATCACGGAATATCGCCTGGGCGGGCAGGCCGTCGGCATCGACGCCGACGAGCACGTTCTGCAGATGCGGTTCGAGCACGACGCCGTGGCGGACGAAGGCCTCGAGCGCCGGCAGGGCCACCCGCTCGACATAGGCTCGCCACCAGGTGACCGGGTCGGTCCGGCGGCGCGCCTCGGCCGCCTCGGGCACCCCCCTGTCCCGCACGCCCGCCATGCCGTACGGCGAGGCGGCCAGGGCGGCCGCGAGGATCGGGGTGACCCCGGGCTCACAGACCGGCCAGGGGCCGGACCGGACGATCACTCCGAGCCCTTCGAGAAGCCGGGTGCCGAGGGCCGCCGACCGATATCCGGGTTCGGGCAGCCACCGGGTGCCGGGAAACCGCTCGGCCAGCCGATCGAAGACCGGCCCGAGCCGCCGGGTGAGCTCGACCGCGCCGGCGAGTTCGTACCACGCGTTCTTC
Organism: Sphaerimonospora mesophila NBRC 14179 = JCM 3151; assembly: GCA_001552515.1. Lineage (GTDB taxonomy): Bacteria > Actinomycetota > Actinomycetes > Streptosporangiales > Streptosporangiaceae > Sphaerimonospora > Sphaerimonospora mesophila. The sequence continues at coordinate 3,747 of BCRI01000086.1, forward strand.
CGCACGCAGTTGGTGATCCGTACGTCCAGGCTGAATTTGAGGCAGACCCCCGAGACCGGCTCGTACACGGTCCGCACCGACGAGGTGGGGAAGACCGGGCGTGAGCCGTACCCGAGGTCGACGAGCCGCCCGTCGGCGAGCGGGGCGCGCAGGTCGGGGGCGAGCAGTTCGAGCTGCCACGGGTGTGCGGGCAGCGGCAGATATCCCGGCGGTAAGGAGCCCATCGAGTCGAGCGCAGACACGTCGCCCTGGCCCGCGACGAGGTCGGTGCGGACGCCGAGCAGGCGGAGCGGGAAGCGGGCGTGCGCCTCCGGCGCGTACCGTTCCCATCCCGGGCCGGTCCGCATCTTGGGCGAGGGATGGAACGGGTGTCCGCCCACCAGGGCCTGCTCGGAGGCGAGCCACGGGTCCGCCGCCGGTGTCGCGCGCTCGCGGGCCGCCAGGAGGGCCGCGACGGCCTCCCGGCTGGCGGCCACCTGGGCGGCGAACTCCCCGTTGAAGCCGCCGCCGGATCCTTCGCCGCCCGCCAGCTCCCGTTCGACCAGTTTGATCAGCAGGTCCGAGGTCAGCGGCTCCCATGCCCCGCCGGCCAGTCGTTCGGCCCGGCCGGTGAAGCGCAGCGACATTCCGCCCCGGGCGGGCACGCGTACGCGGGTTCCCGCGATGCTCGCCAGCAGGTACGGCCCGGCGGCCCGGACGCGGGAGCCGCACAGCTCACGGATGCAGCAGCGCAGCAGGGCGCCGAGCGTGATCTCCTCGGCCAGAGCGGAGTGCGGGTCGAGCAGAAGGCCGTTCATCGAAGCCTTTCCGGTGCCCGACCGTCGGCCTCGCGGGACGGCGCGACGCCGACGCCGGCGGGATTCGGTCTCGGGCGGAGATAGTTGGGGCCGGTCGTGCCGTAGAACTTGTTGACGTCACGCGCACCCGTGCGCTCCTTGGCGACGAGCGTCCCGGCGACGAGCATCGACTTTCCGACGAGCCGCGCGGCGTCGATCGTCCTGGCGCGCAGCAGCGCGGCCATCGGGGCGTCGCCGAACCGTTCGAGAGCGGCCGACAGCGCCTCCCGGACCAGACCGCCGGCCGCCGCGGCGTCCGCGAGCGCTCCGTGCACCACGGCCATCGCGGCCAGGTGGAGGGTGATGGTCACGAACACATCGGCCAGGGCGTGCGGGTCATCGGTCAGCATGCGATCGTCGCCGAAGTCCGGCACCTCGAGCCCCGCCGCGCGCAGGAGATCGGGCGAGGCCAGCAGCCCGTCGTTGTCCTTCACCAGCAGCGTCATCGGCCCGCCCCGCAGCAGCAGCGACAGGTTCTGCTGATGCGCCTCGAGCGCGACGCCGTACCGCACGAACAGCGTGACGTTCCAATCGAACAGCGCCGTCAGGTAGTCGCGCAGCAGCGCCCTGACGTCACCGCCGTGTAACCGTACGGCGAGATCGTCCAGCACCGTCCGGGAGTGGTGGCCGCTGGAGCCGGGCAACTCCGCGAGCAGGGCCGCCACGGGCACGATCTCACCCTCGGGCAGGCCCCGGACCAGCCAGCCGAGGTGCTCGTGCCGGGCATGGCCGTACGCCTGCTCGTCCGCGAGCGACACCCGCATCCGCGGTTCACGGGCGAGCACCTCCCGCAGCAGCGACTCGGCGAGCGCGCCGTCGCGTAGCGTGCCCGGTTTGATCGAGCGGCGGTTGCGCAGGCCGAGGGTGCTCGTCGGGAGCGGCAGCTTGAGGTGGGTCCGGTCGTCGACCTCGACCGTCCGCGTCGACAGCGTCGGCCGGACCGTCAGGTACGGCTCGGGCGCCACGACGATCGGACCGGGTCCGTCCACGGCGGGGGCGTCGGCGAGAGCGGGCGTGGTGAGCGGATGAACGGGGAAGAGCACGTGGGTCCGGGCCATCGCCCCGGGAAGCCCGACGTCCTCGGGGACCGGCCACCACGGGAGAGCGCCGGGATCGACGGTGGCCGTGACGTGATCGCGTGGCACGGCCGCCCAGACCAGCCGGAACTCGGGGGCGAACTCCGGGGCGTGGCCGACCAGATCCTCGGGGGACAACCCGAGACGGCAGCGGGAGGTGGGGTAGATCGGGTGGTCCACCTCTGCCGCCAGCGTCTCGTAGAAGATCAGCCCGCGGCCGGGGCCTGCGGAGCTGAGCCGGGAGTGCACCCGGCGGCGGTGGCGGTGGTGCAGTTCCAGCGCGGTCAGCGTCTCGCGGCACTCCCGCGCGAAGGCCGCGACCCCGGCGGCGTCGGCCGGGTCGGCCACGGACTCGAGGGTACGCAGGACCTCCGCCAGGCTCGGCCCGCCCCGGGGGTTCTCGTCCGCCGCGAGCGGCGGCACGGGGACGGCGAAGTCCTGGAACGGCGAGCCGGAGGTCAGACGCACCTTTCCGCCGGAGGCGAGCAGCAGGGCGACCCCGTTCTTGTCGCGGGTGAGCCGGGTCGAGATCGTGCCGTAGTCTTCGCGGATCAGGGCGTTGAGCACCCGCGCGGCTAGGTGGCGTTCCCGGCCGGAGACACGGGTCATTCGATCACCCACGGGTGATCGGTGCGGAAGGCGTCGATCGCCGAGTCGACGCGGGTCAGGTCGGGGCCGATCACGCGGACGAGACCCAGGTAGTCGCGATTGGTGTTGACCGGTTCTATCCGCTCGCCGACCGCGCGCAGCGGCCGGTGCCACAGCCGGATGTCGTCCCTGACGAGGGTGGATCCGCCCGGAGCGGGGGAGACGACCGCGGTGGGTGAAGGGACCAGGACGGGCGGAGCCGCGATGATCACGCCCGGCCGGTCGGCGACGATGCTGACCACCGCGCCATGGAGATCCTCGCCGTGGCGGCCCGTGCCGTACGGCACGGCGCCCGGCAGCGGCTCTCCGGCGTGCACGCGCAGGATCTCCTGGTGCAGCGGCGCACCGATCAGGTCGGCCAGCAGGAAATCGCAGTTGTCGCCGATCAGCCGGTAGTTGACCTCGATGACGCGCGGGCCGTCCCGGGTGACGACGTACTCGGTATGACAGGCGCCGAGGCCGACCCCGAGCGCGGCGAGCGCGGCGGTCACGTGACGCAGGTGATCCGCCGGGGGGTCGGGATGCCAGTCCAGGCGTTCCTCGACGAAGTGCGGGAGCGGCCCGAGCGTGGTGCGGAACCCCCCGATGACCGCGGTGGTCTCGCCGTCGCCCAGCGTCTCCAGCGTGTGCAGCGGCCCTTCGAGGTATTCCTCGGCGACCAGCACGTCGTCCGGCCGCCGTTTCCTGATCGAGCGCACCGCGGCGGTCAGCTCGGCCGCGTCGGCGGCCAGCACGACGTCCTCGCTGGCGACGCCCATGGCCGGCTTGATCACCACCGGGTACGGCAGCGCCTCCGGCGGGGCGGCCGAGCCGGGCGGGAGCCGTACGGACCGGACGGGCTCCACACCGGCGAGGCGGAGGCGACGGCGCATGAGCGCCTTGTTCTTGGCCGTGGCGCAGGCGCGCCAGTCCTTGTGCGGCAGACCGAAGTATCCGGCGGCCAGGGCGGTCTCGGCCTGCAGGTGGTCGGAGTTGGAGAACACCACGTCAGGGGGGTGATGCGCGGCGATGACGTCGATCAGGCCCCGGAAATCGCGCACATCGGTCTCGATGACCTCGTGATCCGGGTATCCGCCGGGCTGATCGGTCAGGATCGTCACGTCCCAGCCCAACGCGGCCGCGGCGGGGAGGAAGCCGTCGATCACGGAATCGGTCGGGTTGAGGGTGATGAGGTACAGGCGCACACGACCCCCGCAAGAATCATAGGTGAGGCTAACCTAACCGGCGTCATCGTAGTCGTTGGCTGATCGCTTCGCGTGGGGAATCGCCGCAGGGGGCTCGGTTGTTCTCGCTGGCACTCATGGAAGGATGACGCCGTGGCACTCTCGGATGGACTCCTCGGACCGCTGCTGCTGGCTCGTGGCACGATCGACCGTTCCGCGCTTCTGCGCACCGACGAGGATTGGCTGGAGCGGGCCTGGGCCGCCGAGAAGACGCGGGTCGTCGTCGTCCACGAGGGCAGCACGCCGATCCGCAGGTTCACCGACGGCGCCGCCCTGGTGCTGACCTCTCCCCACGAGGCGCCACCGGTCGACCGGGAGGCCAGATATCTGCTCGGCGTGGACGAGGACGGCGTGGCGTACTTCGCGGTGCGCTCCCCGCTTCCGCCGGGGGACGTGGCGGGCCTGCGCGAGGCGGCCGGGCTGCTCGACGACCGCGACGCGGGGCTGCTGGTGAACGCGGTGGCCCTGGAGGCGTGGCACGCCACCCACGAGTTCTGCCCGCGTTGCGGAACCCTCACGGACGTCGTGGCCGCCGGGCACATGCGGGTCTGCCCCCGCGACGGCAGCCAGCACTTCCCGAGGGTGGACCCGGCCGTGATCATGCTGGTCCACGATGACGACGACCGGGTGCTGCTGGCGCGCGGCCAGGGCTGGGGGGAAGGCCGCGTGTCGGTGCTGGCCGGCTTCGTGGAACCGGGGGAGTCGCTGGAGCACGCGGTGATCCGCGAGGTCATGGAGGAGGTCGGGGTGCTCGTCACCGCGCCGCGCTACCTGGGCAGCCAGCCCTGGCCGTTCCCCCGCAGCCTCATGCTCGGCTTCTCCGCGCGCGCGGTCACCACGGAGTTGCGGCCGGATCAGGACGAGATCGCCGAGGCGCACTGGCTGTCGAGAGCGGAACTCGCCGCGCGGGTCGAGTCCGGCGAGCTGGGCCTGCCGGGCCAGGTCTCGATCGCACGCAGGCTCATCGAGGCGTGGTACGGCGGGCCCATCTCGAGGAACGGCCGATAGGGGTCCGGTCAGCAGGCGCCGGCGAGGTGACGCTTCACCTCGGCGACCGAGGGGTTGGTCATCGTGTGGCAGTCGGTCACGACGGTGGGGACGACCTGGTTGCCGTTGTTGACGCTCATGACGAACTCGGCGGCCTCCGGATGACGTTCGATGTCGACTTCGTCGTACGCGATGCCCTCCCGCGTGAGCTGGCTCTTGAGCCGCTTGCAGGGGCCGCACCAGCTTGTCGTGTAGACCGTGAGCGCCATGTCCGTCCCTTTCTGGCGATACCTCACCACCGTGGGGTGTTCTGAGCAGTCATTGGCAACACGGCGGGGCCCCGTGCTGTTCCCGCCCCGGCGTACGAGCGCGTCCGCAGGATCACGGACCCGGGAACGGGGCGAACCTCCCTAGCGGTTCAGGCGGGAGGCGATCCAGGTTCTGACGGTCTCGGCCACGCCCGGTTCCCGGTACAGGGCGGAACTGTGCCGGGTGCCGGGCACCGTCCTGACCGTCATCGGCACCCCGGCCGCCAGGAGTTCCCCCCTGAGGATCTCGCTCTGGTACGGCGGGACGAACTCCTCGTCGGAGTGGATCGTGAGCACCGGCGCGTCACCGGGCGAGGCGTGGAACGGCACCTCCATGCTCGACCACTTCTGGGGACACCGGTCGGGTGTGCATCCGCCGGCGAGTGTGAGGGCGGCCCTGCGCAGCTTGCGCCGCGCGAAGTCCGCGAACGCGTCCGAGCCGTCCTCGAACGACGCGAGCGGCGACACGACCGGGGAGATCCCGACGACCCCGCGCAGGCCGGGCAGGCCGTCGCCGTACGTGCCGAGCGCGGTGGAGATGTGACCGCCGGCGGAGAAGCCGATCACGACGTAGCGGTCGGGGTCGGTGTTGAACAGCGCGGCGTGCCGGCGCACGGTTTTGATCACGTCGAGGGCGTCGGTCCGCTGGGCCGGCCAGGGCGCGTCACCGGACAGCCGGTAGTTCAGGTTGACCACCGTGTAGCCGAGCCGCACGTAGCTCTTGCTGATCGAGGTCAGGGACCTCTTGTCGCCGCTCGACCACCAGCCGCCGTGGATGATGAACACGGCCGGCCGCCGGGGGCCGGTGGAATGCCACCAGATGTCCATGCGCTGCCGCGGGTGCGGGCCGTACGAGAACGTCCGCACCTTGGCGCCGACGGGAAGGGCGGCGCGGGCGGTCGCGCCGGGGGAGGCGGTCGGCCTGGGGGAGACGGTCGTGCTCGGGGAAGGGGCCGGCGTGGCCGAGGGCACGTGCGTCGCGGTGGCGGTGGGCGTCGGATCGGGTGTCGCGCCGGGTGTGTGATCGCCCGTCTGGGTGGCACCGGCACCCGCCTTCGTGGGCACCTGAGCGAGCAGCACGGCGGTGAGCGCGAACGCGCCGCCCGCCGTGAGAACACGAGCCAACCCTGCTCTCGCCGCATTCCGCACGGCCTGGTTCCTCCCCGTTGTCACCCGGTGTCGACTTGGTGCAGAGCCGACGTCCGCCGCCGGCCCGGTCCCCGCCATGGGATCGGTGGGACAGATGTCGGAGGCTGCTGGAAGGATGATGCCAGTACATCCTCCGCACCGCATGTTGGGAGCGCCACGTGGACGTCCTCGAGGGGCTGGATCCCGAGCAGCGCGCGGTGGCCGAGGCGGTCCGCGGCCCCGTGTGCGTGCTCGCGGGCGCGGGCACCGGCAAGACGCGCGCCATCACCCATCGCATCGCGCACGCGGTGCACACCGGGGTGATCGAGCCGCAGAGCGTGCTCGCCGTGACGTTCACCACTCGCGCGGCGGCCGAGCTCAAACAGCGGCTGCGCCGTCTGGGCGCGCCGGGCGTGCAGGCCCGCACGTTCCACGCGGCGGCGCTGCGCCAGCTCAGCTACTTCTGGCCGCGGGTGATCGGCGGCGATCCGCCCCAGGTGATCGAGTCCAAGCTGCCGCTGCTCATCGAGGCGTCACGCAACCTGCGGCGGAACGCCGACCGGGGCGAGCTCAGAGACGTGGCCGCCGAGATCGAGTGGGCCAAGGTCACCCAGATCGGGCCGGAGGACTACACGGCCGCCGCCGCCAAGGCCCGGCGGACCCCGCCGATCGCGCCGGAGGAGGTGGCCCGGCTCTACGAGGGTTACGAGAACCTGCGCCGCCGGCGCAACCTCATCGACTTCGAGACCATCCTCGAGTTGACCGCCGCGGTGATGACCGAGCATCGCGAGGTGGGCGCCCAGATCCGGCAGCAGTACCGCTACTTCGTCGTCGACGAGTTCCAGGACGTCAACCCCCTGCAGAAGCTGCTGCTCGACACCTGGCTCGGCGGGCGTGACGACCTGTGCGTGGTGGGCGATCCCAACCAGACGATCTACTCTTTCACCGGGGCCACCCCGCAATATCTGACCGGCTTCGCCGTCGAGCACCCCTCGGCGAGCGTGATCAAACTGGTGCGCGACTACCGCTCGACCCCGCAGGTGGTCACGCTGGCCAACCGGGTGATGGCGCGCTCGCCGCACCGGCTCGAACTGGTCGCGCAGCGTCCTGACGGCCCCGAGCCGGTTCTCACGGAGTACGACGACGAGGAGGCCGAGGCGCTCGGGGTCGCGCTCACGGTGAAGAAGCTCATGGCCGACGGCGTCCCGGCCAGGGAGATCGCCGTGCTGTTCCGGATCAACGCCCAGTCCGAGGCGTACGAGCAGGCGTTCGGCGAGGCCGGCGTGCCGTACCTGCTCCGCGGCGCGGAACGCTTCTTTGACCGGCCGGAGGTACGGCAGGCCGTGGTGCTGCTGCGGGGAGCGGCCCGGTCGGCGGACGGCGACGACCCGCTGGCCCCCGCCGTCCACGCGATCCTGTCCGGGATCGGCCTCACCGCCGAGCCCCCCGGCGGCGGCAAGGCGCGGGAGAAGTGGGAGTCGCTGAAGGCACTGGCCGACCTGGCCGAGGACATGGCGGCCGACGGCGCGGACCTGGCCGGTTTCGTCACCGAGCTGGAACGGCGGGCCGTGGAGCAGCACGCGCCGCCCGTCGAGGGCGTGACGCTGGCCTCGCTGCACGCCGCCAAGGGCCTGGAGTGGGACGCGGTCTTCCTCGTCGGCCTCACCGAGGGGATGCTCCCGATCATCTACGCGGAGACATCGGAGCAGATCGAGGAGGAGCGGCGGCTGCTCTACGTCGGCGTCACCCGCGCTCGTGAGCACCTGCACCTGTCCTGGGCGCTGGCCCGCTCGCCCGGCGGCCGCAGGTCTCGGCGGCCCTCCCGCTTTCTCGAGGGGCTCTCACATCAGCTCCCCGCCGGGGCGGCCAGGACCGGACGCCGTTCGGAGCGGACCGGTGGGAGGCGGCCTGCGGCGCCGCTGCACTGCCGTGTGTGCGGCAAGACGCTCGCGGCGGCGGCAGAGCAGAAGCTGGGCCGCTGCACGACCTGTCCGGCCGACTACGACGAGGCGCTCCTCGAAAACCTCAGGTCGTGGCGGACCGCCGAGGCCAAGGAGGCCAAGGTCCCTGCCTATGTCGTCTTCACCGATGTGACGCTTCAGGCGATCGCCGAGCGGGTGCCGACCACGGAGGCGGAACTGCTGGCCATCGCCGGCATCGGCCGGGTCAAGCTCGAGCGGTACGGCGAAGCCGTGCTGGAGCTGTGCCGCGTCGCGACCGATGGCGGTAGTCTCACCAGTGTTACTGATGAGTAATATTCCCCCGGTGCGTTTTTGTTGGAGGCTCCGTGCACTCGGCTCTCAAGGAGCTGCTCGACCTGCTCGACCTGGAGCAGATCGAGCTCGATATCTTCCGGGGACGCAGCCCGGAGGAGCGGATTCAGCGGGTTTTCGGCGGTCAGGTCGCGGCTCAGGCGCTCGTGGCGGCCGGCCGTACGGTCCCGGCCGACCGCATGGTCCACTCCCTGCATGCGTACTTCATCCGGCCGGGTGATCCCGCGGTCCCGATCGTCTACAACGTCGACCGGGTGCGCGATGGCCGCTCGTTCACCACGCGACGGGTCACGGCCATCCAGCACGGCAAGGCGATCTTCTCGATGTCGGCCTCGTTCCACATAGCCGAGGAGGGCCTGGAGCACCAGTCGGCCGCCATGCCGTCCGTTCCCGAGCCGGAGAGTCTGGGGACCTTCCAGCAGCGGATGCTCGACGTGGTGGGGGACGACCCGACATGGCGCGAATGGCTGTCGAAACCGCGTCCGGTCGACGTGCGGTACGTGCACCGGCTGCCGTGGGAGGCGCCCGCCGGTGCCGCCGGGGCTCCCACCGCGTCCGACGAGAACCACGTGTGGTTCCGATACGAGGCCGATCTCCCCGACGACCCGCTGCTGCACGTCGTGCTGGCCGCCTACGCGTCGGATTTCACGCTGGTGGACACCGTGCTGCTCGCGCACGGGAGGGCCTGGGGCACGGCCGACTTCTCCGGTGCCTCGCTCGATCACGCGATGTGGTTCCACCGCCCGCTTCGAGCCGACGAGTGGGTGCTGTACGCCCAGGAGTCGCCGTGGTCGGGCGGCGCGCGCGGGCTCGCTCGCGGACAGATGTTCACGGCCGCCGGAGAGCTGGCGGTGTCCGTGGTGCAGGAGTGTCTGATCCGGGTTGGTGATGATGTCACGAAGTCGTGAAAATCGCAGGTAGAAAATAGGTTGCTCGGCCTGCCGGTTGGGATTTAGGGTCTTGGTCAAGCCAGTCGGACGATCCTGTTCCGGCTGTCGTACTACTGGAGTGGAGGTGAGTCAGGTGGAGATCACGATCATGTTCGCCACGCCGTGGCTCGCCTCTGCCTGCCCGAACGTCGCCATCGCCGCTGTCGCCCAGACGAAGCAGACGAAACTGCGGCGTGGCGTGGCCGCCTTCGCTCAGGTCGGCGCTGCCCGCACCGGTTCGGTCACCGAGCCTCGCTCGGCTGTCTTCGGTGTGGCGCGCCACGGCGTCGAGTCCTACCAGGTCGCCCTGGTGGACCGTCCGATGAGCGATGAGCAGATCAACCGCACCGCCGACGGCGGGGCACCGGGTCCGTTGTACGCCTGGAGAGAACCAGTCATAACTTGACCGGTCTCCCTCTTCAGGCCGCGGATCCGACCAGGATCCGCGGCCTTCTTGTTTTGTCGGCCACGATTCCACCCCGTCCACGAGGACAACCAGGCCCACGAGGACAACCAGACCAAAACCATTCAAAGAGGTGACGCAGATGGCGGCCCCGGTCATGGACCTGATCGAAGCCGAAATCCCCTGTCGTACCGACCCCGACCTGTGGTTCGCCGAGTCTCCCGAGGACGTGGAGTTCGCCAAGGCGCTCTGCGGCGGCTGCCCGATCCAGAAGGCCTGCCTGGCCCGCGCGCTGGAGCGCGAGGAGCCGTGGGGCGTCTGGGGTGGCGAGCTCATCCTGCGGGGGGTCGTCGTTCCCCGGAAGCGCCCGCGGGGGCGTCCGCGCAAGACGCCCGTCGCCGCCTGACCAATACACGTAAGACCTGGAAACACAAGGAAGGACAGTCAGATGAACCTCTCCCCGAACGCCTCGATGTATCTCTACCAAGAACTGGTAGACGAGCGAATACGGACCTTGCACCGCGAGGCGGAGGAAGAGCGCCTGGCCAGCCGGATCCTGAGCGCCAAGCGGGCTCGCCGGCGGGCTGAGCGCGCCTCGGAGCGGCTCAGGGGCGCGCTGGCCCGTCTCTAGTTCGAAAAGGGCCCGGGCGCACATCGGCGTCCGGGCCCTTCCCGTCCTATCCGGCAGGACGCCCGCGGCGGACTGAGGTCATCCACGCGAGACCGTACGAGCACGGCGCGCGGTCAGGCGGTTCATCCCCGGCCTCGGCCGGGGTATCAGACCGCCATGAGGTCGACGTCGCCGCCCGAAACGCCGGGCTCGTCGGCGAAACCGGGAACCCAGCGGATGACCTCGTCACGGAATCTGGCGGTGGCGCCGAGCTGGCACAGGACGCCCACTCCCGCGGCATGAACCCGATGGATCAGCACGTATGACGGGGGCAGGTTGAGCTGGCGCACGACGTTGTTCGGCCGGAGGTCGGCCACGGTCGCCGCCTGCTCCCGCAGCCACTCCCGGCTGAAGGTGAACTCCTCGACCCGGGTGGGCTCGACGTAGGGGGCGAGGAACGCGCGCAGGGCATCGGCGTCCACCTCGATGTGCGGCCGGATGAACCCTTCCTCGCGAAGTCCCTGGACGACGGTGTCCATGTCGCCCTGGTTGAAGATCCGGGTGAGCGTGCCGAAGGCGCGGGGGTAGCCGTCGGGCAGCCGGCTGACCGCCCCGAAGTCGAGCACCCCCAGGCGTCCGTCCTCCATCACCCGGAAGTTGCCCGGGTGCGGGTCGGCGTGCAGCATGCCCACCCGGGACGGCGAGCAGAAGAGAAAGCGGACCAGGCGCAGACCGGCCAGGTCGCGCTCGGCCTTGGTCCCACTTTCGATGATCTTGGCTAGTGGTGTACCGGTCATCCACTCGGTGACCAGGACCTGCTCGTTGGCCGCGATCACATCCGGGATGTGGAAGTCCGCGTCGTCCCTGAACTCCTGGGCGAACGCGTGCTGCGCCTCGGCCTCCCGCAGGTAGTCGAGCTCTTCGGCGACCCGGTCCTTCAACTCGGTGAGAACCGGTTTGATGTCCAGTCCGGGCAGCATCGCAGAGAAGAGCTTGCCCAGGCGGGCGAGCTGGTTGAAGTCGGAGATCAGGGCCTTTCCTGCACCCGGATACTGGATCTTCACGGCGACCGGCCTGCCGTCATGCCAGACCGCCCGGTGCACCTGTCCGATGGACGCGGCCGCCGACGGGCTGTCGTCGAACTCCGTGAAGTTCTCCCGCCAGTCGTCGCCCAGCTGCTCTGCGAGGACACGGTGAACCGTGGCCGCGGGCAGCGGCGGCGCGGCGTCCTGCAGCCGGGTCAGCGTCGCGCGATACGGTCCGGCGATCTCGGGCGGCAGCGCGGCTTCGAAGATGGACAGCGCCTGGCCGAGCTTCATCGCTCCGCCCTTGAGCTCACCCAGAACCTTGAAGATCTGGTCGGCCGTACGCTGCTGGATTTCATGGGCCACGCGCTCCGCCGACGCGCCGCCGAGTCGCCTGCCCAGTCCCAGTGCGGTACGGCCGGCGAACCCGAGGGGGAGCGTGGCGAGCTTGGCCGAGCGGGTCATGGCACGGTGGGGGAGGTCACTCACGCGACCATTCTTAGCGATGACATGGGGTTTCGACTACATCCACATTCGGGATGGGGCTCCCAGGAGCGGTGACGCCAACGCCAGTCGGGCAAAACGTGCAGTGTGCCATTGGTCACATCCGCCGGCATGCCCGTGCCGTCCAGGTGGGCGAGCGCACACCCCGCGGTCTGCGCCGCGACCAGGGAGGACAGCACCGCGTCGCATGCGATCTCGCCCGGGGGATGACCGCCGATCCGGGCGCTGACCATGGGCCAGGAGGGGTCCCGGTCCCTGCGGGTGAGATCGAGACAGCCGAGGCAGAGCGGACGCCCCGGGATGACGAGCGGGCCGACCGATCCATGGCCTTCGAACGCGGTGGCCGGCAGGTGCGGGATCCCCTCGGCCAGGAGTTCGCGTACCAGCACCGGATCGAGGGGACCGACGGGGGCGAGGATCACCAGATCGGGGTGGGGCGCCCTGTCGGCCGGCCGGGACGCGGACCGGCCGGGCCACGCGTTGACGTCCGGCGCGATCCTCCTGGCCACCGCGACGGCGCCCTCCTCACGCGGCATGTCGATCTCCTGCGGACCGAGCCCTCCGGGGACCACATCCTGGGGCCGGGCCGTACCGGGATCGACCACGCAGATGTGGCCGACGCCCGCCGCGGCGAGAAGGGTGGTCACCTGGGCGCCGACCCGGCCGGCGCCGTAGATCCGGACCCGGGCCGCGCGCCTGCGCGTGAGCGCGACCAGGCCGCCGTCGGAGGAGGTGAGGGCGAGCCGCTCCAGGTCGGGGCGGAGGCGTTCCCGGTCGGCCCGGTCCAGGCCGGCGAGCGGCCCGGGAGAGACGGCCGCGTCCTCGATCAGGCCGTGGGCGGCCAACAGCTCCACGAGCTCACGGGTGGCCTCCTCACCCAGATCGCTCTCCGCCAGCACCTGGTCCAGCGTCCGGCTGCCGTCGAGGCCGTAGATCAGCCGCCGGACGGCCGGCTCCACCTCGGCCAGGATGATCGCGTGGGACGGGTGGACGCCGAACTGCAGGGTGCGGTCGTCCCGCTCGACTCGGCGCAGCGCCGACTTCAGACGAGGTCTCATAGCCGAAAGACCTTGTCACATGGCGGGAACGGCGTGCGCCGGTTCCGGCGGGGCTGTGGATAATCACCGGGGCTCCGGGGTCCGACGAGGCGGAACGGGCCCGCCCACAAGGTCACGTTCGCCCGATTGACCAGGGAAAACGTGACGTACCCCCTGTGGAAATCCCCGCATGTCGGCTACCTTTCATATGTGCCCCCCGAGACAGTCGAGGTTCGTCGGAGCACGCGACGGCGGCGAACCGTTTCCGCGTACCGCGATGGCGACAAAACCATCGTGCTGCTTCCGGCTGGCCTGAGCACGACTGACGAAGAGCAGTGGGTGCGCCGCATGCTCGACCGGCTCGCCGCCAAGGAACAGCGGAGACGGCCGAGCGACGACGACCTGCTCGACCGCGCGCTGGAACTGTCGGCGCGCTACCTGGACGGCAAGGCGCTTCCCTCGAGCGTGCGCTGGGTCGAGAACCAGCAGCACCGGTGGGGGTCCTGCACTCCAGATCATGGCACAATCCGGATCTCGGTGCGGCTTCGCGGCATGCCCGCGTGGGTCGTGGATTACGTGATCATGCATGAGCTGGTCCATCTGCTCGTGCCCAGTCACGGCCCCCGGTTCTGGGCACTCGTCGAACGCTATCCTCGGGCGGAACGCGCCAGGGGATTCCTGGAGGGCTTCTCCATGGCGTCCAACGGCTCTCCGGAGGAGTGTTGACACAGCCACCGACGAGGGTCGCCGCCGTGCTGGTCGCGGCCGCGATGGCGGACGCCGCCCCGCCCGGAGTCGACCCCGCCGAGTTCCTCCTGGCCATGGCCGAGGACACCTACGAGATGGTCGCCGGGCTCGAACTCGTCCGGCCCGTGATCCTGTCCGCCGGGGTTCCCGGCCTGGAGGAGATCGCCTGGCCCGGCACACCGGTGATCTCGATCGGCTCTCCCGCCGAGGCGTTCGCGGCGCTGCCGTACGGCACCGAAGCCGTGGTGGTCAGCGGTGACGCGCCGGACCTGCCACCGCTGCTCGTGGGCAAGCTGTTTCGCGAGCTGGGCCGTGCGCGGCTCGCCGTGTGCCCGGCCGAGGGCGGGGGAGCGGCCGCCGTGGCCGCCCGGCTGCCGCTGCCCGAGTGGGCCGGTGTGGACTTCGATGAGCCCGACCTCGTCGTACGGCTGCGCCGCAGGGCTCCCGGACCCCGCATGGTCGCCACCGGCCCCGGCTGGCACCGGCTCAGGAGGCCCGCCGACGTCGCCAGACTCGATCCCGGGCTGGAAGGCTGGGACAGCACCCGAGCCCTGCTCTCCGCGCCGAGGTCCGCCTCAAGGTAGGCGTCGGGTCCGGCTCAAGGAAGGGGACGGGCTCGACTCAAGGCAGGGGCCGGGTCCGGCCCAAGGTGGGCATCGGCCCAAGGCAGGGGTCGGGTCCGGCCCAAGGTGGGCGTCCAAGCCCGGCTCAAGGCAGGCGCAGTTCGGCGAAGAGTGCGCGGTGATCGCTCCGCGGCACCTCGTGCACGCTCGTGCTCACGGCCGACGCCCGCTCGTCGAACAGCACGTGGTCGATCGTGATCAGCGGCGGAAACCGCCGGTTGGCGGGCCAGGTCGTGTGCAGGCCCTTCCCCGTCGCGTCGGCCGCGTCGGCATAGCCGCGGCCGATGACCTCGCGCAGTGCGGAGTGGTCGAGACTCGCGTTGAAGTCCCCGGCCAGGATCCGGATCGTGGCCGAGGACGAGGCGGCCGACGGCAGCGCCGCGAGGTCCGCCAGCCAGCCCGGGGTGTCGGGACGCAGGGGGGCGAGCGTGTGGACGTCGACGATCTCGACGGTCCGGCGGCCGGGCAGCGTGAGCGTGGCCCTCGGCATGTTGTGCCCGCCCGCCGGCGCGAAGTCGGGCAGTTTCCTGAGCGGGTGGCGCGAGTAGATGCCGCTGCCGGAGGCGCCGAACGCCTCCTCCAGGTGACGGTACGGAAGGAGCTCGCCCAGCCCGGCCGAGTCGAGCGCCAGCACCGCGTCGGGGGTGAGCTCCTG
The DNA here is from genome assembly GCA_001552515.1 of Sphaerimonospora mesophila NBRC 14179 = JCM 3151. Classification (GTDB taxonomy): domain Bacteria; phylum Actinomycetota; class Actinomycetes; order Streptosporangiales; family Streptosporangiaceae; genus Sphaerimonospora; species Sphaerimonospora mesophila. The sequence goes on from BCRI01000086.1 coordinate 18,759, forward strand.
GGTGCTCAGCACATCGGGCCGCAGCCGCCGTACGAGATCGACCACCGTTGCCGCGTCGCCGCGTCCGTACAGGAGGTTGGCCGTGAGGATCCGCAGCGTCGGACCCGTGGCGGTGGGCGTCGAGGGCATCGCGCGCGGCAGCACCAGGATCGCCATGATGACGCAGGTGACCACGGCCGTGCTCACCACCGCCCGGTTGCGGGAGGCCGCCGCGACCAGGAGCGCGATCAGCGACCCCGCGGCGGCGTACGGCGTCGCGGTGATGAGCTGGATCATCGGCGTGCCGCCCTCGAAGCCGCCCAGCCGGACGATAGCCCAGCAGGCGAACGGCGCGACGGCGATCCACGCGAGCGGCACCGGCATCCGCAGCCTCGGCCGCCGTCGCCGAACAGCCCTGATCTCACCGCCGACGTCCACCTTGGTCATGACGCCGACCCTAACGATTGGACGTGCGGGAATGTGTGAGGCCGCCGTGCGGATTTCGTGCGGAAGCGATCACGTCGAATCCGCTGTCGAGCCCTCCGCGGCATCGCCGCGCCCGGCCCGGCTCAGGCCGTACCGGTGCCCGTGCCCCGGCCCGCGCGTGCGACCAGCAGATCACGGGCCCGGCGGGCCAGCCGCCGGGTGGCCTCGTCGCTCAGCTCGGGGATCTCGTCCACCGGGAACCAGCGGAGGTCCAGCGACTCGTCGCTGATCATGGCCTCGGCGCCGGGCGGGGCGACCGCGCCGTACTCGACGTCGAGGTGCCAGCTGTGCGGCGGATGACACCAGACCCGGTGCCTGTCGAGTGCGAGCGGGCCGTCCAGCAGGGTGAGACCGGCGATGCCGGACTCCTCGGTGGCCTCGCGCAGCGCGGCCAGCGCCAGCGATGCGTCGGTGGCCTCACAATGCCCGCCCATGGGCAGCCACATGCCGGCCTTGGGATGCAGGGTGAGCAGCACCTCGCCGCCGTCGTGGGACAGCACGGCGGTGGTCGCGGTCAGATGGCCGGGCGCGCACTCCCGCCACATCGCGTCGTCGTGGGCGTCCAGATGGGCCAGGAACTCCCGGCGGAGCCGCTCCTCCTCGGGAGTCGGGGCCGTCCATCCGGCCAGCACGGCTCGCGCGTCGTGGTGAAGGCCGTCACGTCGCAGGCTGTCACGGTGCGTACTCACCGCGACAGCCTACCGGCCGGCCCGCTACTCGCCGGGCTGACCGGTCTGGTCGTCCGTGCCCTGGCCGGGCTCGTCGAGCGAGGACAGATCGAAGGCGTTCTCGCCCTTGACGAACGACTCCGGATCGTTGAGATCGTCGGCGGTCGGCATCAGGTCGGGATGGTTCCACACCGCGTCCCTGCCGTCGATCCCGCGGTGGTCACCGAGGGCCTTCCACAGCGCGGCCGCCTCGCGCAGCCGCCGCGGACGCAGCTCCAGGCCGACCAGCGTGGCGAAGGTCCGCTCGGCGGGCCCGCCGGTCGCGCGGCGGCGCCGTACGGCCTCGCCGAGCGCGACGGCCGACGGCAGCTTGCCCGCGGCCGCCGCGTCGACCACGGTCGACACCCAGCCTTCGACCAGCGCGAGCGCGGTCTCGAGGCGGGCGAGCGCGGCCTTCTGCCGCTCGGTCTCCTCGGGCTTGAGCAGTTCGCCGCCGCCCAGCACCTCCTGGATGCGCGCCGGGTCGCTGATGTCCAGCCCCTGCAGCTTCTCCTCCAGTGCGGAGACGTCGACGGTGATGCCCCTGGCGTACTCCTCGACGGCGCCGAGCAGGTGCGCACGCAGCCACGGCACGTGCTGGAACAGCCGGTGGTAGGCCGCCTCGCGCAGGGCCAGGTAGAGCCTGATCTCGTCGGAGGGGGTCTCCAGGCCCTGGCCGAACGCGGCGATCCCGCCGGGCAGCAGCGCGGCCGTATCGGACAGCGGCAGGCCGATGTCGGTCGATCCGACCACCTCGCGGGCGAGCGTGCCCAGGGCCTGGCCGATCTGCTGGCCGACCATCATGCCGCCCATCTGCCGCAGCATGCCGATCAGCGGGCCGGCCATCGCCTCCGCCTCGGGCGGCAGCCCGGCCGCGCCGAGCGTTCCGCCCATGGTCTGCACCATCTGTGCGGCGATCGGATCGCACAGCTGTTTCCAGACCGGGACGGTCTTCTCGATCCACTCAGAACGGCTCCAGGCCTGGGGGGTGGTCACACCGCTCGGCAGCGCGGTCACCTCGTTCAGCCACAGGTCCGCCAGATTGAGGGCCTCGACGATCTCGCGCCGCTCGCCCTCCATGACACTCGGATCGCCCTCGGCGACCACCGCGTGTCGTGCGATGTTCTTCGCCATTTCCCAGTTGACGGGTCCGGCTTCCGGCGATGCCGACGCGGACAGCATGTCCGCGAACTGCCGCATGGCCGCGGCCATCTGCTCCGGGCTGCCGAACATGGCGAACGGATTGTCGTTTGGGTCGTTTTCGCGACCTGGCAGGTCAGTCACCGCGCCACCTCGTGCAGGATGGAGGAGTCCACAACCGCCACGTTATCCGCCGAGAGGCGGATCAGTGCAAAGTGAGGACCTCGTGCCTACCTCAAAACGCCTTCGTCAGCCCGTCGTCGCCGTCACCGGCGCCGCGTCCGGAATCGGCAGGGCGTTCCTGGCGAGAGTGGCCTCGTCTGCGGATTTCCGCCGCGTCGTGGCCATCGACGATCAGCGCGGCGACGTTACCGACGTCACCTGGCGGGTCCTCGACATCCGTGATCCGCTCTTGGCGAACCGGATATCCGATGTGGACGTCCTGGTCCATCTGGGCACCGACGAGTCGATGGACACCGACCCCGCCGAGCGCCGCCGCTACAACCTCAGGGCCGCGCAGACCGTGCTCACCGCCTGCGCGGCAGCGCGGGTCCGGCGGGTCGTGCTGGTCACGAGCGCCATGGTGTACGGCGCCGCCCCGGACAACCCGGTGCCGCTGGAGGAGGACGCCCCGGTGACGGCCGAGTCGGACACCGGGGTGATCGGAGATCACCTCGAGATCGAGGCGCTGGTGCGCCGATCGCTGCGCTCGCACCCCGGCCTCGAGGTGACCGTGCTGCGGCCCGCCGCCCTGGTCGGGCCGGGCATCGACACGGTCGTCACCCGCCATTTCGAGGCGCCGAGGCTGCTCGTCGTGAAGGGCTGCCTGCCGCGCTGGCAGTTCTGCCACGTCGACGATCTGGTGTCCGCGCTGGAAGCGGCCGCGCTCGGCAGGGTCTCCGGCGCGGTCGCGGTCGGCTCGGACGGCTGGCTGGAGATGGACCAGGTGGAGGAGATCTCCGGCCTGCGCCGGTTCGAACTGCCCGCCGGGCTGACCTTCGGGACCGCCCAGCGGCTGCACCGGCTCGGCATCACGCCGGCTCCCGCCGCCGACCTGCATTACGTGGTCTATCCCTGGGTGGTGGACTGCGCCGCGCTGCGCGCGGCCGGGTGGAAGCCGGCCTGGAGCAACGAGGCGGCACTGTGCGAGCTGCTGGAGCTGTCCGAGGGCAGGCACGCGGTGGTGGGCCGCCGCCTGTCGGGCAAGGAGGCCACGATCACCGCGGCCGGCGCGACCGTCGCCGTGATCGGCACCGCCGCCATCGTCCGCGTCGCCCGCCGCAAGCGGCGGTCCTGATCGGCTGGGCCACGCGGACGAAGCCGTACTAGTCTCGTGGGATGGGCGTTATCCGATTGCTGGGGATCCGTGACACCGCGTTGTCCGTGGACGAGGTCCTGAGCGCGGTGGGGGACCACGCGGCGGGCGGCACCGGCGTGTTCGTGGGCACCGTGCGGGAGCAGGACCAGGGCAGGCCCGTGACGCTGCTGTCCTACTCCGCCCATCCCTCCGCCGAGCAGGAGCTCCGCCGGGTCGCGGAGAAGGTCGCCGCGGACTTCCCGGTGACCGCCCTGGCGGCCGTGCACCGCGTGGGCGACCTGCGGCTGGGCGACATCGCGGTGGTGGTGGCCGCGGCCTGCCCCCATCGGGCGGAGGCGTTCGAGGCGTGCCGGCGGTTGATCGACGACCTGAAGCACGAGGTGCCCATCTGGAAGCACCAGGTGTTCGCCGACGGGGAAGCCGAATGGGTGGGCGTCTGCGATTGACAGGTCTCGAAACGCATAGAGTTCGTCCATGTCCCGACGCGCCCTGACTCTGATGGTTGCGGGCTTCCTCACCCTCCTGCTAGCGGTGATCGGCGCCATGCTGCCGGTGCCGTACGTCGCGCTGAGCCCGGGTCCCACGGAGAACACCATCGGGGACGTCAAGGGCAAGCCGGTCATCAGCATCTCGGGCCGTCAGACGTACCCGACCGAGGGCAAGCTGAGCCTCGTCACCGTCGCCTATCAGGGGGGTCCGGGCAACCGGCTCGACCTTGTGACCGCGCTGCGCGGCTGGCTCGACCCGACCGTGGCCGTGGTGCCGGAGGAGACGCTGTTCCCGAGGAGCTCCACGGCCGAGCAGGTCGAGGAGCAGAACACCCAGGAGATGACCGACTCCCAGCAGACGGCCACGGTCGCCGCGCTGAAGGCCCTCAAGATCCCGGTGGAGAAGACCGTCGTGGTGGTCGACACCGACAAGGGGGCGCCGGCCGAGGGCAGGCTGAAGGCCGGCGACCAGATCACCGCCGTCGACGGCGTCGCGACGGCCGGTCTCGAATCGGTGGCTGAGGCGGTGCGGCGGCACGAGCCCGGCGAGCAGGTCGAGTTCACGATCAGGCGCGGGGAGACCACGACCGACGTGTCCGTGCCCACGGTCGAGGACAAGGAGGGCAGGGCCGTGGTCGGCGTTCGCATGAAGGCCGACTTCAAGGTCCCCTTCAAGGTCGACATCAGCGTGGGACAGGTCGGCGGGCCCAGCGCCGGGCTGATGTTCTCGCTGGGCATCTACGACAAGCTGACTCCCGGCGCGCTCACCGGAGGGAAGTCGGTCGCCGGCACCGGAACGATCGACATCGACGGCAAGGTGGGGGCCATCGGCGGGGTCGAGCAGAAGATGGTGGGTGCGAAGAAGGCGGGCGCCACGGTGTTCCTCACGCCGGCGGGGAACTGCGCCGACGCCGTTCGGGCCGTGCCCACCGGCCTTCGCCTGGTCAAGGTCGAGACGCTCCAGGACGCGATCGACGCGATGGACGCCCTGCGCGCCGGCAGGCAGGATCTGCCCGCCTGCCCGGCGTGACCGGTCGTGGGCGGGCGGTAGTTTTCCACAGGTCCGGGACGTGCGAAGCGCGACCGGCCGTATCGCAGTGTAGGTTTTCCAGACACGGACCGTTTGCTCTGAGACAAGGGGTGGGCGTTGAGCTTCCGGAGCCCCGGAGCCGGACGGGCGATGCGCTTGCCCCGTCGGCCGCGACTTCTCGTTCCTGTCACGATCGCCGTCGCGGCGATCGTGGTATTACTGCTGATCTTCGCCTCCATCTACACCGACTACCTCTGGTACGACTCGGTGGCCTTCTCGTCGGTGTTCTCCACGCTGCTCGTGACGCAGATCGTGCTGTTCATCGTGGGCGCTGTGCTGATGGTGGGCATCGTCGGCGGCAACATGGTGCTGGCGCACCGCACCCGGCCGATGTTCGGGCCGGGGATGTTCGGCACCCCGCAGGGGGCCGATCGCTACCGCATGTCGCTCGACCCCCATCGACGGCTGGTCTTCCTGATCGGCATGGGGATCCTGGCGCTGTTCACCGGGTCGTCGGTGGCCGGGCAGTGGAAGACCTGGCTGGAGTTCGTTAACAGGACGCAGTTCGGCCAGAAGGACCCCGAGTTCCATCTCGACGTGTCGTTCTTCATGTTCGTCCTTCCGTTCCTGCGGATGGTGCTGAACTTCCTGTTCCTGGCCGTCATCCTGTCGATCATCGCCGCGGCGATCGTGCACTACCTCTACGGCGGCTTCCGGATCCAGTCCCCCGGCGGGGTGCACGCGACCCGGGCGGCGCGCAGCCACCTGTCGGTGCTGCTCGGCGTGTTCGTGCTGCTCAAGGCCGTCGCCTACTGGCTCGACCGGTACGATCTCGTCTTCTCTGAACGCGGCAAGGCGTTCGGAGCGTCCTTCACCGATGTGAACGCGGTGCTGCCTGCCAAGGGCATCCTCGCGGTCATCTCCCTGATCTGTGCGGTGATCTTCTTCGCCGGCGTGGTCCGGCCCGGCGGCATGTTCCCCGGCGTGGCCCTCGGCATGCTGGTCCTGTCGGCGGTGCTGATCGGCGGGGTCTATCCGGCGCTCGTCCAGCAGTTCCAGGTCAAGCCCAACGAGCAGGCCAAGGAGCGCGCCTACATCCAGCGCAACATCGACGCCACCCGGAGAGCGTACGGCGTCGACGACACGAAGGTCACCCAGTACAGCGCCAAGACGGAGGCGGACCCCTCGGTCCTGCAGGCCGAGTCGCGGTCCATTCCGGGGATGCGCCTGCTCGACCCGAGCCTGCTGTCGTCCACCTTCCAGCAGAAGCAGCAGATCCGCGGTTACTACCAGTTCCCCGAGCAGCTCGACATCGATCGCTACCCGGTCGACGGCGAGATCAGGGACACGGTCGTGGCGGTCCGCGACATCGGGCTGCCGCCCGAGGGGGAGCGCAACTGGATCAACAGCCACCTGGTCTACACCCACGGCTTCGGATTCGTCGCAGCGCCGGGCAACCGGGTGGACGGCACCGGGCTCCCGGAGTTCAACGAGAAGGACATTCCGCCGGTGGGAGACCTCGGCGAGTATGAGCCGCGCATCTACTTCGGAGAGAACTCGCCGGAATACTCCATCGTCGGCGGGCCCAAGGACGGACCGAAGATCGAGCTCGACTACCCCCAGCAGGGTTCGAGCGGCATCGGCCAGCAGAACAACACCTACGACGGCAAGGGCGGCGTCCCCGTCGGCAACTACTTCCGGCGCATGCTCTACGCCTTGAAGTACGGTGAGGCGAACCTGCTGCTCAACTCCAACATCAACCCGGATTCGCGGATCCTCTATCAGCGCAAGCCGATCGAGCGCATCCAGCGGGTCGCGCCGTTCCTCACCCTCGACCGCGATCCCTACCCGTCCATCGTGAACGGCAGGATCGTCTGGATCGTCGACGCCTATACCACCTCCAACTCCTACCCCTACTCCCAGCGTCGGAGCCTGGAGTCGCTGACCACCGACATCTCGACCAGCCGGCTGGGCATCCCCCAGGTGCCGCGGGACGAGATCAACTACATCCGCAACGCCGTGAAGGCGACGGTCGACGCCTACGACGGCACGGTGACCCTCTACGCCTGGGACGACTCCGACCCGGTGCTCAAGACCTGGGAGAAGGTCTTCCCCGGGATCGTCAAGCCGGTCTCGGAGATCACGCCTGACCTTCGCAACCACCTGCGCTACCCGGCCGACCTGTTCAAGGCGCAGCGGGAGATCCTCACCACCTACCACGTCACCAACGCCGACGCCTACTTCGGCGCCCAGGACTTCTGGAAGGTGCCCGAGGACCCCGCGAGCGGCAAGAGCAAGCAGCCGCCGTACTACGTGACGATGAAGATGCCCGGGGGCCGCGAGAAGTTCTCGCTCACCACCACCTTCGTCCCGAACGGGCGGCAGAACATGGCCGCGTTCATGGCCGTCGACGCCACCGCGCAGGAGACCAGGCCGCCTCTGGAGATCCTGCAACTGCCGAGTGCCACGACCATCCTGGGCCCGGCACAGGCGCAGAACCTGTTCGACTCCAACACGACCGTCTCCCAGGCGCTGAACCTGCTGAGAGGCGACTCGGGCGCGACCGAGGTGCTCTACGGCAACCTGCTCACGCTGCCCTTCGGCGGAGGCCTGCTGTACATCGAGCCGGTGTACGTCCAGCCCCGGGCGGAGACCTCCGGGAAGTACCCCACACTCCGCAAGGTGCTCGTCGTGTACGGCGAGAAGGTCGGCTTCGCCGACACGCTGGGTGAGGCGCTGCGGCAGGTGTTCGGCGGAGAGGCCACCCAGCCGGAGCAACCGCAGCAGCCGCAGCAACCGAACCAGCCGGCCGAGCCCGAGAAGCAGACGACTCCCGTTGAGGCCGACAAGGCGTTGACGAGCGCGCTGCAGAAGGCGCAGCAGGCCTACACCGACGCGCAGAAGGCCCTGTCCGACACCCCGCCGAACTGGGGAGAGTACGGCAAGGCCCAGCAGGCGCTGAAGGAGGCGCTGGACGAGCTGAACCGGCTGGAGAGCAGCAGGGCCGTGGCCTCGCCGGCTCCCACGCCCGCCGCGACCGCGTCGCCGAGCGCGAGCCCGAGCGAGAGTCCCGCGCCGACGCCAAGCCCGAGCCCGCCCGGCGGATGACGGGCAGAGGAGCGGAGCGGAACCCCGCGCCGGAACGGCGCGGGGTTCCCGCCTTCCGGGGCCTGTTTGCCTCTCGCCCACATCCCAGTTAGTCTGAAGAAGCCGACGCGGGGTGGAGCAGCTCGGTAGCTCGCTGGGCTCATAACCCAGAGGTCGCAGGTTCAAATCCTGTCCCCGCTACTTTTGAAGGCCCCGACCTCCGGTGACCTGGAGGAACCGGGGCCTTCGCTATCTCCGGGGAAACCGATTTGGCGTCCGGGCGCGATAGCGGTATTGTAGAAGTACAAGAAAACGACGCGGGGTGGAGCAGTTCGGTAGCTCGCTGGGCTCATAACCCAGAGGTCGCAGGTTCAAATCCTGTCCCCGCTACCAAGTGAAAGACCCGGAGGCTCGCCTCCGGGTCTTTCTGTTTACGCCCGCCGTCCGGCCGCCCCCGCATCATTTCAACGTGACCCCGGGTCAGCGGAATCCAGGGAGCGAGGACCGCAGCGAGGGCCCAGCGGGCGGGGTTCGCGAGGACCGCGGTTTCCTCCGGCGCGGCGACCGGCCGTTGTCGTGGTACGACAACGAAAAGACGATCTATGTCGGAAGGTGACATTGAGCCGGTGCAGCAGAGTGGTGAAGGCTCCCCGCATGCAGGCCCGCATCTCACTGGACGACGTCGCCGCCCTGGCCCGGGGCTGTGCCGTGCTCGGAACGGGCGGCGGCGGTGACGTACGCGCCGGGGCGATCGCCGCGCGCCGGGCGATCCGGGAGCACGGCGAGGTGCCGCTGGTCGCACTCCGCGACCTGCCCGACGACGCCCTCGTGCTGCCGCTGTCGGGAATCGGCGCCCCGACCGTGAGCCACGAGATGATCCACGCGGAGGACGAACCGGTCCGGATCCGGGAGGAGATCGAACGGATCTTCGGCAGGTCTCCGGCCGCCGTGATGTCCTCGGAGATCGGCGGGGCCAACGGGGTCGCACCGGTGGCCTGGGCGGCCAGGCTCGGCCTGCCGCTGCTCGACGCCGACGCGATGGGCCGAGCTTTCCCCGAGGTCCAGATGGTGTCGATGTACGTGGCGGGAATCCCGGCCAACCTCGTCATCATGTCCGACGTCGTCGGCAACGTCGTGACGATACGCCCGGTCGACGGCCTGTGGTCGGAGCGGCTCGCCCGCGCCGTCTGCGTGGCCTCGGGGTCGAGCGCGCTGATGGCGGACTACATCCTCACCGCCGGCGAGTGCGCGGGCGCCGTGATCGAGGGCACGGTGAGCCGGGCGATCGCGATCGGCCGGGCCACGGAAGGCGCGGCGGACCCGCTCGCCGCGCTGTGCGCGGAACTCGGCGCGACCCGGCTGATCGGCGGCAAGCTGACCGACCTGGATCGGCGCACGACCGGTGGGTTCGCCCGGGGCACCGCGACGATCGAGGGCACCGGCGACGACCGAGGCAGGACCCTGACCCTGGAGATCCAGAACGAGAACCTCGTCGCCGTGGAGGACGGCCGGGTGCTCGCCATGGTGCCCGACCTGATCACGGTGGTGGACACCCAGTCGGCCACGGCGATCCAGACCGAGGGCCTGCGTTACGGCCAGCGGGTGACCGTGCTGGCCTGGCCGTGCGATCCGCTGTGGCGTACGCCCAGAGGATTGGAGACGGCCGGGCCGCGGGCGTTCGGCTACGATCTCGACTATCTCCCCGTGGAAAAGATCAACTCATGAACGAGCGGAGTCTGCGGATCGGCATCGACGTCGGCGGCACGAACACCGATGCCGTGGCGATCGACGAGGCCGACCGGGTCGTGGCCAAGGCCAAGCGGCCCACGAGCCCGGACGTGACGGAGGGGCTGCGCGCCGCGCTCGACGCCGTCCTCGCCGAGTTGCCCGATCCCCGCCTGGTCGCACGGGTGATGCTCGGCACGACCCACGCCACCAACGCCATCCTGGAGCGTCGTGCCCTCGGCCGGGTCGCCGTGTTGCGGCTCGGCGCCCCGGCGACCACATCGGTTCCGCCGCTCAGCGAGTGGCCGGATGATCTGCGCGAGACCGTCGCGGCGGGCACGGCGGTGATCCGGGGCGGGCACTTCGTCGACGGCCGCGAGATCGCCCCGCTCGACCTGGACGCGGTCAAGCGGTTCCTCAACGAGGAGGTGCGGGCGGACGCGGTCGCGATCACCGGGGTGTTCAGCCCGGCCGACGCCGATCACGAGAACCGGGTCGCCGAGGTCGTCAGGAGCGAGCTCGGCGACGTGCCGGTGAGCCTCAGCCACGAGATCGGCTCACTCGGCCTGCTGGAGCGGGAGAACGCCACCATCCTCAACGCCGCGTTGTACGGCGTGGCCCGCGACGTCACCATCGCGCTCCAGGACGCGCTCAGCGTGCGGGGCCTGGTGGTCGAGACGTTCTTCGCCCAGAACGACGGCACCCTGATGTCGGTCGACTACGCGGCCCGCTATCCCGTGCTCACGATCGGTTCCGGGCCGGCCAACTCGCTGCGCGGTGCCGCGTACCTTTCCGGCGTGCGGGACGCGATCGTCGCCGACGTGGGCGGCACCTCGACGGACATCGGCGTGCTCGCGGGCGGGTTCCCGCGCGAGTCGGCGGCGGCCGTCGAGATCGGCGGGATCACCACGAACTTCCGAATGCCCGACATCCTGTCGATCGCGCTGGGCGGCGGCACGATCGTCGGCCGGGGATCCGTCCCCTTCTCCGGGAGGTCGGTCGGTTATCGGATCGGCGCCGAGGCCCTGGTCTTCGGCGGCAGGACCGCGACGATGACCGACGCGGCGGTGGCGGCCGGCCGGGGCGAGGTCGGGACCCACCCGGTTCCCGAGGAGTGGCTCGGCCACCTGGCCGGAGCCGTACGCGCGGCGGACGAACTGGTCGCGGACGCGGTGGACCGGGTCTCACTGGGCCGTTCAGGTTCGGGCCGTTCGAATTCGGACAGGGGGGACCGTCCGCTCGTCGCCGTCGGTGGCGGCGCGTTCCTGCTGGCGGCGGAGGTCCCCGGAGCCGGCGAGGTGATCAGACCGGAGCACGCGGAGGTGGCCAACGCGGTCGGCGCCGCGATCGCGCTCGCCAGCGGGCGCATCGAAACGATCATCCCCACCGGGGGAGAGGGAAACACCAGGGCTAGATTGATCGAAAAGGCCAAGGAGGAGGCGGCCGCCCGGGCCGTCGCCGCCGGGGCAGACTCCGCCCTGGTTCAGATCGTCGAGCTCAGCGAGATCCCGCTCAGCTACCTGTCTGAGCCCGCTGTGCGCCTACAAGTAAAGGCCGCCGGGCCGCTGGCCCGATGAGGGCCGGCGGGCCGGTGAGAGAAAGGAACCCCCCTCACATGCGCTGGCACAAGCGTCTGCTCGCCGCGGGAGCCGTGGCCGCCCTGACCCTCACCGCCTCGGCGTGCGGCGGGGGCAAGGTCCGCGGCTCCGACGGCTCCGCGCAGCCGAGCACGTCCCAGAACGGGCAGAACACCCAGAACGCGGCGGACGCCACGTTCGTCTACGTCCCCAACCTCGACGTCGTCACCGACTGGGACCCGGCGAGCTCGTACTCGAACGAGATCGTCGCGATGCAGAACATCTACGAGTCGCTGACGCGTTACAACCCGCAGACGAAGCAGGCCGAGCCGCGGCTGGCGACGTCGTGGACCTCCTCGGCCGACGGCAAGACCTGGACGTTCACGCTGCGCCAGGGGGCGAAGTTCCACACCGGCAAACCCGTGGACGCCGCGGCGGCCAAGGCCGCCATCGAACGCACGATGGAGATCGGGGAGGGCGCGGCCTACATCTGGGACGCGGTCAAGAAGATCGAGGCGAAGGACCCCGCGACGCTGGAGTTCACGCTCAAGTACCCCACCGCGCTCGACCTGGTGGCCTCGGCCGGCTACGCCTCGTACGTCTACGACACGACCGCGTCCGACTCGGGAGACCTCAAGACGTGGTTCGGCGAGGGCCGCGACGCCGGCTCCGGGCCGTACACGATCGACACCTGGGAGAAGGGCAAGGAGAACGAGCTCACGCTGAAGGCGTTCGACGACTACTGGGGCGGCTGGGACGGGCCGCACTACAAGAAGATCACCTATCGGGTCACGCCCGAGCTCACCACCGCCTGGCAGCTCCTGCAGCGCGGTGAGGTGTCGTTCGTGCAGCGGCTCAACCCGCAGCTGTTCGCCCAGGCGAGCAGCACGCCCACGGTGCAGGCCGCCCAGACGCCGTCGTTCCAGAACCTGCTGACGCTGTTCAACACGCAGAGCGGCCCGCTGAAGGACGTCCGGCTGCGCCGGGCCGTGCAGAAGGCGATCGACTACGACGGCCTGGTGGCGGCGCTCAAGGGCGCGGCGGTGCCGGGCGGCGGCCTGGTGCCCGAGGGCCTGCTCGGCTTCGCCGCCGACCGGACGCCGAAGCAGGACCTCGCCGGTGCCGAGGCGCTGCTCAAGGAGGCGGGGTACGGCCCGGGCGGCAAGAAGCTCGACCTGACCCTCACCTACGCCCAGGGCGACAGCGACCAGGAGGTGCTGGTCACGCTGCTGTCCTCCGCCCTCGACAAGCTGAACGTGAAGCTGTCGGCCAAGCCGCTGCAGTGGACCACCCAGTGGGACCAGGGCAAGGCGAAGGACCCGGCCAAGCGGCAGGACATCTTCGTCATGTACTGGTACCCGGACTACGCCGACGCCTTCTCGTGGTTCGTCAACGTCTTCCGCAGTGAGGAGCAGGTGTCGTTCAACCTCTCCTACCTGAAGGACGACGCGATCGACGAGCAGATCGACGAGCTGCCCCAGCTGACGGCGACCGACAGGGAGGCCGCTGAGAAGGCCTACGCCGAGCTCCAGAACAAGATCATCGATGAGCAGGCCGCGGTGGCCGTGCCGTACGTGCAGAACTACCAGCGCGCCTTCGCCAAGTCGGTGCAGGGATATGTGGACAACCCCGCCTACCCGAACGTCGTGTTCGTCCACGACCTCAAGCCCGGCGCCTGAGTCATGTCGCGGTACCTGATCCGCCGGCTCGGCCAGGCCGCCCTGGTCGTGGCCGGCGTGGTCACCCTCACCTTCGTCATCATGCGCCTGGTCCCCGGCGACCCCGCCGTCGCCTACGCGGGACCGAGGGCGTCGCCGGCCGAACTGGCCGCGGCGCGGCAGCGGTTCGGGCTGGACGACCCGCTGCCGGTGCAGCTGTGGAACTACGTCCGCGACCTGATCGCCGGCGACTGGGGCACCAGCCTGCACACCAAGCAGCCGGTGCGCGACGACCTGTTCCTGGCCTTCCCCGTCTCGTTCGAACTGGTGGCCGCCGCTCTGATCATCGCGGTGGCGGCCGGGATCCCCCTGGGCGTCGCGGCCGCCCGCTACCGGGGACGGCTGCCCGACCTGTCGATCCGGCTCTCGTCGATGCTGGCCGTCTCGGTGCCGGTGTTCTGGATGGCCCTGGCCCTGCAGACGATCTTCGCGAGTGGTCTGGGCTGGTTCCCCATCGCCGGGGAGTACGACACGAGCCTCGACCAGACC
>BCRI01000087.1 GCA_001552515.1 Sphaerimonospora mesophila NBRC 14179 = JCM 3151
TCCGGCCGGCACGGCGGACCTCCGCCCTGATGAAGTCGAGCCGCTCCCCCGCCTTGGTCGGCTTGGCCACGGTGATCACCTCGGCGCCGGCCTTCTTCACCCCTTCGACCAGCGCCTTTCCCTTCACCCCACCGGGATGGGCCAGCACCAGCACGGTGTCGTCCGCGGGATGCGCGGCATATTTGACGATCTCGGCGATGACGTCCTTCTGCAGGTCCTGCGCAGCCCTGATCACGAGGATCGACCTGTCGCCGAAGAGCGAGGGGGACGCGAGCGTGGTCAGCTCCCCCGGCTCCACCTTGCCGCCGACGAGATCGTGGACCTCCGCCTCCGGGTCCGCGGCGCGCACCGCCGTGACGACGGACGCGACGGCCCGATCCGACAGGAACTCCTCGTCGCCGACGACCAGGGTCACGGGTGCTGGATTGGCCATGCACGCAGCATGTCACGCCGTCCGGCTCATGGCACATCCCACGTGATCGAAGCCAAGAATGCCGTACGCCTGCTCTGGATCGCGTCGCCCCGTCGTCACCCAGCGGGGGTCACAGCCGTCGGTCTATGATCATCCAAGCGGATATGGGTTGTGGCCCGGGAGGAAGGTCGTGGCTGGTCTCGATGGAGATCACGCTCAGGTGCCGGAGTTCTGGCGGGCACTGTGCGCCGTGATGTGCGTCGCTCTCACCACGGGATGCGCCGCGCCCCGGCAACAGCCTGTTTCGCAGAAGAGCGTGGCGGATTCCGGACAGCGCCCCACATCTTCCGGGGAGGGTGCCCGGCCGTACACCGGAGAGGCCGTTCGCAGCATCGTTCGCGTCACCGGGACAGCTCGCGGCTGTGACCGGGACGTCGCGGGAACCGGGTTCGTGTACGCCCGGGAGCGGGTGATGCTGACGGCGCACACCCTGGCCGGAGCGGATCGGCCGGTGAAGGTTTCGCTCGCCGATGGGCGCGGTTTCGACGCCGAAGTGGTGCTCTTCGACTCGCGGACGGACATCGCGGTGCTATGGGCAAAGGGACTCCCTTCGCCTCCCCTGCCTCTGCGGGCGAAGCGGGAGGCGTCGGCACTGGTGATCGGCTACGAGGAAGGCGGCGCGACCCCGTCGGCCCAGCCCGCCTCCGTGGGCGGGCACCGGCTCACCGAGTTTCGCGGAATATACGGTGATCAGCCCACTGAGTTCGACAGTTACCCCTTCCAGGGGCCACATGTCCGGCGGAGCATGTCGGGGGCTCCCCTTATCTCCCGGGACGGAGGGGTTCTCGGCATGGTCTTCGCCGCTGACGTGGATCAGGAGGACAAGGGGTACGCATTGACCGCCCGGCAGCTTTCGGCGGCCGCGAAGAGGGGGCGGCACGCGACCGTCCCGGTCTCCACCGAAGGCTGCGCCTGACCGTCGCCTGTCCTGCATCCCGTTTCTCCTGATCATCACCGGCTCCGTGCACCGGCCGGTCGAGGCGCCCTCGTGGCGGAGTTCCCGGCGCTGTTCCCGGGCGCCGAGTTCATCGGAGCGCTGCTCAAGGCGCGGAGCTCGGTGCTGATCGTGATCAGGCGCAGGGGTCGGGGTGACGGTGGGGAAGCCTTTTCATGCTCGCCGTGCCAGGTGAGCGAGGACGGAAGGCAGTCCTCATCGGCCGCGGGGGACGACGGCGAGGCGGCCACCGCTCTCGACGACCGCGAGGTCACCGGAGACGTCGGTGCGGTAGGTCCGCATGCCCAGCCAGGCCAGGCGGCGCATGGTCAGCGGCGCGGGGTGACCGTAGTCGTTCGCCGCACCGACACTGATCAGGGCGGCCCGAGCCCCGGTGGCGGCGAGGAAGGCCGGATCCTGTCTGGACGATCCGTGGTGCGGGATCTTCAGGATGTCCACCCGTGGCACGCCCTGCCGCAGCAGGGCGTCCTGCGCCTCGGTCTCCAGGTCTCCCGCGAGCAGAGCCGACCCGGTCGGCTCTCCCCCCGCTCCGGACCAGCGCGCCAGGAGCACGACGCTGGCGTTGTTCGCGATGGCCCCCTCCCCCGCTCCCTGCCGCGCCTCTCCGTCGAGGGGAGCGAGCACGGTGAGCTCGAGCGTGCCCGCCAGGCCGGCGAACCGCCACCGGGTGCCGGTGGACATCACCCACTCGGGGATCCTCCTCACCCGGAGGTCCCGGGAAACGCGGGCGGCCTCGCCCTCGGGGACCCGTCCGGGGCTGACCACGGCGGCCCCGACGGCCCGGCCGCGCAGGACGCCCGTGAGGCCGCCGACGTGATCGAGGTGCGGATGGGTGAGCACCATCAGGGGGACCTTCCGCACCCCGAGGTCGCGCAGGCAGCGATCCGCCAGGGCCGGCTCCGGGCCGGTGTCGACCATCACCGCCTCGCCGGGCCCGGCCGACATGGCGAGGGCGTCGCCCTGTCCGACGTCGCAGGCCACCAGCAGCCATCCCGGCGGGGGCCACGGCGCGGCGATCCGCCGGACCACGAGGACGGTGACCAAGGCGCCGATCACCAGCGCGACGGCGAGGCGCCTGCCCGTCCGCCGCCGCAGCACCAACCATCCCAGAACCCCCGCGACCGCCAGCAGGGCGACCCCGGGCAGGCCACCCGGCCACGCGGCCGACGCGAACGGCAGGGCCGCCGCCCGCTCCGCGACGGCGATGATCCAGCCGACCGCGAGTCCGGCGGGGCGGACCAGGAGCTGCGCCAGCGGCATGCCGATCGGAGCCACGACCGCGGCGGCGAAGCCCAGCACGGTGGCCGGCGCCACGGCCGGTTCCGCCAGCAGGTTGGCCGGGATCGCGACCAGATCGAGGGTGCCGGACATCAGCACCAGCACCGGCGTCACCGCCGCCTGGGCCGCCGTCGGCACGGCCAGCGCCTCGGCGAGGAGCATGGGCATCCGGCGGG
Source organism: Sphaerimonospora mesophila NBRC 14179 = JCM 3151 (assembly GCA_001552515.1). GTDB lineage: Bacteria > Actinomycetota > Actinomycetes > Streptosporangiales > Streptosporangiaceae > Sphaerimonospora > Sphaerimonospora mesophila. The sequence goes on from BCRI01000087.1 coordinate 2,882, forward strand.
CCAGCCGGTCACGCCAGCGTGGTGCGAACACCAGGATGCCGCCGGTCGCGAACGCCGACAGGGCGAAGCCGTACTCTCTGGCAAGCCCGGGATTGAACAGGATCAGCCCGAGAACGGTCGCGGACAGGGCGGCCACGCCGTCCCGGGAACGGCCCGTGCCGAGGGCGACGGCGGCGACCGACCCCATGACGAGGGCCCTGAGCACGCTCGGTGACGGCCGCGCCACCACCGCGAAACCGATCATCACGGCGATCGCGACGGCCGCCCGCACAGGGAGTGGAAGTCCGGCCCCTCTGGCGACCAGAAGCGCGGCACCGGCGATGATCGCCAAATTGGAACCCGAGACCGCCGTGAGGTGGCTCAGCCCGGCCGCCTTGAGGTCGCGTTCGACCTGGTCGTCCATCCGGGACACGTCGCCCACGACCAGGCCGGGGAGCAGACCGCGCTGGTCGGGTGGCAGCACGTCGCTCGCCTCGCGCAATCCCCCGCGTAACGCTCCCGCGACCCGTTGCACGACGGACGGCCCCGCCTCGGGCGATTCGGTCGGCTGAGGCGGGCCGCGTACGAGCATCAGCGCAGCGGTCAGCTCACCGGGATCGGCCGGCGCCAGACGTCCCCGCACCCGGATCCGCTGACTCGGCAGCAGATCGGTCCATCCCGCGCCGGAACCGAACAGGACGACCGGCACGTCCACCCGGAACCGCGCCTCGGGGGCGTCGACCACGACCAGCCGCGCCTCGACGACCACGCTGACTCTCCGGGTCACGCCCCCACGCCGCTGCCGGATCCGCGGGTCGTCGGCGACGACGGCCTCCGCCGTGACGGTGACGCCGCGCGCCGCCAGGTCGGGCACCGGCCCGGTTCGTACGGAATGCACCTTGAACGCGACCACCGCGGCCGTGGCCGCCACGCAGACCAGCACTCCGGCGGTCACCCTGGCGAGTGCCGTACCGGCGGCGAACCGTCCAGCCGCCGAGCGGGCCCGTCTCCGGCAGATCGCCCACACCGCCGGTGCCGCGAGAGCCGAGACGATCGCCACGCCCGTCCCCACGCCCACCGAGCAGCCGAGAAGCACGAGAGCGGTCAGCCAGGCGGCCACGGCGGGGGCGACCAGCGCCGCCGACAACCTCCGTACCGGGCCTCCGCCGCCGCCGGAGCCGTCCTGAACATCGGTCCCGTCCGCGCCGGCGTCGGCCCGGCGATCGTCATCGGGGACATCGCCGGAGGCCCCGGCCACGCGCGTCGGCCGTACCTGCCCGAGCCCGGTCATACGGTGACCTTGTCGCGCAGCTCCGCGAACTTCTTCTCCCCGATCCCGGAGACCTGACGTAGTTGCTCGACGCTGCCGAACCCGCCATGGGCGTCGCGGAAATCGATGATGCGCCGGGCCAGCACCTCGCCCACGCCCGGAAGCGTGTTGAGCTGCTCGACGGTGGCCGTGTTGAGGTTCACCACGCCGCCGCCGTCCGGTTGCGCCGCTGACCAGGCGCCGCCCCCGGCCGGCGCGTCCGCCCCCACGATGATGTGCTCGCCGTCCACCAACCGGCGTGCGAGGTTGACCCCGCCCGGGTCCGCCCCCTTCTTCACTCCCCCGGCGGCCTCGACGGCGTCGACCACCCTCGAACCGGTCGGCAGCGCGAGCACACCCGGTCTGCGGACCTTGCCGGTCACATAGACGATCACGCTCGCCGTGGGTGCCGGCGAAGCGGACGTTCTCACACTGCCCGGTCGCACACTGTCCGATCTCACACCGCCCGATGCCGCGCTCTCCGGCCCCGCGCTCGCCATGGCCGCGCTCATCGGCACGGGCGCGGTGACGGGTTCGGCCACCGGCCGGGTCCGCCACACCACGAATCCGGCGATCGCCGCCGCGAGCACCCCGAAAAGCACCAGGATCCGCAGTCCCGGCCCACCCGGATCCAGCATCGGCACCTCGTCACCGAACCTTCCGCTACGAGATCTCAAGATTTCGACGATGCGGTTTCTCCGTGAGGACGGCGTGTCGATCAGCTCCTCTGTGACCGGCGATTCGGACCCGCCGAGCCGCCGAGGCTCTCCGGACGGCCCGAACTCACGGAACGGCCCAGGCTCAGGCTCACGCCACGCCTCGGACCCGCCGAACGGCTCGGGCTCCCCGTACGGATCGGCCCTTTCGGCCGGATCCGGCGAGCCGAACGACGGTGGCGGTGTGAGCGTCGCCACCGGCTTCATGGGCGACGAGCGGATGCGGGCGGCGGGCGGCTCGGCCGCCACCCGGTGAATCAGGCAGCGCAGCCGTGTCTCGGCCGCGCGGCTCTCGACGGCCCGCCGGTCCCGCCGTTCTCTGCTTCGCACGCGCAGGACATTAGGTCGCCGCCGGCCCGCCCAAGGAGGCAGAACGCCGTTCTGTGGACAACGTGGCCCTTCCGAGGCCCATCCCTGCGGACAGGATGCCTTTTCGCGCGCCCGTTGGGGGAACAGACAGGACATGGGCGCCGCGTCGCGAGGAGTCAGGTTGCTCGCGGAGCAGACGCCGCCGTCGCGGGAGCGGTTCATCGACCTGCTGCGAGCGGTGTCGATCGTCGCGGTGGTCCTCGGGCACTGGCTGGCGACGGTGGTCGGCTACGACGAGCACGGCGAGTTGTTCGGCCGGTCGGCGCTGCCGGACCTGCCGTGGGCGCAGCCGCTCACCTGGGTGGTCCAGGTGATGCCCGTGTTCTTCTTCGTCGGCGGGTACGCGAACGCCGTCTCCCTGGCCGCGGAGCGACGTCGCGGAGGGAACGCCACCGAGTGGCTGATCAAGCGGGGCGGACGGCTGATCCCGCCGACCACGGCCCTGGTGCTGGTGATGGGAGGCGGAGCGTTGGCGGCCGGCCTGTTCGACGCCGACCCCGCCCGGGTACGCACGGTGGTCTGGCTCGCCTCGATCCCGCTGTGGTTCCTCGTGGTCTACCTGATCGTGGTCGCGCTGACCCCGCCCATGTACGCCCTCCACCGCCGGTACGGACTCACCGTCCCACTGGTGCTGGTGGGGCTCGTCGCCGCCGGTGACGTGGCCCGCCTCCTCGGCCATGGCCTCTGGGGTAACGGCAACTTCCTGTTCGGCTGGCTGGCCGTTCACCAGATGGGGTTCGCCTGGCGGGACGGGCTGCTGCCGGCCCGCCCCCGTGTCGCCGTACCACTGCTGCTCGCCGGGATCGGCACGCTGCTCCTGCTCACCCTCGTCGGCCCCTACCCGATCAGCATGATCGATGTGCCCGGAGAGCGGCTGCACAACATGTCCCCGCCGAGCCTGGCCCTGCTGGCGGTCGCCACCACCCAGTTCGGGGTGGCGCTGCTGCTACGGGATCGGGCCGAGCGATGGTTGCGGCGCACCCGCCGGTGGATCGCCGTGGTCGCCGTCAACACGGTGATCATGACGATCTTCCTCTGGCACATATCCGCCGCGATCCTGCTCGTCGCAGCGCTGCACGTGGCGGGCGTGCTCCCGACGCCGGAGGCCGGATCGGCCGCGTGGCTCGCCTGGCGGATCCCGCTGCTGCTCATGTTCGGCGTCGTGCTCGCGCTGCTGGTCGCGATCTTCGGCCCGATCGAGGTGCGCGGCGTCCGACGGCCTCGAAGGCTCCCGCTCCCGACACCGGCCGGCCTGGCCCGCCTGGCGTCCCGTCAGGTTCTCCGGCTGTGGCTGGCCATGGCGGGATTCGCAGGAGTCGCCTGCGCCCTGCTCTCCAACAGCCTGTGGCCGAGCACCGCCCCGACCGTGTCCGGAATGCCGGCGGCCGTACTGATCGTCTACCTCGTCTGCGCGGCGGTCCTGCGACTGCTGCGCTCGACGCCTCCCGCCACGGAAGGCGAGGCGGGCCCCATCCCTCACGCGAGTCCGCCATCCGGCCTGGTCTGACCGGAAGGGGACGGCGGGACTCGGCCCCGAATGTCAGGCATCCACCGGGCTCGGAAAACCGGTTGCCGGGGGTCGTACCGTTCTTGGTGTGACCGACATGGACGGCCTGCTCGCGGCCTTCGACGAGCAGATGCGGATGAGAGCCCCTGCGGATCCCCCGGACGGGGTGACGTACGAGTACGACGGGCCGGTGCTGCGCGTCGACTACCTATCCCGCGGCTTCATCGGCACTCCGCGCGACATCGGCGTACGAGGCACCGAGCTCGACCGGCTGATCGCCCGGCAGCGCGACTTCTTCGCCGCGCGGGGAAAGGCGGTTGAATGGAAGACCTATGGCCACGACCTGCCGCTCGATCTCACCGACCGGCTGCGCGCCGCGGGCTTCGTCCCGGAAGATCGGGAAACCCTCCTCATCGGTCTCGCCGCTGAGCTGGCCGCCGAGCCGGCGCCGCCGGACGGCGTCGTCCTGCGCCAGGTCAGCACGGATGCCGACATCCGCCGCATCGCGGCCATGGAATCGGCCGTCTGGGACGAGGACTGGAGCCGGCTGGCCGACGAACTGATCGCACGAATCGGCGCCACCCCCGACGAGATCATCGTCATGGCCGCCGAGGCGGACGGCGAGGTCGTCTCCGCGGCATGGGTGGACTTCCATCCCGGCACCGAGTTCGCCGGGCTCTGGGGTGGCTCGACCTTGCCGAAGTGGCGAGGCCGGGGCGTCTACCGCGCACTGGTCGCCGCCCGCGCCGCGCTCGCCGTCGCCTGCGGAGTCAAGTTCCTGCAGGTGGACGCCTCCGACGACAGCGCCCCCATCCTGCGCCGCCTGGGCTTCCATGCCGTCAGCACCACCACCCCCTACGTGTGGTCGCCGCCGGGAAGCTGAGACCGGTACGGATGCCGTCCTGATCGACGCCGGCCCCTCGTTGAACCCGCCGGAGAGACCCTGCGGGAGCTTCTCGACGAAAAGGGGATGCCCCAACGCGAGCCGGCTGAGCTGGTCGGGTCGTCCCCAGACGCATTTACGGTCGCCGCTGATGACCCGGCCCGACGTCGCGCAGGTGACGTCGGGCTCGCCATTGCACGCCTCGGCGTACACTCCACGGTTCTCCGGCCTCGGGCTGTTCGCTGATCATTCACGTCCGCAGCCGACACATCCGGGGCATGGCGTCCAGCCTCGATCCCGGGCTTCCGCCTCCGGCATCCGGAGGACGTCATGGAGATGGTTGCCCTGACTTTCGCTGCCGCGCCGGCCCGCCAACCACATGAGGCACCTTTGGCCGTCCAGCAGCACCCGCTGCACATCCACCCCGCCGTTCAGGGATTCCCGTACGAGGAAGTCCGGGTCGATCCGCGCCTCGTCTCCGGGTGGAGGAAGGACGACTGGGCGGCCCGATAACGTTCGGCGGGGTGGCGTGCGGCGAGGTGGGCGTCAGGGCAGCGTACGCAGGTAGGTCGGGGGCTTGCGCACGTGCCCGGCCTGCTCGAACGCGTAGCCCAACGCGATCAGGGTCGGCTCGGACAACCGGCCGCCGAAGAACGTGGCGCCGAGCGGCAGCACGTTCCTGGCATATCCGCCGGGGACCGTGATCGCGGGGTAGCCGGACATGGCCGAGGGCGATGAGGAGGCGACGAAATCGGTGAAGTCGTCTCCCTTGGTCAGGCTGGTCGGCCAGGCCGCGTTGTTGGTCGGCGCGAGCACCGCGTCGAGCCGGTTCGCGGCCATCACGGAGTCGATCGCCTCACGGGAGAGCGAGGTCGCCTTCTCCCTGAATTCGCGGTACGCGGGGTCGTTCAGGTCGCCGGTGGTCGCCTGCGCCTGTTCGAACAGTTCCTGCCCGAAGTGGCGCAGCTCGGTCGAGGCGTGCCGCCTGTTGAACTCGATCAGAGCGCCCAGGTCGCCCGGATGCCGTCCGGGAGTCCGGGCCAGGTAGGCGTTCACATCGTGCTTGAACTCGGTCAGCAGGGCCGGGAACTCGGCCTCGCCGGCCTGGTCCATCCCCGTCAGTTCGAGGCCGTCGACCACGGTCGCCCCCCGCGCCCGGAGCGTGGCGACCGCGGCGTCCAGGGTGTCGAGCACCTCCCGATTGTCGCCCGCCGCCGAACGCCAGACGCCGATACGCTTGCCGGCCAGCGCGTTCGGGTTCAGTGCCTTGAGATAGTCACGGTCGCCGCCCGGCACGGTGGCCGGGTCGCGCGGGTCGACTCCCTGAATGACCGAGAGCACGGCGGCCGCGTCGGTGACGTTCCTGGTGATCGGACCCGCGGTGTCCTGGGCCAGGGAGATCGGCACCACTCCGGAGCGGCTGACCAGACCGAGAGTGGGCTTGATGCCGACGACGCCGTTGACGCCCGCCGGGCAGACGATCGAGCCGTCGGTCTCGGTGCCGATGGTGACCGCGGCCAGGCTCGCGGCGACGGCGACCGCCGAGCCGCTGCTCGATCCGCAGGGGTTGCGGTCCAGGACGTAGGGGTTGTTGGTCTGTCCGCCGACCGCGCTCCAGCCGCTGGAGGAAGGGCTGGAGCGGAAGTTGGCCCATTCCGACAGGTTGGCCTTGCCGAGGATCACCGCACCGGCCCGGCGCAGCCGCTGGACCAGGAAGGCGTCACGGGCCGGGCGAGAGCCGAGCAAGGCCAGCGAGCCCGCGGTCGTACGGAGTCCTCCGGCGGTGTCGATGTTGTCCTTGAGCAGGACCGGGATGCCTTCCAACGGGCCGTGCGCCCCGCGGCGGCGCCGCTGGTCGCTCTGCCGCGCCTCTCGAAGAGCCTCGGGGTTGGTCGCGATGACCGCGTGCAGCAACGGGTCCACCGAACGGATGCGGTCGAGGTAGAACCGGGTGAGCGTCACCGAGTCGAAGCGCCCCCGGTCCATGGCGCGCTGCATGTCCAGGACGGTCGCGCGGTCGAGGTCCAGACCGCGCAGAACGGTGCCGGAGGATGGTGCGGCCGCCTCGTGAGCGTGTGCCGGAGCCGCCACGGACAGCCCTGCGGCGAGTGATAACGCCGCCAGCCATCGCGCGGTATGCATGAGAGTCATGAACGATCAGCCTAGCGATCAGACGCCGAACTGAAAACATTCTTAACTAAGGGCGTGAACGGCGGGCGCGATCCGTATCGAAGATGGTGGAGACGCCTGGGGTACCCACCCCCGCAACTTGTCCATATATTTGTGATCGTGATTCACGAACGAATTGTCCTGAGTGACACGAAGCGGCCTGCCCCTCACTCTCCCGCGTACAGCCGGTCGAGGTCGATGAGCTCGACATCGGTGCGCCTGTCGGCAAGACGAGCGAGGTCGGCTGAGAAGCCCGAGCGCGAGAAGAGAAGAAGCTTTGGGAGGGAGCCGACCTTGGCGCTGGGCAGGAGCCCGCGCAGGTGTTCCAGGCGTTCCAGCTGGTGCGTGTCGACGAGGGCCTCGGTGCTCTTCGCCTCACCGATCGCGGTGATCCGGTCGGCGGAGAAGGAGGCCGTCTCCGTGACGACGACGTCGAGTTCGTGCCCCCGGCGATGTTCTCTGCATGGGAGTTCCGTAGGTCGTACGGAGGTAGCGGTGCCGCCCAGCGTGTCGGGCGCCGCATGCTCGAAACACCACTGCCGTGCGAGGTCCTCGAAGTGCACGCCGTAGATCTTCGCGGCGACGGTGTCCGCGTTGGCGCTCCAGACGCGATCGGCCCGTCCGGCGATCAACTCGGCCTCGTGCCGTTGGATGAGGAGCTGATGCAGGCGTATGACGGGCTCGGCGATGCGGAACACGCTGCGCTTCCCCCGCAGGGCGTCGTCGACCTGTTCGACCAGGCCGATGTCCTGCAGGCCGGACAACAGGTGGGCGAGTGCGCTGCTGGGACGTCCCAACGCCGCCGCTATCTCCGACCGCCGGTGGTTGCCGGCACTGATCGCGCTCAGTGTCGCCGAGTATGAGGTCGGATCGGCGATCGAGGGCTCCTCGCGGAGCAGCAGTGCGCCTTCACGGAACATGGCGGAGGCCGGATTCAGCAGACGCCGCTGTACCCAGCGGTCGAAGTCGGTCGGGCCGGCGGGTCCCGATCCTCCGCTCATCTCGAGATAGGCGGGGGTTCCGCCGACCAGGGCGTGCAGCCGGAACGCGAGTTCCGGATCGTGATCGACACCCCAGAAAGCGGCCGCCTCACGGAATCGGAACGGGCGTACGACCAGCTCCATGGCCGCCCTCCCGCGCAGAGGCGCGCCGCCGGAGAGCAACTGCGCCATCGTGGTCAGGGCACTGCCACAGAGGATCAGCCGGGTCCGGGTGTGCTGCTTGGCATACCCGAGCGGGCTGAGCGTCTGCTGGAGGTAGGACGGCAGCGCAGGCGTGGCCGAGACCAGGTAAGGAAACTCATCGATGATGAGAGGGGTGGCCCGCTCTTCCCCGAGCCGGAGCAGTTCCTCGATCGCTTCGCGCCAGGTATGGAAGGTGATGGGATGGCGCAGGCCGCGATGAGCGGCGTAGGCGGCTCCGAGGTCGGCGAGGTTCTGCGCCTCCGTCTGCTGGGTCGCACCGAACAGGAACCCGCCGGTCTGCTGGGCCAGTAGTTCGAGCATGAGGGTCTTGCCTTGGCGGCGACGGCCGTAAACCAGGCCAAGAGTCGCTCCTTGCAGGGGAGACGCGACGAAATCGGCGAGCTCCTCCCATTCGGTCTCTCTACCGAAGAGGCGCTCAGGCTTCTGCAGCAATCGCCGCCCTCTCGCTCACGGATGACAGTAGTCGGTGAGATTATGATAGCTGCTGCTATCATAGCCTCAGCTATAAAACGTAATCGATCATGACGTTGTTGCGCGAAAACGGCCGCTGGAGCAGCAACAACGTCATGGTCGATTAGGTTCCGCCCACGGTCAGAGATCGAACCGCCTGTTCGGGGAACTACTGGACGGTACTTACTGAACTGGGATGCCGCCGCGCCAGACACGGCGGGCCTTGAGACCGAACGACCAGGCGAAGGCGCCCTCGTGATCGGCGTCCCACTGGACGATGTCGGCCATCCGTCCCGGCGCGAGAACGCCCCGGTCGGTGGTGCCGAGGACCTGGGCGCCGCCCATCGTGGCCGCACGCAGCGCGTCGTTCACGCTCATACCGAACGCCGCGACGGCCAGGCTGATCACCAGCGACATCGAGGTGATGCCGCAGTGGCCGGGGTTGTGGTCGCTGCCGAGCGCGATGGGGATGCCCTGGGCCAGCATCCGCCGTACCGGCGGGAGGTGTCCCACCTGCAGCGCGGTGCTCGGGCAGACGACCGCGGGCACGCCGTAGCGTGCCATCACGGAGATGTCCTCGTCGGAGGCGTGGTGCAGCAGGTCGGCCGAGGCGCAGCCCAGCTCGGCGGCGAGCTGTACGGCGCCGCGCCGGTTGTAGGCGCCCGCGTGGATGCGGGGCATGAGCCCGACGTTGCGACCGGAGGCGAGCACCCAGCGGGCCTCGTCGGCGGTGAAGTGGCCGTCGTCGCAGTAGACGTCGACGCTGTCGGCCCCGGCGGCAGCGGCGTCGGCGCACCAGGAGGAGACCGCCTCGATGTAGTCGCGCTGGCGGCCGAAGAACTCGGGCGGGACCACGTGCGCGGCGAGGAACGTGACGTGCACCCGCGGCATCATCGGCTCTTTCTCGAGCTCGCGCAGCAGCCGCACGTCGGCCAGTTCGCCGTCCCTGGTGAGGTGATAGCCGGTCTTGGCCTCGACCGTCGTCGTGCCGCCCACCAGCCACTCATGCAGCCGCTCGCGCACGCCGTTGCACAACGTCCACGGGTCGGTGCCACGGGTGACGGTGACCGTCGAGCCGATGCCGCCGCCGGCCGCGGCGATGGCCGAGGCGGTGGAGCCGCCGGACCGCATCGCCATCTCGGCGTACCGGTTTCCGGCGTACACGGGATGGGTGTGCGCGTCGATCAGACCGGGCGTGACGAGAGCGCCGCCCAGGTTCTCGACATGGTCCACGTCGACGATGTCGTTGACGACACCGGGGACGCTCTGGGGGAGGTCGGCGGCGCGGCCGACCCAGGCGATCCGGTCGTTGTGGACCAGGATGGCGGCATTGCTGCACACCTCGTGACCTGTCCACAGGCGGCCGATGTTGGTGAGAAGCCGCACGGTCATCCGACCACCTGCCCGGCACGGCCGGACATCGAAACGGCCCGCCGCGCGGGCTTCGCGCCCACCGGGTCCGCTCCGTGTCCGGACATCATTGGGGGGTCTCCTGCCTCATCGCGCACTTGGTGTTCGTGCGACGACCCTACCGCCGGGATGCACAACCCGCGCGATTCAGTTCAGTTACGGTATTTCACAAAGGGGCTTGATGTACAGGGTTGTGGGAAGAACACCGCTCTGCCTCAGCCGCCACGGATGTCCCACGGACATCCCGCGACCGATAAAGCACTGCCTGCTGTCATTTCGTTACCCGTACCATACGGTCACCATAGGCTCAGACGATGTTAGCAAGGCAACCCCGGCGGGGCCATCACCCACACGCATGCGGATGGTGAACCCGCCGGTCAGCCTCACATAACGTCCGGCGGCGGCACGGTCGCAAAGCGACTCGGCGCGATCAGACCGTCTCGACGGGCTTGGCCACCCGGTCCAGCTCGGCGAACAGACCGGCGGGGATCCTCGCGTGCAGGATCGTCCCCTCGCCGGTGTGCTCCAGCGACAGCACCTCGCCCTCGTCGTGGGCGCGGGCGACCAGGTCGCCCCGGTCGTACGGCACCAGCATGCGGATCTCGTGGTCCGGGCGGGGCAGCTCCCGCTCGATCATCGCCATCAGGTCGGCGATGCCGGCACCGGTGCGCGCCGACACGACGACGCTGTGCCTTTCCTTGATCGTGAGCCGGGTCAGGACCTCGGGCTCGGCCGCGTCGGCCTTGTTGACGACCACGATCTCCGGGATGTCCCGCGCGCCCTCGATCTCGCCCAGCACCTCGCGGACGGCCGCGATCTGGGACTCCGGATCGGGATGCGAGCCATCCACCACGTGGAGGATCAGGTCCGCGTCGGCGACCTCCTCCAGCGTCGAGCGGAACGCCTCGACGAGCTGGTGCGGCAGATGCCGTACGAAACCGACCGTGTCGGCGAGCGTGAACACCCGGCCCTCGGGCGTGTGCGCCCGGCGCACGGTCGGGTCGAGGGTGGCGAACAGCGCGTCCTCGACCAGGACACCCGCCCCGGTCAGCCGGTTGAGCAGCGACGACTTGCCGGCGTTGGTGTAACCGGCGATCGCCACGGCGGGCACGTCGCGAGACTGGCGGCGGTGCCGCTTGGTCTCCCGGACCGTCGACATCTCCTTGATCTGCCGCCGGAGCTTGGCCATCCGCTCGCGGATGCGCCGCCGGTCCAGCTCGATCTTGGTCTCACCGGGGCCGCGGCCGCCGATGCCGATGCCGCCCGCCGCCCGTCCGCCGACCTGACGGGACAGGTTGCCGCCCCAGCCGCGCAGGCGGGGCAGCAGATACTGCAGCTGGGCCAGCTCGACCTGGGCCTTGCCCTCCCGGCTCTTGGCGTGCTGGGCGAAGATGTCGAGGATCAGCGCGGTGCGGTCGACGACCTTCACGTTGACGACGTCCTCGAGCTGGCGCAGCTGACCGGGGGTCAGCTCGCCGTCGCAGATCACCGTGTCGGCGCCGGTGGAGGCGACGATGTCGCGCAGCTCGCTCGCCTTGCCCGAACCGATGTAGGTGGCCGGGTCCGGCCGGTCGCGCCGCTGGATCAGGCCTTCGAGGACCTGCGACCCGGCGGTCTCGGCGAGCAGCTTCAACTCCTGGAGGGAGTTCTCCGCGTCCACGACGGTGCCGCTCGTCCACACGCCCACCAGGATGACCCGTTCCAGCCGGAGCCGCCGGTATTCGACCTCGGTGACGTCTTCGAGCTCTGTCGACAGGCCCGCCACCCGGCGGAGTGCCTGACGCTCTTCCAGTTCGTAATCGCCCACGGCATGGTCTAGGGGCTCAAATCGCATGTATGTCATCTCTGGCTAGGTGAACAATTCGACACCTCGATGTCTTCCCAAGATGGTGGCACGTGGCACACGATCACGCACCTCCTTATCCGGGCCGTCGGCGAAAGAGCGGCTTCACCCGTCGAAATCCGCCAGTAGGCGCGCGCTCTCACCGGCCCAGTGACCGAGGCCGAGGCGGGTGTGCGTCTCGTGCGCCCGCCGGGCGTGACCGCGGGCCCGTTCCCGTTCGCCCATCGCGCCCGCCAGCTCGGCCAGGACCAGGTGTACGGAACCCCAGCCTGCGCCGCCCATGCCGTTGACCACCAGCCGGCCCGCGTACGGCTCCAGCATGCGGTAGACGACGGCGGGATCCGGGGTGCCGAGCCGGGCGGCGACGTGCCCCCAGACGACGGTGAGGAACTCGGCGGTCCAGTCCTGGCGTATCTCGGTGCCCCATCGCACCAGCAGCCTGCGGGCCAGCGGGACGTCGCCGGCGTCGAGCGCCGCCAGCACGGCCACGGGACGCAGCGGCACCATGTCGGCGTCATGGGCCCGCGACACCAGCCGGTCGAGCAGGTCCGCCACCCGGCCCTGCCCCCGCCGGCACGTGTACAGGGTGATCAGACCCGGGTAGTCGACGCCCCACATGCTGAAGCCGTCCAGGAGCGCGGTGAACTCCGTCGCGAGCCGCTCGGCCTCCGCCCAGTCGCCGCGTACGGTATGGCCCGCCGCCTCGGCGATCCCGGCCATCCCGGTCAGCTCCGGCCGCCCGATCTCGTCCGTCAGCCGCCTGCAGACGGCCAGGTCGCGGTCCCACTCGGCCAGGTCACCGGCTCTGAGCAGATGGGCCATGCGGAACACCCGTCCCACGACCTCGGCCGCGGGGGTCACGGGCAGGCCGAGCAGTTCCTCGACGGCCTGCCGGCGCTCCGCCTCCCGCTCCGGGACCCAGGCAGCGAGGATGTAGTTGTTCAACGCCCGGGCCAGCAGATGCCGGTCCCCCGTACGCCGAGCCGCCCGTACGGCCTCCCCGGCCAGCCGTTCGCCCTCGGCCCGGCGCGGCGAATAGCACAGCTCCATGCCGAGGTTGCCGAGCAGGACGGCGCGCTCCGCGTCGGCGAGCGACTGCTTGAGCAGCCGCTCGAGCAGCGCCACCATCTCGTTGTCCAGGACACCGTACTCGCGCCAGTTCCACACGCTGAGGCCGCCGAACACGGTCACGGCCTCCATCACCGTGTGGTGATCTCCGGCATCGGCCGCGAGCGTGATCGCCTCTTCGAGCGCGATCCTGGCCTCCCGCACGTCCCCGACCATCCGCAGCGCCTGGCCCCGGCCGATGAGCAGCTCGCAGCGCCGCACCGGATCGGCCGGGCCGAGTGCGGCGAGGGCTCTGCCCCACCACTCGACGGCCTCGTCGTAGGCGCACTGCGCCGCCGCCTGCCCGGCGGCGCGTACGGCGAAGTCGACCGCCTCGGCCGCGCCCCCGACCCGGGACGCCTGGACGAAGTGGTGAGCGAGCACGGACACCTCGATGCCCGCGAGGTTCACCAGCACCCGGCCCGCACGCAGGTGCAGGCGGGCCTTCTCGACCCTGCCGAGATCGGCGTAGAGCGCGTCGCGCACGAGTGGATGCGAGAACCGGTAGTCGAAGCCGCCCGGCACCTCGGCGAGCAGGCCCGTGGCCACGGCCGGTTCCGCCAGTGCCATGACCTCCTCCGCGGGAATGCCGGTGACGGCCTCCAGCGCGTCGAGGCTCACCTCCCGGCCGAGGACGGCGGCGGAGTGGAGCAGTGCGCGGGTCTCCTCCGGCAGTCGCGCCACCCGGCGGCCGATCACCTCTCGCGCGCCCTCGGGCACGCCGAGGGAGGCGGCGTCGAGCCGGTGTTCGCTGCCCAGCAGCCTGATCAGCTCACCGAGGTAGAACGGGTTGCCGCCGGTGCGTTCGTACAGCACGTCGGCGAGCCGGGAGTCCGGCAGCTCGCGTCCGCTCAGATAGGTGAACACGTCCTCCCTGGTGAACGGCGGGAGCGTGAGGCGCTCGACGCCACGCTCCCGGGCGAGCGCGGCCAGGGTGGTGCGGAGCTGGTCGGGATCGCCGCCCGGCTCCGGCCGCATCGTCGCCAGCACGAGCACCGGCGACCGGTGCAGCTCACGGGCGGCGAACGCCAGCAGCCGCAGCGACGACGCGTCGGCCCAGTGCAGGTCGTCCAGGACGACGAGCGCGGGTCCCGCCGCCCTGAGCGCGTCGACCACGCGCTCATGCAGCTCGAACAGCGCGGTGCCCGGCTCGTCCTCCGGCCGCCCCGTCGCCCCCGACAGCGCCGCCAGCGCGCCGGTCGCGTCCTCGCCCAGGCGGCGCAGGGCCTGGAGCCAGGGCCAGAAGGCGGGGGCGCCGATGTCCTCGCCGCAGCGTCCCCAGGCGATCGTCAGCCCCAGCGCTGCGGCCTCGTCAGCGCCCGCCTCGGCGAGGCTGGTCTTGCCGATGCCCGCCTCGCCGGTGACGAGGAGCACGCCGCCCCGGCCGCGCCGGGCCTCCGCGAGACGCTCGCCGACACGCCGGATCTGCGTCCTTCTCGCCACCAGCCCGCTCACGCACGGCGGCGGGACCCCCGAGGAGATCACGGCGGTCCTGGCCGGCATCGGCCGCGCCAAGGCGCTGGAGACGGGTTCGAGGCCCGGCGACTGGTCGAGGACGGCCTGCTCCAGCCGCCGCAGTTCCGGGCCGGGCTCCAGCCCCAGCTCCTCGGCGAGCAGGGCACGGACCCTGCGGAGCGCGGCCAGCGCGTCGGCCTGCCGTCCCGCCTGATAGAGGGCCTGCACGAGCAGGCCCCACAACCGCTCCCGGTACGGATGATCCGCCACGAGCCGTTCGAGATCGGCGACGCACGACCCGCCGTCGCCCAGGGCCAGACGGGCCTCCAGCCAGTCCTCGGTGGCCGACGAGCGCGACTCGGCGAGCCGCGCGACGATCGGCCGCGCGAACTCGTAGGCCGCGAACTCGGCGAGCGGCTCGCCGATCCATGTCTCCAGAGCCCGGCGCAGCAGCTCGGCCGCCGTGCCGTACTCGCCCTGGGCCAGCGCCCTGCGGCCGTCCTCTGCGAGCATCGTGAACCGGACCAGGTCCACCTGGCCGGGCGCGACGGCCAGCAGATAGCCGGGCTCGCGGGTGAGCAGGACCTTCGGCGGCGTCCGCGGCTGCCGTCCGGGTTCGAGTGCGCGGCGGAGCTGCGAGATGTACGCCTGAAGCGTTCCGGTGGCACTCGACGGCGCCTCCCCCGACCACAGCTCCTCGATGAGGCGGTCGAGCGAGACGACCCGGCCCGGCTCCAGCGCGAGCATGGCCAGCACGGCCCGCTGCTTGGGCGTGCCGAGGTCGACGACCCGGCCGGCCGAGTCGCTGACTTCGAACGGGCCGAACAGGCGAAAGTCCATGGTTCCTCGTTGCAAGGGAGATCCGGCTCGTTAGCGTAAAGCCGAATTTGTCCCGACAGGACAACCGAATTCCTAGTCGGCTCCCCAGCAAGCTCCTAACCATCTCCTAACGGTCTCCCAAGCCGGCTCCCAATCGCCTTCCAACCGAGCTCCTAACCCCTCCCGGCCCTGCCCCTGACCGGCTCCCGCACCTGCTCCTAATCGGCTCCCAATCCGCCGCAAACCGCCTGGCACAGCCTGGTGGAGCGAACGGAATCCCCGGGCAACCGAGCAGGAGAAGAAATGACAGCGACCATCGGAGCAGATCTTCGGCGCACCGTACGCGGGCAGGTCCTCCTCCCCGGCGACGAGGCGTTCGAGACCGCGCGCCTGCCCTGGAACCGCGCCGTCGACCAGCGGGTCCGGGCGGTGGTGGAGATCGAGGACGCGGCCGACGCAGCCGCCGTCGTCCGTTACGCGAAGCTGGCCGGGCTCGGCGTGGCCGCGCAGCCGAGCGGGCACGGCGCCTCGCCGCATCTGGACGGGACGATCCTGGTCCGCACCAGGCGGCTGCGCGGGACCGACGTCCAGGCCGGAGAGCGGGTCGCCCGGGTGGAGGCGGGCGTGCGGTGGGAGGAACTGCTCGTCGCGGCCGGCAAGCACGGGCTGACCGGCCTGCCCGGGAGCTCTCCCGTCGTCAGCGTCACCGGCTACACCCTCGGCGGCGGGGTCAGCTGGTTCGGCCGCCGGTACGGCCTGGCCGCCAACGACGTGCGCGCCCTGGAGGTGATCGACGCCGATGGCGTGACCTTACGCGTCACCGCCGAGGCCGACCCGGACCTGTTCTGGGCCCTGCGCGGCGGAGGGGGTGATTTCGCACTGGTGACGGCGCTGGAGCTGGATCTGCACCCGGCGCCCCTGCTCTACGGCGGACGGATGCTGTGGCCGGTCGACCGCGCGGCGGAGGTAATGGACGCCTTCCGCGAGGTGACGGCCGCGGCCCCCGAGGAGCTGGCCGTCTGGTTCACCATGCTCGGCTTTCCTCCGCTTCCCGAGGTTCCGGAGCCGCTGCGCGGACTCACCGCCGTCGCGGTCGACACCGCGTTCCTCGGCGTGGAGGAGGAGGGCCGGGCCCTGCTCCGGCGGTTGGAGGCGGTTCCCGGCGTGATCGGCGACACGCGCGCCGCGCTGCCGCCGGAGGCCGTGGGCGACATCTGCGCCGAGCCGACCGAGCCGCTGCCCGCCCTGTCCCGCGGCGAACTGCTGACCGGGCTCGACGACGCGGTCGCCGGTGACCTGATCGCGGCGGTCGGCGACGTCGCGCCGCTGGTGTCGGTGCAGGTGCGTCATCTCGGCGGCGCGCTGAGCCGGCCCGCCGAGAGCGGCGGCGCGTGCGGGCACATCGCCGAGCCGTACCTGCTGGGGATGGTCGGGCCGATCCCGACGCCGGAGAGCGCGCGCGCCGTCGCCGCCCGGCTGACGGAGATCGGCCGGGCGATGACGCCCCACACCACCGGCCGCAAGCCCTTCACCTTTCTGGACGAGGAAGAGCAGGCCGCCTCCGCCTTCCCCGCCGAGGTGCTGGCACGGCTGCGCGACATCAAGCGCCGCCGGGACCCGGCCGGGGTGTTCCGCAGCAACCACCCCGTGCTGGGCTAGCGGGTCGGTCGACCAGCCGGGGTGGCGGCGACCGGAGCCGACCAGGGACTTCCTCAGCCGAGGGGGCAGGGAGCGGAGCGGGAGGGAGCGAGGACCGCACGCCGGGCCCCGCTCGGTGGGGCCAGGTAGCGGACCGGAGCTTCCTCCCGGCGCAGCGACCGGAGCCGACCAGGGACTTCCTCAGCCGAGGGGGCAGGGAGCGGAGCGGGAGGGAGCGAGGACCGCACGCCGGGCCCCGCTCGGTGGGGCCAGGTAGCGGACCGGAGCTTCCTCCCGGCGCAGCGACCGGAGCCGACCAGGGACTTCCTCAGCGATGTCCGATTACTCGGCCGATGTTCTAGGTTCCCCGCCTCACTGCCGGCGTACGGCGACGTCGCCGGAGCCCGCCTTCACCACGATCGTGCGCGATGCGGCGCGGTCATGGGCGACCTCCACGCTCCGCTCGCCCGAGCCGGTCTCCGCGGTCACGCGGTAGGTGCCGTCCGGCACCCGGACCTCGGCGTCGCCGGAGCCGGTCTCGACGGACACCTGCCGGGGCGCCTCGGCGAACTTGAGCCTGACCTCGCCGGACCCGGTGTCCGCCGACACCTCCGCACCGGCCAGCCCTCTCGTGTCGATGTCACCGGAACCGGTCGAGGCCGTCACCCGGCCGGCCAGGTCGCGCAGGGTGATCGAACCGGATCCGGTCTCGACGTGTACGGCCAGGCCGCGCGGGATGTCGACCCGGTAGTCGATCGAGCAGGTGTTGCAGTCGTATTCCAGCTTCAGCGTGTCGCCGTCCACCCGGTGCCCGTCGGCGGGCCGGTCCCCGCTCCAGCGCAGGCTCTCTTTGACGTGGACACCGGACCGGTCCGATCCGGCGATCACGACCTCGCCCGACCCGGTGCCGATCTCCAGGGTGGTCACCTTGTCGGTCACGTCATAGGACTGCTCGGCCCGCTCGTTCAGGCCGAACGCCGCCCCGCATCCGGTGAGGGCGAGGGTCAGGCCCAGTACGGCTCCGGCGGCGGCGACGGTCGTCGGCTTCTGTCTCATGGCCATCATTCTTCGGCCCCACGCGGCCGCGGCCCATCGGGGACTCCCCCGAGGCCGCCCTGAGGCCACCCCTACCTTGTTCCCCCGGCAGACCGTGAGGTAGCGTCGATTCCATCATCTAGAATTTTGTTTCCGTATCGTGGAAAGGGACCTCGATGGACGGCGTTCAGATCACGGGCCCGATGCTCGATCGGTTCGACGAGATCCTCACTCCCGAAGCGCTCGACTTCGTGGCCGCCCTGCACCGGGAGTTCGACGAGACCCGTCGCCGGCTCCTCGACGCCCGCCAGGAGCGGCAGGCCCGGCTGTCGGCCGGAGAGACACTCGACTTCCTTCCCGAGACCAAGCACATCCGCGAGTCGGAGTGGCAGGTCGCGCCGGTGGCGCCCGGGCTGGCCGACCGCCGCGTGGAGATCACCGGGCCGGTCGACCGCAAGATGACCATCAACGCGCTCAACTCCGGGGCCAAGGTCTGGCTGGCCGACTTCGAAGACGCCAACACGCCGACCTGGGAGAACACGATCAGCGGGCAGCTCAACCTGCGCGACGCCCTCGACCGCACGATCGACTTCTCCACCGGCGGCAAGGACTATGTCCTGAAGCCGGACAGGGAGCTCGCCACGGTGGTCGTCCGGCCGCGCGGCTGGCACCTGCCGGACAAGCACGTCCTGGTGGACGGCGCCGAGATATCGGGCTCGCTGCTCGACTTCGGGCTCTACTTCTTCCACTGCGCCCGGCGGCAGCTCAGCAAGGGCCGGGGGCCGTACTTCTATCTGCCGAAGATGGAGTCGCACCTCGAGGCGCGCCTCTGGAACGACGTGTTCGTCCGCGCCCAGGAGCTGCTCGACCTGCCGCGGGGGACGATCCGGGCAACCGTGCTCATCGAGACCTACCCGGCCGCCTTCGAGATGGAGGAGATCCTCTACGAGCTGCGCGAGCACTCGGCCGGGCTCAACGCGGGCCGCTGGGATTACCTGTTCAGCGTCATCAAGAAGTTCCGTACGCGGGGCCGGGAGTTCCTGCTGCCGGAGCGCAACGCGGTGACGATGACCGCGCCGTTCATGCGGGCCTACACCGAGCTGCTGGTGCGCACCTGCCACAAGCGGGGCGCGCACGCGATCGGCGGCATGGCGGCCTTCATCCCGTCCCGGCGCGATCCCGAGGTCAACCGGGTCGCCCTGGAGAAGGTGCGGGCCGACAAGACCCGTGAGTCCGGCGACGGCTTCGACGGGTCCTGGGTGGCCCACCCCGATCTGGTGCCGATCTGCCGCGAGGTGTTCGACGGCGTGCTCGGCGACCGGCCCAACCAGCTCGACCGGCTCCGCGAGGACGTCCGCGTCACGGCCGAGGACCTGCTCGCGGTGTCGAAGACCCCGGGCCAGATCACCGAGGCCGGGCTGCGGGGCAACGTGGACGTCGCGCTGCGTTACCTGGCCGCCTGGATGGGCGGGCTGGGCGCGGTGGCCATCCACAACCTGATGGAGGACGCGGCCACCGCCGAGATCTGCCGCTCCCAGGTGTGGCAGTGGATCCACAACGACATCAAGCTGGCGGACACCGGTGCGGTCGTGACCCGCGAGCTCGTCGAGCGCATCATCGAGGAGGAACTGGCCGGGATCGCGGCGGAGCCCGGCTACGACGAGGGTCTCTACGCCCAGGCCACCGCCCTGTTCAAGGAGGTCGCACTTGACGACGACTTCGCCGAGTTCCTTACGCTGCCCGCGTACGAGCGCATGCCGTAGACCGCACGCGCCGTCGACGTGAGGAGGTGTCCGATGCCCGAGGTCCAACGGTCCGAGGCGCTGGGACGGGTGACGGCGCGCCTGGGTGAGCTGTTCCCGCCGGACGCGCTGATCACCGATCCGGTACGCCTGCGGACCTACGAGTGCGACGGGCTCACCTATCATCGGGCGACTCCGGGGGTGGTGGTGCTCCCGGAGTCGGCCGAGCAGGTCGCGGCCGTCGTACGGCTGTGCGACGAGCACGGCGTGCCGTTCGTGGCCCGGGGCTCGGGGACCGGGCTGTCGGGCGGCGCGCTGCCCAGGACCGATGGCGTGCTGATCGTCACCTCGCGCATGCGGCGCGTCCTGGAGGTGGACATCCCGAACCGCCGGGTGGTGGCCGAGCCAGGGGTGACGAACCTGGCGATCACCGAGGCGGTCCGCGACCAGGGGTACTACTTCGCCCCCGATCCCTCCAGCCAGCAGATCTGCTCGATCGGCGGCAACGTGGCGGAGAACTCCGGCGGCGCCCACTGCCTGAAGTACGGCTTCACCGTCAACCACGTCATCGCGGTCGAGCTCGTCACGCCGGACGGGGAGATCGTCGAGCTGTCCGAGCAGGACCCGGGTTTCGACCTGCTCGGCACGTTCATCGGCTCCGAGGGCACGCTCGGGATCGCCACCAAGATCACCGTACGGCTGTCGCGCGCGCCGGAGGCGGTGACGACCCTGCTGGCCGCCTTCGACGACATCGAGGGCGGCGGCCGGGCCGTGTCCGCGATCATCGCGGCCGGGGTCGTCCCTGCCGCCATCGAGATGATGGACGCGCTCGCGATCGAGGCGGCCGAGGCGGCCGTCGCCTGCCACTATCCCGCGGGCGCCGGTGCGGTGCTCGTCATCGAGCTCGACGGGCCGGCCGCCGAGGTGGCCCGCCAGTTCACGACGGTGGAGCGGATCTGCCGCGACGCCGGCGCGTTCGAGCTGCGGGTGGCCGCGTCGGCGCAGGAGCGCACCGCGATCTGGAAGGGCCGCAAGTCGGCCTTCGCCGCCGTCGGCCGGATCAGCCCGGCCTACATCGTGCAGGACGGCGTCGTGCCGAGAACGGCCCTGCCCGGGGTGCTCGCCGGGATCGACCGGCTGCAGGAGGAGTTCGGCATCCGGGTGGCCAACGTCTTCCACGCGGGCGACGGCAACCTGCACCCGCTCGTGCTCTTCGACGACAGCGTGCCGGGCGAGGGCGAGCGCGCCGAGGCCGTCAGCGGCCGCATCCTCGACCTGTGCGTCGAGCACGGCGGCTCGATCACCGGCGAGCACGGGGCGGGCGTGGACAAGGCCAGGTTCATGCCCCGGATGTTCAGCGCCGACGATCTCGACACCATGCAGCTCGTGCGCTGCGCCTTCGACCCCAAGGGCCTGTCCAACCCCGGCAAGATCTTTCCCACCCCCCGGCTGTGCGGAGAGGTCCCCGGAGTGCGCCGGGGCGTCCACCCGCTGGTGGAGTCCGGCCTCGCGGAGCAGTTCTGATGAGCGCCCCCGCCCTTCCCGGCCTGAGCGGAGTGACCGTACGCGCGGCAGGGCACACGGACGGCCTTCCCGGCGTGCCGCCCCGGTGGGTCGCCCTGCCCGAGAGCGTCGAAGAGATCGCCGCCGTGATGCGCGCGAGCGCGGCGCACGATCTCGCCGTGGTCCCGCTGGGCGGCGGGACCAAGCGGCGCTGGGGCGGGCCGCCGTCACGCTGCGACGTCGTGATCGGCACCGGGCGCCTCGACGAGATCGTCGAGCACACCGCCGGCGACCTGGTCGTCCGCGCCCAGGCCGGGGTGACGACGGAGGCGCTGGCGGCCGCGCTCGCCGCCGAGGGTCAGGAGCTCGCCCTCGACGTGCCGGTCCCCGGCACCACCGTGGGCGGGCTGCTGGCCACCGGGATCGCCGGACCGCGCAGGTTCCGGTACGGCACCCCCCGCGACCTGCTCATCGGCGTCACCGTCGTGCTGGCCGACGGCACGATCGCGCGGTCGGGCGGCAAGGTCGTCAAGAACGTCGCGGGCTACGACCTCGGCAAGCTCTTCACCGGCTCGTACGGAACGCTCGGCGTCATCGCGGACGCCACGTTCCGCCTGCGGCCGCTGCCCGCCGCCCGCGCCTGGGTGACGGCCGGCCTCGGCGCACCCTACCCGCCGGACCGCCTGGCCGCCCTGGTGACGGCCGTCGCCGCCGCGACGCAGGAGCCGGCCGCGATCGAACTCGACTGGCCAGGACCCGACAGCGGCGGCACGCCGAGCCTGGCCGTACTGATCGAGGGCGCGGCCGCCGACGAGCGCGCCCGGGCCGTACGCGACCTGATCGGGGACGGCGCACTGATCGCGGACGAGCCGCCCGCGTGGTGGGGGCGGCTGCCGGAGCCCGCCGGGCCCGCGGGCGGTTTCCTGCTGGAGGTCAGGGCGGCGCCGGCCCGCCTGCCCGGAGCCGTCCTCGACCTCATGGCGGCGGCCGGACGCGCCGGGGCCGGTGCGGCCGTACGCGGCTCGATCGCGGCCGGAGTGCTGCACGTCGCCCTGTACGCTGCGAGTGCCGGGGCCGGACTCGAACGGGTGGCCGGGCTGCTGAACCCGCTCCGCTCCCGGATCGAGGTCGCCCACGCCGGCGGCCTGGACGGCCGGGTCGTGGTGCTCACGTCCCCGGAGGCCGTGCCCCCGGCGGCCGCGCCGGACCCATGGGGGCGGGAGTCGACGCGGCGCGAGCTGCTCCGGCGCGAGCTGACGCTGCGGGTGAAGGAACGCTTCGACCCCGACCACCGGATGTCCCCCGGCCGCTTCGCCGGAGGCGTCCGCTGACCGTCATTACTCCTGGAAAGGAGGGAGCGCGGATCATGGCCGAATCAGGAGATCCGTCCGCGCCGGTTCGATGGACCCCGATCTGATCAAGGACTGCGTGCACTGCGGGTTCTGCCTGCCCACCTGTCCGACCTATGTCCTGTGGGGCGAGGAGATGGACTCCCCGCGCGGGCGCATCCATCTCATGGGCCAGCACGTCGAGGGCACCCCGCTCACCGACGAGATGGCCGGTCACTTCGACGCCTGCCTCGGCTGCATGGCCTGCGTCACCGCCTGCCCCTCCGGGGTTCGGTACGACCGGCTGATCGAGCAGACGAGGGCCACGGTCGAGCGGGAGCACGTGCGCACGCCGGAGGACCGCGCGGTCAGGGCCCTGGTCTTCGCGCTGTTCCCGTACCGTCGCCGGCTCCGGGCGCTGCGCCTGCCGATGCGGCTGGGCGAGCGGTTCCGGCTGAACGAACGGCTGCGGCCGTTCCTGGAGCGCGTGCACCCGTCCCTCGGCGCCATGGCCGAGCTCGCTCCCCCGCTGCCCCGGCACGTGCCGAGACTGCCGCCGCTCGTCGGCGCGCGTGGGCGGCGCCGGGCTCGGGTCGGCCTGCTCACCGGCTGCGTGCAGGGCGAGTTCTTCCCCCGGGTCAACGCGGCCACCGCGCGGGTGCTCGCGCTGGAGGGGTGCGACGTCGTGATCCCGCCCCGGCAGGGGTGCTGCGGCGCGCTGTCGGTCCACTCCGGGCGGGACGCCGAGGCGCGGCGGTTCGCGAAACGTACGATCGCCGCCTTCGAAGGCGTCGACACGGTCGTGGTCAACGCCGCCGGGTGCGGGTCGAGCATGAAGGAGTACGCCGAGGTGCTGTCGGGTGACCCGTCCCTGCGCGACGAGGGATGGCCGGAGCGGGCGCGGGCGCTGCGGGTACGCGACCTGGCGGAGTTCCTCGTCGAGCTGGGGCCGGTCGCGCCGCGCCACCCGCTGCCGATGTCCGTGGCCTACCACGACGCCTGCCACCTCGCCCACGCCCAGGGTGTGCGGGCCCAGCCGCGCGAGCTGCTGCGCGCGATCCCCGGGCTGGAGCTGAGGGAGATCGCGGAGTCGGAGATCTGCTGCGGATCGGCCGGGACGTACAACCTGTTCCAGCCGGAGGCGGCCCGCGAGCTGGGCGACCGTAAGGCGGAACGGGTGCTCGCCACCGGCGCCGACCTGCTCGTGTCGGCCAACCCCGGCTGCACGCTGCAGATCACGGCCGCCGTCCGCCGGTCGGGTGGCGGCGGGCCGCGGGTCGCGCACACGGCCGAGGTGCTCGACGCCTCCCTGCGCGGCCGTGCTCCGGAGTCGCTGGGCGTGCCTGGTCCGGCCACGGCGGGCGCGCGGGGAGTGGCCCGGTGAGCGTGCAGAGCGTCGACCGGGCCCTGGACGTGCTGGAGGCGCTGGCCGAGAACGGCGGCCAGGCCGGTCTTTCGGAGATCGCCGCCCGCACCGGCCTGCCGTACGGAACCATCCACCGGCTGCTGCGGACGCTGCTGGCGCGCGGGTACGTCCGGCAGGAGTCCGACCGGCGCTACGCCCTCGGCGGCGCGCTGGTCCGCATCGGCGGCGCGGCCGAGCGGATGCTCGCCGTGTGGGCCGAGCCGTACCTCGCGAAGCTCGTGGAGCTGTCCGGCGAGACCGCCAACCTGGCCGTGCTGGAGGGCGACTTCGTCGTCTACGTCGCCCAGGTGCCGTCGCCGCGCAGGCTGCGGATGTTCGCGGAGGTGGGCCGGCGGGTGCTGCCGCACAGCACGGCCGTCGGCAAGGTGTTGCTGGCCGAACGGCCCGACGCCGCCGCCGTGCTCGGCCGCACCGGGCTGCCGCGCCGTACCGACCGGACCATCACCACGGCCGAGGCGCTGCTCGACGAGCTCGACCGGGTGCGGGCGCGGGGGTACGCGCTTGACCTTGGTGAGGAGGAGAACGGCGTGCACTGCATGGCCGTGCCGGTGCACGACGGTGGACGGACGTTCGCGGCGATGTCGGTGTCGGGGCCGGCCGAGCGGATCGACGCGATCGACCGCGAGGAACTGGCCGCCATGCTGCGCAAGGCCGCCGACGACTTCGGCACGGCCGTCTTCGGCTGACCTTCTCCGGGTGACCGGGCACATCTCGGGCGACCCGGCACATCTCCGGGCGACCGGGCACATCTCCTGGCGACCGGCTCTCCCCGAGTGGCCGGTCGACCGGGGAGGATAGGAGCATGTGCCGAAGCATCAAGACCCTGCGCCCGCCGTTCACCGAGCAGGTGACCGAGGAGGACATCCGCGCGGCGGCCCTGCAGTACGTCCGGAAGATCTCGGGTTTCCGCGCACCCGCCCAGCACAACGCGGAGGCCTTCGAGCAAGCGGTCGAGGCGATCACCGAGGCCAGCACGGCGCTGCTGGCCTCCCTCCGGGTCCGCGGCGCCCGCTGAGCCCGGATGGAACCGGATCCGGACGTGCGGCGGAGTAGGGGGTGAAGGGCGCGAGGGCGCCCACGGAAGGAATCCCCAATGATCGGACATAACGGGTGGTGAGGACCGCGGCCACCGACATCCCCCGGCCTGTGTCGCAGTGGCCGCCGGGCGTTCCGGACCGGACTCCGCTGGCCGAGCCGTCCGACGCCGAGCTGATCGGCGCCTCGTTGGACCGGCCGGACGACTTCGCCGGGGTGTTCGACCGGCACGCCGACGAGATCCACGCCTACGTCGGGCGGCGTCTCGGACCCGAGCATGCCGACGACGTGACCGCTGAGACGTTCCTGCTCGCGTTCCGCAAGCGGCATCGCTACGACCCGGCCAGGCCGGACGCCCGCCCCTGGTTGTACGGCATCGCGAGCCGGCTCATCTCCGGCCACCGCAGGTCGGAGATGCGCCGGCTGAAGGCGTTCGCCCGGGCGGCGAACCGCGAAGAAAGGCCACCGGGCGGGGATGCCTACGACGAGGAGCGCACCGCCGAGAGGGCGAGCGCCGCAGCGATGCGGCCGGCCCTCGCCGCGGCGCTCGCCCGGCTGTCGGCCGCCGAACGCGAACTCCTCCTGCTCATCGCATGGGCCGACCTCACCTATGAGGAGGCCGCCGAGGCGCTCGGCGTCCCCGTCGGCACCGTACGGTCACGGCTCCACCGGATCAGGGCCAAGCTCCGCCGTCATCTCCACCTTCCCGAGGAGGGCACCCCGTGAACGACGAGATCAGGATGATCGCCCGTGAGCGGCCCGAGGCGCCGCCCTACTCCCTGGCGGCCAGGGCGGCGGCGCGCCGGCGACTGACCGGGGACGGCCCGCGCGGGCACGGGCTCTTCGGCCGCGATGTGCTGCGTGCCGTTTCCCGCCGGCCGTACGGCCTCGCGATCGGCGGCGCCGCGCTGGTCGCAGCGGCGGCGGTCACGGTCGTGACCGTCATGCCGAACGGCACCGCCACGGGCCCGGTCGCCCAGCCAGCGTCGGAGCAGCCTCCATCGGCACGGCTTCCGGCGGCACCGCTCCCATCGGCGCAGGGGGACGGCGCGAGCGGCGAGGCGGGCGGGGGGCCCGAGGTGGTCGTGGCGCTGCCGAAGATCGCGAAGGTGTCGGCGGAAGAGGTGCTCGGCCGGGCCGCCCGCGCGGCCACCGACCTCAACCCGCGGGACGACCAGTTCATCAAGGTCAGCTCGCAGACGATGTACGGTGCGTTCTCGATCGGCGCCACCGACCCCGACACCGGGGAGGCGAGCGAGGAGAGCCGCTATCTCTACCGGACGAAGCGGACGATCTGGCTGTCCGCCGACGGCACCAGAGACGGCGCACTGAAGGTCGAGAACCTGGCGCCCCGCGCCTATCCCGGCTGGCCGATTCCCGAGGACGCCTACCGCGAGAAGGGCACCTGGTGGGCCTCGTTGCCGGTGTGCGACGGTGCGACACGGGACACCGCCTATACCTCGCTGAGGAGGCTGCCGACCGACGCCGAGGGGATGCGCGACTACCTGTACTCGCGCGAGCGCGGCGACAACCCGCCGGACGTGGGGGCCTGGACGGCGGTGGGCGATCTGCTCAGGGAGACCTATCTGCCGGCCGCCCAGCGCGCCGCGCTGTTCAAGGCGGCCGCCACGATCCCCGGCGTCACCGTCACCCAGGACGCACAGGACGCCGCCGGTCGCAGGGGCATCGGCGTCGGCCGGGTGTCCTCAGGCGTGCGGGAGGACATCATCTTCGACCCGAAGACGTACGAACTGCTCGGCGAGCGCGGCGTCGTGGTGAACGAGAAGGCGGCCAGGTCCCCCGTGGGCAGCCTGGTCGCGTCGACGGCCCAACTCGAGGTGACCGTCGCCGACAGCGCGCCCGAGGTGGACGACCCCACCTCCGAATGCGCGAACGGCGGCTGACCCCCCCAACCCCGTGGCGTGATCTTGCACTTTCTCGCAGAGATCCCCTCTCACCAGGCGAAACACCTGTCGTGATCTTGCAGAAATGTGGCCGCGACGCGGCTGACCTGCGCGTATACCATTCATGATCTTGCAGTTCGATGCGGAATGAAAGATCACCGAAGCCCGTCGCGCGGGTCAGCCGCCACGAAAGGGAGTTTCTGCAAGATCGCCAATGCTACTTGGCCAGGTCAGGCGCGAGGGGTGCGAGAAATCGCAAGATCACGCGGGGTGGTTCGGGTTCAGGCGCACTGCTCCAGCATCGCCGTCTTGTCCGCCGTGGTCACCGGGAGGTCGTACTTGAGGGAGACCTGGGCGAAACGCACGGCGTAGGAGCAGCGGATGCTCCGCTGCGGCGGCAGCCAGGTCGCCGGGCCGGCGTCACCCTTGGAGGAGTTGGTGGAGCCGTCGACCGGGAGCAGGTTGAGCGGGTCGTTGGCGATCTGTTTGCGTTTGTCCTCACTCCACCGTGACGCACCCATCTGCCAGTCATAGGACAGCGGCATCACATGGTCGATCTGGACCTTCGCCGCCGCCTGCTTGGTCCAGTCGATGGTCTTGCCGGTGTAGGGGTCGTAGATCGTCATCTTGACGATCACGCAGTTGGAGCCCTCGCGATATTCGATATCCCGGCCGTCCCGCTTCAGCAGGTCGTTGCGGGTGTCACAGCCGTTACGCCCCCACGGGACGTCGTCCACGCTGTCCGCCCAGGCGTACCCGAACTTGTCCCGGGAATATCCGGTCTTCGGCCCGCGGCCCTTGGTCCGCACCTTGTCGATCAGCTTACGGGCCTCGGAGCGATCACCGGCCGAGGTGATCGGTCCGAGTCCGGGGCCGGTGCCGTCCGGATTCTTGAGCGGGCTGACGCCGAGCGCCGCCTCCTTGCCCGCCCCACCACCGCTGTCGGCCGGACCCATGCGGCCCAGGCCGAGATCGTCCTCGATGGGCCCGCACCCGGCGAGCACCCCGGCGAATATGGCGGCCGCCGCCGAGACGGCGGCGAACCTGGCTCCACGACCGCCCACTGCCACCCCTAAGTCATGAAATCGCACACTTAGGTATAGCAGTGCCCCAAGAAACGGCAAAGACAGCAATATCCGGACTTGTCGGATGTCAACTTTGTCGGGGATTCGGTGGGCGCGCCCACTCCCGCCCACCTACTGCGAGATCACGGAGTGCGAATGCGCAGGTAGACCGGGCTACCTGCGCGAAACTGCAAGATCACGAATGGTGTCGGCGCAGGTCACAGCCGGGAAGTGCGAGTTTTCGCAAGATCACGGCGGGGGTGGGGTGGGG
>BCRI01000088.1 GCA_001552515.1 Sphaerimonospora mesophila NBRC 14179 = JCM 3151
ATCTTGCCCTTGTAGCGGCCGACGAGGGTCTTCACGTGGTTCTCCAGCCGCCGCAGCGAGCACCCGATTGGCCGGAGATCCCGCCCACCCGGCCGGAGTCCGGAGGCTCGCCCTTCACGCCCACGGTCCGGTCGTTCATGGCGGCCTCGCCGCACCACGCTCCAGAGCACGGCGGCCCGGAACACAGCGGTTCAGGACACGGCGGTTCAGGATACGACGGCCCGGGACACGGCGGCAGGGAATACGGCGGCCCAGGACTCGGCGGCTCAGGACTCGGCGGCACGGGATACGGCAGCACGGGATACGGCAGCACAGAACAGCGCGCCCAGAGCCACCGTGGGCCTGACCCGGGCCAGGCCGGTGCGGGACGGGGCCCGGACCCGGACCACCGTACGGCCCACATCGACCACCAGGCCACGCGTCCCCGTCCGCACCCCTCCGCCGCCCATCCGCAGACGGCGGCCGCACCGCCGATGCCACCACCGCCCCCGCCACCGCCGGATGATCCGTACAAGCCGTTCGTGACGGCGGGGCAGATCAGCGGGCCGAAGACACCGCCGGCGCACCGGCAGCAGGAGCTGTGGAACACGGTCTTCGGGGAGAACTACGACGCCATCGACGAGTACGAGGACGACGAGGGCGGCCGGCCGGTCTGGCTGTTCGCGCTGGGCGGCTCGGTGCTCGTCGCGCTGGTCGGGGTGCTGGTGTGGGCGTTCGTCGCCGGTCCGCTCAGCTCGTCCAGCGAGGCCGACGCCGACCCGGTCACGCCGTCCGCCAAGCCGTCCCAATCCGTGGTGGCCAAGCCGCAGTCGCGCTACCCCACACTGCCGAAGTTCAAGGGAACGGCCTCACCCGTCAACGGCACGATCGCCGACCAGACGGGCCGGATCACGGTGCCCAGGCTCGGCGGGAAGTGGCAGCTCGACCCGGACGGCCAGACCGTGCAGACGAAGTACGGCTTCGCCGGCAGGCAGCACGTCCAGGGCATCCAGGGGGCGCAGGAGGCCGAGCTCATGTGGGGCCCGCTGTCGCAGACGCTGGCCGCGAAGTACACGACGCCGGACAAGCTCGGCCCGGTGGTCAACGCGGTGGCCATCTACGCGCGGCAGGCGCTGCTGCCCAAGGGCAACAAGGCGACCAAGATCGCACAGCAGAAGCTGACGCGCAACGGCAAGACCGGTCTGCTGTCCGCATACAAGATCACCTCGGGCGTGGACGAGACGACGATCGTGGTGGCGGCGCTGGACACCGGTGGCGACCTGCCCGCGGTCGTCTACATGGCGGTCCCCGGAGACCAGGCCGACCTGCTCCCCGACGTCAACACGGTCTTCCGGTCGATCCGCCCGCTCAAGCAGCAGTGAGCGACCGCCGAGGCGGGCCTTCCTGCGGCCGTCCGGCCGTACGTCACGTCCCGGAAGGACCGCCCGGCGATCCCGCGCGTACGACCGCGCCGGCCCGCTGAGTCCGCGCGGCCACGTGAGCTTCGCCTACTCCAGATCGTTAGGTGACCTGAATCACAAAATGTGATACCTACCGGTAGGTATGTGCCTTGGCACATGTCACCGGAAATACGGGTCACCACACCCCGAACAACGGAGGAGGGGCAGATGCTGAACCTGTCCGTCGTGCTGGAGGACAGCGCCAGGGAGCACCCCGACCATACGGCCGTCGTCTACGAAGACCTGCGTCTGCCCTACTCCCTCGTCGATTCCATGGCCAACCAGGTCGCGAACCTGCTCGTCTCGCGCGGGATCGGCCGGGGCGACAAGGTCGCGCTGGCCTGCCCCAACCTGCCGTACTTCCCGTTCGTCTACTTCGGCATCTTGAAGGCCGGGGCGGTCGTCGTGCCGCTCAACGTGCTGCTTCAGGCCAGGGAGATCACCTATCACCTGGACGACTCCGAGGCGAAGGCGTTCTTCTGCTTCGAGGGCACGCCGGAACTGCCGCTCGGCGAGCGCGGACGGAAGGGCTTCGAGGGCGCCGCGGGCGCCGAGCACTTCTTCGTGCTGCCCGCGACGCCGCTCGCGACCGAGTCTCCGTACGGCGAGAGCCTGTGGGCGGCGCTCGACGGAGTGCCGGGGACCTTCGAGACCGTGGCGACCTCGGCCGAGGACACCGCGGTGATCCTCTACACCAGCGGCACCACCGGGCAGCCCAAGGGCGCCGAGCTCAGCCACCAGAACATGCTGCTCAACGCGATCATCAGCGACGAGATGTTCGCCCGGCAGGAACAGAACGTCTACCTCGCCACGCTGCCGCTGTTCCACTCGTTCGGCCAGACCGTGGTCATGAACACCGGGTTCCGGCGGCACGCGACCATCGTCCTGATGCCGCGGTTCGAGCCGGTCGCGGCCCTCGAGCTCATGAATCGGGAGAACGTCACGTCGTTCGCGGGCGTGCCCACCATGTACTGGGCCATGCTCACCGCCGTACGCGCCGGGCAGGCCGAGGTGCCGACGTCGCTGGCCACCGCGGTCTCCGGCGGCTCGGCGCTGCCGGTCGAGGTGCTCAAGGACTTCTCCGCGACGTTCGGCGTCGGCATCCTGGAGGGCTACGGTCTCTCGGAGACCGCGCCGGTGGCCTCGTTCAACCAGCCGGGCAGGCCCGCCAAGGCCGGCTCGATCGGCACTCCGATCTGGGGCGTGGAGATGCGCCTCATCGACGCCGACTGGAACACCGCCGACGACATCGGCGAGATCGCCATCCGCGGGCACAACATCATGAAGGGCTACTACAACCGGCCCGAGGCGACCGCCGAGGTCATGCGGGACGGCTGGTTCCGCACCGGCGACCTCGCCCGCCGCGACGAGGACGGCTACTACTTCATCGTCGACCGGGCCAAGGACATGATCATCCGCGGCGGTTTCAACGTCTATCCCCGGGAGCTGGAGGAGGTCCTGATGACCCACCCGGCCGTCTCGCTCGCCGCGGTCGTCGGGGTGCCCCACGATTCCCACGGCGAGGAGATCAAGGCGTACGTCATCCGCACCCCGGAGGCCACCGTCTCCGAGGAGGAGCTGGTGGCCTGGTGCCGGGAGAACATGGCGGCCTACAAATATCCGCGGATCGTCGAGTTCCGCGACGCCCTGCCGATGACCGCGACCGGAAAGATCCTCAAGCGGGAGCTGCGGTAGGTCTTGCACAGCCGCCGGGACTCCGAAAGGGCCCTCTGCGGCTGCTTCGGCGTTGGCGGCCGCTACGGCCAGTGGAGGGACGGGCGCAGCGCGACCTGCGACCGTCCCCGGTCGTCGAGCCTGACCCCGAGCACCTGGTGGAGCTGCACCTTGTTGCGCTCGAAACCGACGACGCAGCCGGCCATGTAGAGCCGCCAGACGCGGGCCGTCCCCTGGCCGACCTCCTCGACCGCCTCGTCCCAGTGGGCGTCGAGGTTGGCGCACCACTCGCGCAGGGTCAGGGCATAGTGCTCGCGCAGGTTCTCCTCGTGGCGGATCTCGAAGCCGATGTCCTCCATCTGGCGGATCAGGTGGCCGACCGACTCCAGCTCCCCGTCGGGGAAGACGTAACGGTTGATGAAGCCGCCCTTGTTGAACGTCTTCTCGGTCCCCGTCGGGCGGGTGATGCAGTGGTTGAGCAGCCGGCCGCCCGGCCTGAGCTTGCCGTACAGGAAGGAGAAGTAGGCCGGCAGGTTGTCCTTGCCGATGTGCTCGGTGAGGCCGATCGAGCTGACCCGGTCGAAGCCGGTCTCCGTCACGTCGCGGTAGTCCATGTGGCGGACCTCGGCGAGGTCGGTCAGCCCGGCCTCGGCGATCGCCTTCTGCGCCCACTCGGCCTGCTGCCGGGAGAGCGTGACGCCCAGGGCCTTCACGCCGTACTCCCTGGCCGCGTGCATGACCATGCCGCCCCAGCCGCAGCCGACGTCGAGCAGCCGCATCCCCGGCCGGAGGTCCAGCTTCTTGGCCACCAGGTCGAACTTGGTGTACTGCGCCTCCTCCAGCGTGGAGTCGTGCTCGGGGAAGACCGCGCAGGTGTACGCCATCGAGGGGCCGAGCACCCACTCGTAGAACCGGTTGGAGACGTCGTAGTGGTGCTGGATCGCCTCGGCGTCGCGCTCCTTGGCGTGACGGCTGCCCAGCTTCGCCAGCGTGCTGCGGCGCATCTCCTGCGGGGGGAGGTCGACGCGCATCATCAGGGGCTTGATGCCGAGCGACCGGACCGCGTCGATCTTCTCGCGCAGCGGCAGGTCGTTCAGCGTGAGCGACCACATGTGGTCGAGCAGGGTGTACATGTCGCCGTGGACATCGATGTGGCCCGAGATGTAGGCCCGGGCCAGCCCGAGCTCTCCGGGCGCCTGCGCCAGATGGGCCACCGCGGCGGGGGTCTTCACCTCGATCGAGACGTCCGCGTCCTCCGGGCCCGTCGCGCTGCCGTCATAGGCGGTCAGGCGGATGCCCGTGTCGGTACCAACGATCTTCTCGAAGATCTTCGCAAGAGACAATCTGCACCTCTCCCGGCTGTCGCGTACCGCCTATCTACCCCGGACGCACTTGTCGTACAGGTCGAGCAGCCGTCCGCCCGGGTCGTACGTGCGTTTAACGGGCCAGTAGGCGTCCCCGTTGTACAGCCGCCAGAACTCCTCCCGTTCGTAGAACGAGGTCGAGTACAGCGACTTGTGGCCGTCGAGCCGGTGAACCGCCTGCTCGATCAGCCGGTTGTAGTAGCCGTCGTACTGGCCGCGCGGCAACGGGACCATGCCCCAGAAGCCGAAGTTCACGTAGAGGCGGCCGGGCTCGAGCGGATACAGCGACCACTCGGCCGTGGACTTGAGCGGGCACATCCACACGGGCGTCATCCCGACCTCGCCGGAGAAGAAGTCGAGGAACTCGGCGCCCCGCTCGACCGGCACCTCCACGTCCTGGATGACCGACTCCTGCACCGGGTTGCCGCGCCATCGGTCGACGCGTGCGGTGACGCCGTACCGCTGGTCGAGCCCCACGAGCCTGCGGTAGACGTCCGAGCGGAGCCAGCGGCGCGGCACCAGAGAGCGGACCAGCGGCTGCTGCACGCCGAAGGCCCGCGAGCACCAGAACCAGTCGGTGTCCCACCGCCACAGGTAGTCGCGGATGGTCAGCCAGTCGCGGGAGCGGCTGCGGATGGACTGGTAGTAGATCCGCATGCCGGTGTAGTCGGACGTGTAGGGCGCGCGGTCCGAGAACGTGCCGACCGTGATGTACATCTCGTTCGGCCCGAAGTAGGTGCCGTCGACGAAGTCGACGGGCTCGCCGTCGTACGCGCGGTTCTCGCAGATCTCCTGCATGGCCAGCATGCACTTGTCCGCCTCGGTGAACCGGATGTGGGTCAGCCGCACGAACGGCTTGACCTTGGCGAGCTTGATGCGGATCCGCAGGGCGTACCCGAGCGTGCCATAGGAATTGGGGAAGGATCGGAACAGGTCGGCGTGCTCGCCCTCGGGCCGGGCCACGACGACGCGGCCGTCCCCGGTGAGGATCTCCATCTCCTCCACGGACTCGTGCGGCAGGCCGCGGGAGAAGCTGGTCGACTCGATGCCGAGTCCGGTGACCGCGCCGCCCAGCGTGATCGTCTTGAGCTGGGGCACCACGTACGGCATGAGCCCGTGCGGCAGGGTCGCGTCGACCAGGTGCTCGTACGTGGTCATGCCCTGAACCTCGGCCGTCATCGTCGAGGGATCGACCTGGATCACCTGGTCGAGGTCGCGGGCGGACAGCGCGGCCGTCTTGGCGGGTGCGCGGAAGCGGAACAGGTTCGTGGTGGCCTTGGCGAGGCGGGGCGCGGCGCCCTCCGGGATCGCCGCATAAGATTCCCTGATCTGCTCGACCGCCTTCGCATGGGCGGTCATACTGGCCGTGCGCTCTGGCATGGAACCACCCCCTGGATCGTGAGATCGCCTCCGGGCCGTGTCCGGCCGATCTCCCTGCCTACCTGCGGCACGTTCGTCTGGCCGATCCTCGCTACGGCAAAGATCCACCGGACACTCCCTTGCACGCTATCCCCCGAGAACGTCGCAAACCAGAGCCGACACGTTACGCCCGTGAAAACTCTCCGGATCGTCCGCGACGCCGGGGGAACGACGCCGTCGAAGGGTAGATCGTATCTCTTTTCGATTCCTCGACCGAGCCGGGGGTCTGTTTCCGGCAATTCGCACGACGTCGGCAACCGAAGCATGTTCTACTCTCCGCGTGGGGAGCGTCCCGGACACGACCCGGTGCGGTCGAGCGCGGAGGACATCGCGGAGGACATCATGGAGGAGCCCCGGAACGGCCCGCTGGCCGGGGTGAAGGTGCTGGAACTCGCCGGTCTGGCGCCCGGACCGTTCGCCGGCATGATGCTGGCCGACCACGGCGCGCGGGTGCTGCGGATCGACCGGGTCGAGGCGGTCACCGACGTGCCCCGGCGGGACGTCATGGACCGCGGCAAACGCACGATCGGGCTCGACCTGAAGTCACCCGAGGGCGTCGCGGCGCTCAAGAGGCTGGCCGCCGGCGCCGACGTCCTGATCGAGGTGTTCCGGCCCGGTGTCGCCGAGCGGCTGGGGATCGGTCCGGCCGACCTGCACGCGGTGAACGAACGGCTGATCTACGGCCGGATGACCGGCTGGGGCCAGGAGGGGCCGCTCGCGTCGGCTGCCGGGCACGACATCGACTACATCGCGATCTCCGGCGTGCTGTCGCGGCTCGGCCGGGCGGGCGGCAAACCCACTCCCCCCGTCAACCTCCTCGGTGACTTCGCCGGCGGCGGCCTCATGCTGGCCTACGGCGTGCTGCTCGCCCTGTTCGAACGCGAGCGCACCGGGCGGGGCCGGGTGATCGACGCCGCGATGGTGGACGGCGCGGCGCTGCTGTTCGCGATGTTCTACACCGGCATCGCCGACGGCCACTGGGGTCCGCGCGGCACCAACCTGCTGGACACCGGCGCGCCGATGTACGACACGTACGAGACGGCCGACGGAGGGTTCCTGGCGGTCGGGCCGCTGGAGCCGCGGTTCTGGACGGAGATGCTCGACCGGATGGGCCGGGTGGCTGACGTGGCCGACCTGCCGAGCCGGGACGACCCGGCCGGCTGGCCGCTGCTGCGTGATCGGCTCGCCGCGATCTTCCGGTCCAGGACCCGGGCGGAGTGGGAGCGGGTCTTCGAGGGATCGGACGCCTGCGTCTTCCCCGTGCTGGACGTGGACGAGGCCGTCGCGCATCCGCACAACCGGGCGCGGGAGACGTTCCTGGAGATCGGCGGTGTGCCGCAGCCCGCCCCCGCCCCGCGCCTGCTCGGCGTCGAACGGAGACCCGGCGACCTGGCGCCCGCCACCCGCCTGTACGACCTCACCGAGTGGGGCCTGCCGGAGGACGAGGCCGAGGCGCTGCGCGAGGCCGGTGTGCTGGCCTGATCAGGATTCTCCGAACGACGGCAGGACCGCCACGTACAGGTCGACCCCGGCCGGGTGATGCACCTCGAGGTCGGTGGTGTGGGCCCGCACCGGGGTGCCGCCCGACTCCGTGTGCTTCCACACCTGCTGCCACGTCTCGAGCAGCGCGCCCGGCATCTGGCCCCGTGCCTCGAACAGCATGGCCGGGACACCGGGGACCCGTACGGCGACCATGCCCTCGGGCAGCCGCGCCGCCGTGCGTACGGCGATGCCCACGATCTGGGTGTAGGCCCCGGTGTGGTCGCTCTCGTAGTCCGTCAGCACCGCGTAGAGGTTCTCGTCGACCCGGCCCGGCACATGGGCGAACGCCCCGGGAGATCCGGCGCGCGTCCACAGTCCCGGCAGCTGGGCACGCGCCGGGTCGGCCTCCGCCGCGTTTGTCGTCCGTACGGCGTAACCGACGACGAGCACCTCCGGCCGGTCCACGATGATCACAGCTTCTCCTCTCAGGCGAGGTCAATGTATCCGGTGCCCGGGTCTCCCCTCGTCCCGGGCCGGGAATGCCCGACTATGACCACTCACCGCATAGGCTGGACAAACGTGCGATTCCTCAATGATGTGACGCCGCCCTACGATCTCACGTACAGCGATGTCTTCATGGTGCCCTCCCGATCGGCGATCGGGTCGCGCCTGGACGTCGATCTCTCGACGAACGACGGCACCGGCACCACGATCCCGATCGTGGTCGCCAACATGACCGCCGTGGCCGGGCGCCGCATGGCGGAGACCGTGGCCCGCCGCGGCGGCATCGCCGTGCTTCCGCAGGACATACCGATCGACGTGGTGGCCGAGGTCGTCCAGTGGGTGAAGGGCCGCGACCTGGTCCACGACACCCCGATCACGCTGACGGCCCACCACACGGTCGGCGAGGCGCTGAGTCTGCTGCCCAAGCGGGCGCACGGCGCGATCATCGTCGTGGACTGGCAGAACCGCCCGGTCGGGGTCGTCACCGAGGCCGACTGCCAGGGGGTGGACATGTTCACCCAGCTCTCCCAGGTCATGTCGGCCTCGCCGCAGACGCTGCCGCGCGGGATCGACCCGCAGGCCGCGTTCGACGCGCTGCACGAGGGGCGGCACCGGCTCGCCCCGGTGGTCGACGCCGACGGCGCCCTCGTCGGCATCCTCACCCGTACGGGAGCGCTGCGCTCCACGCTCTACCGGCCCGCCGTCGACGCGGAGGGCCGCCTGCGCATCGGCGCCGCCGTCGGCGTGAACGGCGACGTGGCCGCCAAGGCCAAGGAACTGGTGGAAGCGGGCGCCGACCTGCTCGTGGTCGACACCGCCCACGGCCACCAGGAGAAGATGATGACCGCGCTCCGGGCGGTCCGCGCGCTCGACCCGGCCGTGCCGGTCGCTGCGGGCAACGTGGTCACCGCCGAGGGGGTCCGCGACCTGGTCGAGGCGGGGGCCGACATCGTCAAGGTCGGCGTCGGGCCCGGCGCGATGTGCACGACCCGGATGATGACCGGCGTGGGCCGGCCGCAGTTCTCGGCCGTGCTGGAGTGCGCCGCGCAGGCCCGTGCCCTGGGACGTCACGTGTGGGCCGACGGCGGTGTGCGCCATCCGCGCGACGTCGCGCTCGCGCTGGCGGCCGGCGCGTCCAACGTGATGATCGGTTCGTGGTTCGCGGGGACGTACGAGTCGCCGGGCGACACCCGGATCGCGCCCGACGGCCGCGCGTACAAGGAGAACTACGGCATGGCCTCGGCCCGTGCCGTACGGCTGCGCACCGCCGACGACTCGCCGTTCGAGCGGGCGCGCAAGGCGCTGTTCGAGGAGGGCATCTCGACGTCGCGGATGTATCTGGACCCCGCGCGGCCGAGCGTCGAGGACCAGATCGACGCCATCGTCGCCGGGCTGCGGTCGTCCTGCACCTACGCGGGCGCGACCGACCTGGAGGAGTTCCACGACAGGGCCGTCGTGGGCGTGCAGAGCGCCTCCGGATACAGCGAGGGCATGCCGCTCCACCAGAGCTGGTGAGCCCGCCGTCGCCGCCCGGACAGGCATATCCACTGTCCGGCGGGTAGTGCGGTCATGCAACGACCGCACTACCCGCGGAGGCGAAAATGTTGGATTCCCCGGCCAGGGGACGGCTCACTTCGGCGGCCGACCAGCGACTGCTGGTCAGCTACGACAACTACGCGGCGGCCCAGCGCACGGTCGACACCCTGTCCGACGCCGGTTTCCCGGTGGAGACGGCCACCATCGTCGGCACGGACCTGCGCCTGGAGGAGACCGTCACCGGGCGGCTCACCAACGGCAGGGCCGCGTTGACCGGTTTGATCACCGGGGCGGTCTTCGGCTTCGTCGTCGGTCTCTTCCTGGGGCTGTTCACCACGACCACGACCTCCTTCATCTGGCTGGTGCTGTGGTCGATCCTCTGGGGCGCCATCGCCGGCGCCGCCTTCGGTTTCGTCAGCCATGCGTTCACGGGCGGCGTACGCGACTTCTCGTCCCGCAGCTCGATCGTGGCGGGACGGTACGACGTGCTGGTGGGTGCCTCCGTACTGGATCGGGCCCAGGCCCTGCTGCAGGGCGGGCTGGCGCCCGCGGACACCGTCGTCGTCGAACGCCCGCCGACCGCGGGCCCGGCGGCGGGCGCGAAGGGCACGGCGACGGGCCCGGAGATGGGCACGGAGATGGGTACGGATCGAGGCGCGAGCCGGGACACGGCACGGTACGACGGGTCCGACCGGTAGAGTCGATCACCGGCCGGAAGCCCCGGCGTGAGAGGACAGGAGACGCACGTGACAGCGGAGAAGCCCGAAATCGACTTCCCCGAGGGCGAGCCGCCCGCCGACCTGCAGATCGTCGACCTCGTCGAGGGGGACGGGCCCGAGGCCAGGGCGGGACAGGACGTCACCGTGCACTACGTCGGGGTCGCCTTCTCCACCGGCGAGGAGTTCGACGCGTCGTGGAACCGCGGCCAGCCGTTCCAGTTCCCGCTGGGCGGCGGCCGGGTCATCCCCGGATGGGACCGCGGCGTGGTCGGCATGAAGGTCGGCGGGCGGCGCCGCCTCACGATTCCGCCGCACCTCGGGTACGGCGACCGCGGCGCCGGCAACGTCATCAAGCCGGGAGAGACGCTCATCTTCGTCGTCGACCTGCTCGGCGTCGGCTGACCTACCGGTCTGGCGCGGCGGGCCGCCGGCGTCGATGATGGTCGGGTGATCTCGGTCGCCGAATCCACCCCCGACACCCGGCTCCCCCCGCCGCTCGCCCGGCGCCCGATCGCGGCGATCGCGCTGGCGGTCGTCGCGGTGCTGCTCGCCGTCAGCCCCTGGTACGGCTACCACCGCGACGAGCTGTACTTCCGGCTGCTGGGCGAGCGCCCCCGATTGGGCTACTTCGACACCCCACCGCTCACCCCGATGATCGCCCGGGCGTCCACGGCGGTCTTCGGCGACACGGTGGTCGCCCTGCGGATCGTCCCCGCCCTGCTGGCCGGGCTCCTCGTGGTGCTCGTCGCCCTCCTCGCGCGGGAGTTCGGCGGGGACCGTACGGCACAGCTCCTGGCCGCCGTCGGCACCGCCGTCGGAGTCTTCCCCCTGGTCGCCGGGCACTCGCTGCTGACGCTGACCCCGGACATGACGCTGTGGGCGGCCGCCGCGCTGTGCCTGGCTCGTGTGCTCCTGCGCGGCGACGGGCGCTACTGGATCGCGCTGGGTGTGATCGCCGGTGCGGCCACCTACAACCGGCACCTGATCGTGATGCTGCTGGGCGGCGTCGGCGTGGGCCTCCTGGCGGCCGGTCCGCGTGAGGTGCTGCGGGACCGTCGGCTGTGGCTCGGCGCGCTGCTGGCGATCGTGATCGCCTCGCCCAACCTGGTCTACCAGGTGACGCATGACTGGCCCCAGTTGCAGATGGCCGAGGCCCTCCGCATCGACGAGGGCGCGGACAACCGGATCGCCTTCGTGCCGCTGCAGCTCGTGCTGCTCGGCCCGCCCCAGGCGGTGCTCTGTGTCGCGGGCTGGATCGGGCTGTGGCGCGGCCGGGCGACGCGGGCGTTCGCGATCGCCTACCCGCTGGGCTGCGCGCTGACGCTGCTGTCCGGCGGCCGGCCGGACTACACGGTGGGGTTCCTGCTCTATCTGTTCGCGGCCGGCTGCGTCGCCGCCGCCCGGTGGCAGCGGGATCGGCCGCTTCGGCGGCGGACGCTGGCGGCCGCGCTGGCGGTCGGCGCGGTGACCGCGATCGTGACGGCGCTGCCCGTCATCCCTGCCGGGTCCATCGGCGGTACCCCGGTCGCCGAGATGAACGAGGTGGCCCGCGAGTCCGTCGGGATGCACGATCTCGCCCGGCAGGTCGGCCGGGTGGTGGACGGGCTTGCGGCGGCGGAGCGGGCCGGTGCCGTGCTGGTGGCGTCGAACTACGGGCAGGCGGGAGCGCTCGACCGGTGGGCGGAGGAGTTCGGGCTGCCGCCCGTCCACAGTCCCCACAACGAGCTGTGGTGGTGGGGGCCGCCGCCGGAGAGCGCCCGGACCGCCGTCTTCGTCGGTGTCCCGCCCCGTGCCCTCGCCGGCGCGTTCGCCGACTGCTCGCTCGCCGCGACCCTCGACGGGCTGCCTGGCGAGGAACAGGGCCGGCCGATCACCGTCTGCCGCGAGCCCCTCCGGCCCTGGGCCGGGCTGTGGCCGGACATGCGCCATTACAGCTGACACCACCCTCCCGTGGCCGGACCCGGCGGTCGTGAGG
The DNA here is from genome assembly GCA_001552515.1 of Sphaerimonospora mesophila NBRC 14179 = JCM 3151. Taxonomy (GTDB): domain Bacteria; phylum Actinomycetota; class Actinomycetes; order Streptosporangiales; family Streptosporangiaceae; genus Sphaerimonospora; species Sphaerimonospora mesophila. Next base: position 12,113 of record BCRI01000088.1, read on the forward strand.
CAGGATTACGGTGTGTTGCTGATCGACCTCGCCCGCACGTCGGCGGCCGTCGCCGTGGACCGGGCCCGTACGGCCAAGATCGGGCACCTGGCCGAGCTGCTGAGCCGGGTAAGACCGGACGAGGCGGAGATCGCGATCGCCTACCTCGCCGGTGAGCTGCGGCAGCGTCAGATCGGCGTGGGCTGGCGGAGCCTGCGTGACCTGCCCGAGCCGCGCCAGGTCGCCACGATGACCCTCGACCAGGTCGACGCGCTGCTCCAACGGATCGGATCTCAGGCCGGCCCGGGCTCGCAGGCGGCACGCCGGGGGCTGCTCACCGAGCTCTTCGCCGCGGCCACCCGGCAGGAGCAGTCGTTCCTGAAGCGGCTGCTGATGGGAGAGCTCCGCCAGGGGGCGCAGGGCGGCGTGATGGTCGAGGCGATCGCCAAGGCCGCGCAGGTCCCCGCCGCCGAGGTCCGCCGCGCGCTGACCCTGCGCGGCTGGCTGCCCGCGGTGGGGGCGGCCGCGCTGCGCGGCGGCGTCGCGGCGCTGCGCGCGTTCCGCCTTGAGGTGGGGCGCCCGGTCGCGCCGATGCTCGCGCAGAGCGCGCCGAGCGTCGCCGCCGCGCTGGAGAAGATCGGGGGGCCGGCCGCGATCGAGTGGAAGCTCGACGGGGTGCGGGTGCAGGCCCACCGGCGAGGCGAACAGGTGACGGTGTTCACCCGGACGCTCGACGAGATCACCGCTCAGGTCCCCGAACTGGTCGAGGCCGTCGCCGCACTGCCCCACACCGACCTGGTGCTCGACGGCGAGGTGATCGCGTTGCGGCCCGACGGCCGCCCCGAGCCCTTCCAGGTCACCTCCGGCCGGGTCGCGAGCAAGACCGGGGGCGACGAGCTGCGTGCGGCGGTGCCGCTCAGCGTCTTCTTCTTCGACGCGCTGCGCGTCGGCGGGGCCGACCTGCTCGATCTGCCGGACGAGGAGCGGCACGCCGCGCTGGAGGCGGCCGTGCCGGCGGAGCTGATCACCCCGCGCCTCGTCACGGCCGACGCGGAGGAGGGCGAGGAGTTCTTCGCCGACGCCCTGCGGCGCGGCCACGAGGGCGTCGTGGTGAAGTCGCCGCGCACGCCGTACGCGGCGGGGCGGCGCGGAGCCGGTTGGATCAAGGTCAAGCCGCGGCACACCCTGGACCTCGTGGTGCTGGCCGCCGAATGGGGCAGCGGCCGGCGACAGGGGTGGCTGTCCAACCTTCATCTGGGCGCCCTCGACCCCGAGAACGGCGGCTTCGTGATGCTCGGCAAGACCTTCAAGGGGCTGACCGACAAGCTGCTGACCTGGCAGACCCAGCAGTTTCTGCGGCTGGCCGAAGGCCCGGCCGACGACTGGGTGGTCACGGTCAAACCCGAGCTCGTCGTGGAGATCGCCTTCGACGGCGTCCAGCGGTCGAGCCGTTATCCGGGCGGGATGGCGCTGCGGTTCGCCCGCGTGCTGCGCTACCGGCCGGACAAGCGGCCCGACGAGGCCGACACGGTCGAGGCGGTCCGCGCGCTCCTGCCCTGAGCGGCCACCTGTTTCACGGGCTCACCGCATCGGCTTCATTTCACCAGGCGGAGCGTCATCGGATAGCGGAACTCGGTGCCGGAGACGGCCGACACCCCCGCGACGATGGACAGCACGAACCACAGGACCCAGATGACCGGGATCAGGATGATGCCGACGACGGTGAACGGCAGCAGGATCGTGGCGCCCAGCACGGTGAGCTGGAAGTTCAGCGCCTCCACCGCCTGCCTCCTGACATACGGCGAACCACTGCCCGCCACCAGCATCATGATCAGCGGGCCGATCACGACCAGGCCGGTCAGCGCCAGCAGGTGCGCCCCGGCCCCGAGGAGGCGGTCGCGGGATTCGGCGGCCGGCCCGGGATAGGTCGGCGGGGGCGGCACGTAGGCGGGGCGTGAGCCGTACAGGTCGGTCATTATCGGCATGAGGTCCGCGTGCGTGCGCGCGGTCATGGCCCGATCCAGCCGCTCGTCCATTTCGATCTTGTCGATCCTGCCCGCCGCGAAGGCCGCCTTCACGTGCTCGACCACCTGATCACGGTCCGCGTCGGACACGCGTAGCTGCGGGTGCGGCACGGGCCCGTGCCCCTGCCACCGTGGTTTCGCTGCCGCCGGCATCAAAGCATCGCCTTCCGTCAGTGGCCGTCAATGGTCGTGACCGGCCCTATCTCGAGTCTGCCTCCATCTTCGGCGAGGCGGAGCGTGCCGGCATCAGGGAAATCCCCGACATGGCCCGGAGAAGTCCTTAACGCGTTCGTGATTGCGGGAAGGTATAAAAACGATATGGGATGGCGAGATCGCTACGGCCTGAGACGACGGCGCGGACCACGTGTCGCCAAGTTCGACCGCTCGGCGACCGATGAGGACATCGAGGCGCTCATCGAGTTCGCCAAGACCCGGCGCGGTGTCGAGTTCTACGTCGAACCGGAGACCTTCGCGACCGAGACCACGGCCGTCGCCGTGGCGCACGACGGGGAATGGACCCGCCGCCGTGTCGGAGCGCCGGCGGTGATCGGCAAGGTCGCCAGAGATCTCGCGCTGCCGGTCTACGACGTGCAGCTCACCGGCTATCCCGCACGGATGCGGGCCTACAACGAACGGCGTCGCCAGGCCGAGAGCGGGGAACCCGCCTAGGCATCGCCGGCTCAGCCCGCCAGCGCGGACGGTTCCTCCCCCAGTAGAGCGCACAGCGGCGCCAGCCATCCCGAGTTGGGCGGGCCCATCTCGATGTCGATGTCCTCGGGTGAGGGCATGCGGTCGCCTAACGCGTCCGGCGGCAGCAGATGCGCCAGCGCCTGCCGCAGCAGGATCGCCATGGAGTAGCCGGGGTCGGCGGCGAGCGCCCGGTCCAGGGCCATGCTCGCCAGCGCGCAGTCTCCCGCGCGCCAGGCAGCGGCGGCCAGCAGTGAGGCGGCGGGAGCGACGCAGCACGGCTCCAGCCTGCGCGTGAGGTCCCGCCACAGGATCGAATGCGCGTCGCGGTCGTCGAACAGCGCCCACGCCTCGTCCCGTATCCGGATGACCGCGAGATCGAAGCCGAGGCGGGCCGCCTCGTCGTCGTCCAACCGGCCACCGGAGGCGTACCTCTCGATCGCGGCCCGGACCCGGGCCAGGCCGTCGGCGACGAACACCGCGGCGAATCCGTCGGTGGACGTGTCCCTTCCGGCCAGCCTGGTGCGCAGGTCGGCCACGACGCGCCGGGTGGCCTCCCGCATGGCCGCTCCGCCGGACGGTTCGAGCGAGCGCCTCAGGCTGACGCGGTCGGGCAGCGCGACCAGCCCGTGCACGACGGCCTCGGCGGCCACGTGGCTGAACTCCGGGTCGTACGGCGTGCCATCGGCCGGACAGCAGGCCGGGTCGGCGCACGCGTACGACCAGTAGCGGTCCTCGTCCGCTCGCAGCGCCTCGGCCACGCCGATGCCGGCCTGCGCGAGCCGCCGCATGACCTCGTCGACGGCGGGCGTCACGAGGCGGCCCGAGCCGTACCCGACCACGATGGCCATCGTGACCTGCTCGCGCCGCAGCAGCGGAACGAGCGGGTCGAGATCCCCGGGACGGGACGGCAGATCCCATCGCGTGCTCAGCCGCAGCGCCCGCCCGGCGAAGCCGGTGACGACGAGGCTGTCGGCGGGATGGAACCCGATGAGGTACGGCACGGCGGCGAGGATGTCCGCCGGAGTGGAGAGCACGAGTTTCCGTGTAGCGGTCATGGGGCCAAAGCCTGCCCGCCGGGCTCCCCCGCTCTCCCGCCGAACGTCCCGCTGTGGAAAATCCCGGCCACCCCACCCACACAGATCGGTCGGAATCCACCCGCCCTGTGGAGAACCTCCCCACGAGCCGTCGACGCCCGCCGTCGCGGCGGACACCGCTCACGGCGTGGGCCGCGCCAGGTGCAGGCGGACGAGCATGGCGGCGCCGGCCACGGCGGCGGGCATGAGTGCCACGCTGACGAGCGGCACGAGGAAGGCCAGGAAGATGGGGACGCCGAAGCCGAGCGAGACCGCCTTGTTCGAGCGGAGCAGGGCGAACCGCTCCTTGCGTGCGAGGCCCCGGCGTTCCATCGCCAGGGCGGTGAGCTCCACGGTGAGGAAGAAGCCCGAGACCATTGCGCCGAGCACCGGCACGACGGTCTGACCGATCACCGGCACGAATCCGAGCACGAACAGCGGGATCGTGAACATCAGGACATACCCGAGCGTGATGACGCTGTCTCGGATGGACCGGAAGAACGACCGCCAGAAGGGCTGGTCCGGCCCGTCGGGCAGCCCGCCGAGGTCCTCCTCCACCTTCTCCGAGAGCTTCTCGTAGAACGGTTCCCCGATGACCAGCGTCACCGCCGTGAACGTCAGTACGGCGAGGCCGAGACCGGCCACGAAGACGACGATGCCGGCGAGGACCCGGAACGTGTCGCGCCAGCCCCAGTCGTCGGCGAAGGGCGTGGCCCAGGCGGCGATGTCACCCGCGTGCGTGCCGAGCCAGATCAGCGCTACCACGTAGAGAACGAGCGCGATCAAAGCCGGGATCAGGCCGAACAGCCACCATTTGGGATGCCTGACGATCCAGCCGAGTCCCTTGAAGCAGTAGCCGATCCCGTCGGCGAAACCACCCAGACCACGCCGCCCGGACGCACCGGTACCGTGCCGATCATTCCCGTTCACGCGGGGCAGGCTACCGCCAAAGGCGCGTGACGGGCACCCCGAGATCGGCGAACAGGCGCCGGAGCAGGGGCAGCGAGATCCCGAGCACGTTGCCGTGGTCGCCGTCGATGCCGTCGACGAACCAACCACCGAGGCCGTCGAGGGTGAACGCCCCGGCGACACGCAGCGGCTCCCCGCTGGCGACGTACGCGGCGATCTCGTCGTCGCTCGGCGTGCCGAACCGCACGACGGTCGAGCCCACGGCCGAGGCCATGCCGCCTCCCGCCACATCGATGACACAGTGCCCGGTCAGCAGCCTGCCGGTCCTCCCCCGCATCATCCGCCAGCGGCGCACCGCCTCCTCCGGCGAGGCGGGCTTGCCGTACGCGACGCCGTCGAGTTCGAGCACGGAATCGCAGCCGATGACGAGGCCGTCGCCGAGGGTCCGGGACACGGCGGCGGCCTTGGCCTCGGCCAGGGCGAGGCAGAGGTCTCCCGGGGTGTCGGCGGTGACGGCCTCCTCGTCCACCCCGCTGACGATCACCTTGGGGTCGAGCCCGGCGGCGCGCAGCACGCCGAGCCGGGCGGGTGAGGCGGAGGCAAGCACGAGCTCGGTCACACCGGGCAGCCTACCGGCCACGGGTGGACCGCTAGTCCTTCTTCTTCTGCAGCACGTGGATGGAGGACATCACCTTGTAGATGTCCTTCCAGTACTTCTTCTGGCTGTCGGGGATCGAGACGAACACGAGGGCGGGCTTCTTGCCGGGGATGTCGACCAGGGCGACCGCCGCCATCGACGTCCGCTTCTTTCCCTTGATCGTGTAGTTCACGCGGTATCCCAGCAGCCAGCCGTCCCGCCTGCCCACCTTGAGCGGCTGGGAGGCCGACCAGGCGATCGTCGCCCCGGAGGGTTGATGGTTGAGCGTCCAGCGCGCCGCGAGGAAGGCGGTGTCGCGCAGGCTCTCCTGCACGGGGATGGGGACGGGGCAGGAGACCAGTATCCCGCGGAACTCCGATCCCCGGATCGCGGGCAGCATCTGGCGGGAGGCGAACGGCTTGCCCCTGGCGGCCTTCCACGCCTTGGCGAACCGCGGGAAGGCCACGCCGGAGCGCTGGTCCTTGATCAGGCCTCGGGTGGCGGTGGTGCGGCCCGGCAGCCGACGCAGCTTACGGGTGCTCGCGGACAGCGCCGGCACCCTCGGGTCCGACAACGCGGCGTCCATCGCGCTGCGTCCCCCGGACGGCGACCGGGCCGCCGAGGGTGTGGGGCTCGGCGTAGCGGAGGTCGTGGGCGAGGTGGTGCCGTCCGGGCCGGCCGTCGCGGCCAGGGCCCCCACGGTCGGCTCCCCCGTCGGATCCGCGGTCTGCCCGCTCGTCGGGGCCGGGGTGGGCCGGACGTCCATGACGTCCGCCGCCTCGGCGCGGGGAGCGGGCTCGTCCCCGCTGAGCAGCACGACGGCCGCGGCCGCGCCCACCACCACGACGGCGGCGGCACCGGCGATCACTCGATAGACCACGCGCATCGGCAGATCGCCGAGCCCCCTGCCGGAACTCGACGGCGGTGGAGCCTCAGGGACCGTGATCTTCGGGAGAGGTGTCGTCTCCGCCTCGGCCGCGATGTAAGTGGGAACAGCCTTATTCCCAAAGTCCCCAGGTGCCACGTTCGGGAGCGTACGGCATATGCCCCTATGTCCGGGCACGATCCCTGTCACACTTCGGGAACGCCCGTCTCCGCAGCGGCACGGAGCACCGGATCGGCTCCACGGGGCCGTGGGCTCACGGACGGGTTCACGGGACGGGGCTCACCGGACCGCTTCACGGGACCGGGACGGCGGCCGGACGGCCCTGCCGTACGTTCGAGACGATCCGGGCCGACATGAGCGCCGCGAGCAGGCACAGAGCGCGATGAGCTGCCGGCTCGCGGTCATCGGCACGGTCAGGCCACTGCCGGTCGAGACCAGCAGCAGCGCGGCCGAGACCACCCGGCGCATGCCGAACCGGTCCATCAGCGCCGCGGCGAACGGAGCGCACAGCCCGTAGAGCATGAGGTTCACCGAGACCGCGAGCGAGATCGTCCCCTTGGTCCAGCCGAACTCGTCCTGCAGCGGGTTGATCAGAACACCCGGGGTGGCGCGGAAGCCGGCGGCTCCGATGATGGCGACGAAGGCGACGGCCGCCACGATCCAGGCCCGATGCACCGCCCTAACGCTGTTCCCGCGCGTACGGCTCGATCCCAACGTGCTGTTCGTGGACGCCGGCGACATCCTGACCTCCGCCGGAGTCGCAGCGGGCATCGACCTGTGCCTCCATGTCGTCCGGCGCGACCACGGCAGCGACGTCGCCAACCGGGTGGCCCGGCGCTGCGTCACGCCGCCGTTCCGGGAAGGCGGCCAGGCCCAGTTCATCGAGCGTCCGCTGCCTGACCCGGCGGGCACCACCACGACGCGGACGAGAGCCTGGATGCTGGAGAACCTGGCCGAGCCGGTGGACCTCGCGGCCCTGGCCGGGCACGCCCGCATGAGCGTGCGTACCTTCACCCGCAGGTTCCGCGAGGAGACCGGGCTGAGCCCGACCAGGTGGCTCACCCGGCAGCGGGTGGAGCACGCCCGTCACCTGCTGGAGACGACGGACCTGCCGGTGGACGAGATCGCGAGGAGATCCGGGTTCGGCACGACGGTGTCACTGCGCCAGCACCTGCACACGGCCGTCGGCGTCTCTCCGCCGGCCTATCGCCGGACCTTCCACACGCCCGGCGGCGATGGGCGACCTGCGCGCCCGCGAGGTTAGGATCACGACGTGTTGCGTCCTGTTTATCCCCTGATCACCGAACGTCTCGTACTACGCCCGTTCACCGACGACGACTTCGACGACGTGTACGCCTACCATTCGCGGCCCGAGGTGGCCCGCTATCTCTACTGGGAGGCCCGCGACCGGGAACAGGTCCGCACGGCGCTGGAGAGGATGACGACGCAGACCACGCTGACCGAGGAGGGGCAACTCCTGCTGCTCGCGGTCTACTGGCCCGAGGCCGGGGCCGTGGTCGGCCAGGTCAACCTCGAGTGGCTCAGCCAGGAGAACCGCCAGGGCGAGACGGGATTTGTCTTCAACCCCGACTACCACGGCAAGGGCCTGGCCCGCGAGGCGGCCGAGGTCATGCTGCGCCTGGGCTTCGAGGAGCTCGGGCTGCACCGCGTCATCGGCCGCTGCGACCCGCGCAACGAGCCGTCCTGGCGTCTGATGGAACGACTCGGCATGCGACGCGAGGCGCACTTCGTACAGAACGAGATCTTCAAGGGCGAGTGGGGCGACGAGTACGTCTACGCCATGCTCGCCGAAGAATGGCGGACCCGCCGGAGGTGACCACGATGAAAGGCGGGGAATGAGACCTTCCCCGCCTCGAACCGGTGGAGCTATGGGGACTCGAACCCCAGACCCCCTCCATGCCATGGAGGTGCGCTACCAGCTGCGCTATAGCCCCTCGCACCGCTGCGATCGCGGCGCCACGCCAGTGTATAGGACTTCGCGACCGCATCCCAACGTGATCCCGGACATGGCCTCGGACATCGCCTCGGACGTGACCCCGGACGTGATTAAGGGCGCGTGCCGGATCACGGTCCCCTGGAGGCGGTCTCGGCCGGCAACTGCATCGAGAACCAGACGGTCTTGCCGCCGGCGACCCTGGTGGTCCCCCAGCGTTCGGCGAGCTGGCTGACCAGGTACAGCCCCCGGCCGTACTCGTCGAGCAGGCCGGGCTCGTGCAGCGCGGGCATCCGGTGGTCGTCGTCGCTCACCTCGCACAGCAGCACATCGGTGCGCAGCAGCCTGATCGTGATGGGCCGGGAGGTCCGGCGCACCGCGTTCGTCACCAGCTCGGACGCGAGGAGCTGCGCCACCGGGACCATCTGTTCGAGCCCCCAGGAGGTCAGCGTGCGGCTGACCAGGCCGCGCACCCGCGCCGGGGTCATCGGCTGCGGTTCCATCAGCCACTGGGCGACGTGTTCGCTCGGGATCCCGCGGAACCTGATGGCCAGCAGCGTGACGTCGTCGGCATGGACCGCGGGCAGCACCCGGTCGCACATCTCCTCGATCGGAGCGGGCCGGGAGAGCTTGCCGCGCAGCTCCTCGACGCTCTGGCCGATGTCCCTGCCGCGCTCCTCCACGAGCCCGTCGGTGTAGAGGACGAGCATGCTGCCGTCGTCCGCCGCGATCTCCATCGTCTCGTACGGCGTGCGGCCGAGACCGATCGGCGGGCAGCGTGGCGGGAACAGCACCTCCGTCCGGCCGTCCGATCCGATGAGGACGGGCGGCGGATGCCCGGCGCTGGCGATCGTGCAGCGGCGCAGCACGGGGTCATAGACGCAGTAGACACAGGTCGTGAGCGTCTGGTCGGCCAGCCGCTGCGCGATCTCGTCGAGCGAGTGGAGCACCTGCTCGGCGGGCAGATCGAGCGAGGCCAGCGTCTGCACCGCCGTACGGAGCCGGCCCATCACCGCGGCGGCGGCCGGGCCGTGGCCCATGACGTCGCCCACGACCAGGGCGACCCTGCTGCCCGGAAGCGGGATCACGTCGAACCAGTCGCCGCCGACCCGTTCCGCCGCCGGCCGGTAGCGGAAGGAGATGTCGACCCCGGGCAGATCGGGCGGGCTCTCGGGGCGGATCCCCCGTTGGAGGATCTCCACGGTCTCGAGCTGCTGGCGGTGCAGCCGCTCATGGAAGATCGTGAGCGCGGCGGGGACACCGAACTGGCCCGCCACGAGCACGTCTCCCTCGTCGAACGGCGGGCGCGCCCGGTCCCTGGCGAACAGGGCGCAGCCGACCGGCTTGCCGTACGCGCGCAGCGGCACGGCGATCAGATGCTCATCGAGCAGCTCAGGACCGCGCGGCAGCTCGCCGGACCACCGGTGCGGCAACCTTCGCGCCGGGTCGACGCGGTGCCGCGCCTCGCCCTCGACGTAGACCGCGGCGGCGTCCGCCAGCCTGGGGACCGCCACCTCGCACAGCAGCCGTGCCGCCTCCTGCGGGCTCGGGCTGTCGCCGATCGCCTGTACGGCCTGGCCGAGGTAGGCCAGCTCGGTGAAGGTGTCCCCGTCCCACGACACGGGTCATCCCGCCGTTCAGAATCCGTCGCTGCGGCAATTGAGGAAGAGCTGGATTTCCGGCGGTGCCTGGGTGGTCGCCGGGGCATACGAAATGTGATTCTGTGAGAGCACAGTGAAACCGGCGGCCTCGACGACCTCGCGCAACTCGTCGCGCAGATATCCGGTCACCCGGACCGGGGCGCCGAGAAACTGGAAAGGAACGTCGTCGAGGTCGATTTCCACCATGCTCAGCGAGAGCAGACCGCCGGGTGCGAGCACCGTGCGCAGGTTGGCGAGCGCCTTGCCGATCTCGGCGCGGGGCAGCATGAGCAGGCTGAAGAAGGCCGCGACGGCGTCGAACGTGCCGAGCGAGGTGTCGAGGTCGAGGACGTCGACCTCGAGGAACGTGCCCACGGGAACGTTCTGCCTGGCCAGGTCCAGCATCACGGGCGAGATGTCGATGCCGACGACCTCGCATCCGGCGTCGGCGAACTGCCGTGCCGTGGGCGACCCGGTGCCGCAGCCGACGTCGAGGACGCGGGCGCCCGGCTTGAGTTGCTTGATCATCCACTCGCCGGCGGCGACCTGGCCGTCCTTGTGGGGGAAGGCCTCGTCATACCGCGAGCCGATGCGATTGAACGCCTCGGCCTGGAGCACCCGGTACTCGTGACCGAGACCGCCCGACCCTGATTCGATTGTCATCCTCGCCGCCAACTGATCAGCTGTCTTTACCTTCTCTTAAATAGGGGTCCTCGACGGGCAAAGTCAAGCCATTCCACAGCTAGTTTGATATTTAACCAGTTCTCCGGTCAGAGATCACTGTCAAGAACAAGTGATCACTACGTTACCCTCCGCCGCGTCACTCCGCGGCCACCTCCATGACCTGCGCGTTGCTCCACTCGGTGCGCCGGCAGAGAAAAGCGCCCACCCCCGGGGCTGGGGGTGGGCGCGTCGCCACATGCGGCCGAGTCGCCGCGGGCGGCCTCACTTGAGGATCGGGAGCCGCTTGACCAGGGCGGTCCGGCCCCACCGGGCGCCGATGCCCAGGGTGTCGCCGGCGTTCGCCATGGCCAGACCGGCCAGCACGATCGCGTAGACGATGTGCTCGTCCATGAAGGGGTTGGTGACCAGGGGCAGTGCCGCGGCCCACATCAGGACCATCATCAGACCGCCGGCGACCGCCGCGATCCGCATCCCCGCACCCACGATGAGCGCCCCGCCGACGCCCAGCAGCCCGAGCATGAACAGCAGGTCGACCCAGCCCTGACCGGCCAGCCCGCCGAAGAACCCGCCGAGCGCGTTGTCGGCCGTGCCCTTCAGGAAACCGGTGGTCGGGCTGCCACCCTGGACCCAGGCCCTGTCGGCGGGAGTGGCGAACCCCCAGCCGAAGGTCTTGTCGAGGAAGGCCCACAGGAACACCCAGCCGAGGGCGATCCGGGCGAGCGCCCAGGCGTAGGCGGCGGGTCCGGTGCGTGCTCCGTCCGTTTCACGCTTACGGCCGGCGGCCGGGTCCACCGGGATCCGGGTGACGGGGACGGTGTGTTTGCCGGTCTCGGTGGCAGGGGGAACGACACCGGCGTTGTTCCTCTGGCGACGTCCTTCGATGGTGGCCATGACCGGCCCCTTTCCTTCGCTTTGCGATTCCTTTGTTCGACGCCTTAATCACATCGCTTCCGGCGTCCGGATCGCAGAGCCGTACGGCTCGTCCGCGGCGCACCCGAGGTCCCGACCTGGCCGGGACCTTCGGCCCTGGGCCGTCCCCCAGGGGGCGGAAGAGCGCCGGTGGAAGACCACGTGCGAGAACCACCCGAAGACGCCGAAGAGCCGCCCCCGGTCGGAGGCGGCTCTTCGTCCGCGTTCATATGTGTGTGGAGCTATGGGGACTCGAACCCCAGACCCCCTCCATGCCATGGAGGTGCGCTACCAGCTGCGCTATAGCCCCTTGCGATTGCGAGCCCAGTGTATAGGAGTCCGTGCGAGTGCGGTAATCGGCGCGAGCCGCCGCCGGGATGTCACATCCGAGCGAGCGTGATAGGTCTGCACTCATATGACCGCTGACCTGTTCACCCAGCATCGCGGCCTGCTCACGGGCGTGGCGTACCGGATCCTCGGCAATGTCGCCGACGCCGAGGACGTGGTCCAGGAGACCTGGCTCCGCTGGTCGGAGGTGGACCACGCGAAGGTGACCGAACCGAAGGCGTACCTCATCCGCGTGGCGACCAACCTCGCCATCGACCGGCTGCGCCGGGTCAGGGCCCGCCGCGAAGCGTACGTCGGGCCCTGGCTGCCCGAACCGATCATCACGACGGCGGACGCGGCAGAGCGCGCCGAGCTGGCGGACAGCGTCGAGCTCGCCCTGCTGGTCGTCCTGGAGACGCTCTCGCCGTTGGAGCGGGCGGTGTTCGTGCTGCGCGAGGCCTTCGGCCTCCCCCATGCCGAGATCGCCGAGGTCGTGGGACGGGGCGAGCCGGCCGTGCGGCAGCTCGCCCGCAGGGCCCGAGAGCACGTCCGCGAGCGCCGGCCCCGGTTCGACGTGGACCGGGGCGAGCGCAGGAGGATGACCGAACGGTTCCTGGCCGCCTGCGTCGAGGGCGATCTCGAAGGGCTGACGTCGCTGCTGGCCCGGGACGTGACGCTGGTCGGTGACGGCGGCGGTAAGGCGAAGGCGCCGCTGCGCGTGCTGTACGGCGCCGACCACGTCGCCCGGTTCATGGCCTCTCTTGCGGGCGAACGCAGCCTGCGGCGACTGCGGCGGGCGTTCGCGGCCCCACCATCCGGCGGGCTCGCGGCGGAGATCGGACCGGCGGGCTTCGGCGTGGAGATCACCGATGTGAACGGCGGTCCGGCCGTGCTGGTGACCGTCGGCGGAGTGGTGATCACCATGCTCTCGCTGGTCGTGGAGGACGGCCTGATCACCACCGTCTACCTGGTCGCCAACCCCGAGAAGCTGAGTCGTCTCCGGTCGATGTCACATCCGCGGGAGCCGGGTGCGTCCGGACGGGCATGAGCGACAACAACACCATCACCGTCGTCGGCGGCGGACTCGCCGGTCTGACCGCCGCCATCGCCTGTGCCGAGGGCGGCGCGAGCGTCACCCTGTACGAGGCGCACCGCACGCTGGGCGGCCGCGCGCGGTCGTCCGCCGAGCCGTACGTCGCCGACGACGGCCCGCACGCTCTCTACGCCGGCGCGTCCCTCCGCTGGCTGGCGGAACGCGGCCTGGCCCACCCGATCGTCACCCCGGGCGTACGGGAACTGCGCCGCGTGCGGTTCCGGCACGCGGACCGGGTCATCGGGCGGCCCCCGCTGAGCCTGTTCCGGATGATCGCCCGGCGGGGGATGACGGCCCCGGTCGACGAGGCGTTCGGCCAGTGGGCCACCCGGCACTTCGGCGCCGAGGCGGCCAGGGCGGTCGGCGGCCTGCTGGGCGTGGTGACCTTCGAAGCCGACCCCGGGAGGCTGTCGGCGGCCTTCGTCTGGGAGCGGTTCCGGCGGGTGACCGCCCTGCCCCCGCAGGCCCGCTACGTCATCGGCGGGTGGGGGCGCCTGATCGGGCGGATGGCCGAACACGCCCGCGCGCTGGGCGTCCGGATCGAGACCGGCTCCCGGGTCGACCGGCTCCCGGACGGCCCGGTCATCGTCGCCACCTCGCTGGACGCCGCCCGGGTGCTGCTCGGCGACGAGACCCTGCGCTGGGAGAGCGGCCGCGCCGTCCTGCTCGACCTGGGCGTACGGCGAGAGCGGGCGGACCTCTTCTTGGTCTCGGACCTGGACGAGGGCGGTTTCCTGGAGCGCTGCTCGCTGTCGGACCCGACGCTCGCTCCGCCCGGGGAGAGCCTCGTGCAGTCGCACATGCCGATGCGGGCCGGCGAGTCGAAGGCGCAGGCCCTGGACCGGCTCGAACGGCTGGCCGATCTCGGGATGCCGGGCTGGCGCGAGCGGGTGACCTGGCGCCGCGACGGTGTGGCGAACCGGCGGACCGGCGCGCTCGCACCTGCCGGGGACGACCTGGCGCGACCGGCCGGCCATCGACCGCGGCGACGGCGTCTGGCTGGCCGGTGACAGCGTCGCCGCTCCCGGCCTGCTCGGGGAGGTCGCGATCAACAGCGCGGTCTCCGCCGCGCGGGCCGCGCTGTCGGCGCGCCCCCGCGTCCGGGCCGCCTGAGCCGCTCGGGCAGGCGCTTGTAAGCAGGCGAAGGGCCCCTCCCCGTGCGGCTCCGGGGAAGGGCCCGGTCAGGTCCGCCGTGCCGTACCGGCGCGTGAGCGGCGACAGGGTTCCGGTACGGCACGGCGGGCGTCAGGGACGCCCGATCGGCTCCCAGCCGCGGCGCGGCGGGCGGGAGCCCGCCACGTCCTCGCGGCTGCGGTAGACGATGTACGGACGGGTCAGATAGCCGACCGGTGCGGTCAGCATGTGCACCAACCGGGTGAACGGCCACGCGGCGAACAGCACCAGCGCGCTGAGCGCGTGCAGCTTGAACAGCAGCGGAGCGCCCGCCATCAGGCTCGCCTCCGGCTGGAGGTAGAAGACCGACCGGAACCACGGGGAGATCGTGGTGCGGTAGTCGTAGCCGCCGCCGACGATGTTGGCCATGACGGTCGCGGCCAGCCCGAGCAGGATCGTCAGCGCGAGCAGGGCGTACATCAGCTTGTCGTTGCGTGTGGTGGCGGTGAACACCGGGCCGACGGTGCGGCGGCGGTAGATCAGGATGACCATGCCGGCGACCGTGCAGACGCCCGCGATCGTGCCGAGCACGACGGCCACGATGTGGTAGGCCTCCTCGCTCACCCCGACGGCCTCGGTCCAGCTCTTGGGGATCACCAGGCCGCCGATGTGACCGAGCAGCACCACGAGAATGCCGAAGTGGAACAGCGGGCTGCCGATCCGCAGCAGCCGCGACTCGTACATCTGGGACGAGCGGGTGGTCCAGCCGAACTTGTCGTACCGGTAGCGCCAGACGTGGCCGAGCACGAAAACGGTCAGGGACACGTACGGGGCGACCACCCACAGCGTCACGTCGAGAGCGTTCATCGGGTTCCTCCCCGTGCCATACCGGCGGCGTTCAGGCCGGCACTGTCCAGGCTCGCGTCCAGGCCGAAGGGCTCCAGGCCCACCTCCTCGGCCGGCGGTCCCTCCGCTGCCAGCCGCAGGGCGGCCGCGCGCTCGCGCGCGGTGGGCTCGGGCAGCGTGGCCAGCACGGCGGCGACCACCTCGGCGTACGGCGAGGCCTCGGTGCGCAGCGCGTGCAGCAGGGTCTCCAGGCCGGCGCGGTGTTCACGCAGCAGCCGCCCGGCCGCCTGGGTGGCGCCCCGGCCGGACAGCTCGCAGACCACGGCCAGGTGGTCGGGCAGCTCGTCGGCCACCTCGAACCCGGCCTCCCGATAGGCGTGCTTGAAGCGCAGCAGGGCCATGCCGCGCTTGCGCGTGTCGCCGTAGGTGTAATAGGTGAGGTACGGGCAGCAGCGCCGCTTCAGGTCGAATATCGCGACGTAGTGCGCGGCAAGCTCGGGCAGCGGGGTGGCGGCCACGTGGTCGAGGAAGGCGGTCAGCCGGGCGGCGGCCTCCCCCGGCCCACCGCCGGCCGGCAGCCCGGCCACGGTCCGGGACAGCACGGGCAGCGCCTCGACGAGCCCCTCGTCGGGGTAGCCCAGCAGCACCGACGCCGCCATGTGCACGTTTCGCATGGCCTGGTCGCCGCTCACGGCTTCTCCTTCCGCTTCGGGAACAGCCCGTCGGGTGTGCCCTTGCCGTCCCAGTTCAGCAGGTTGACCCGGCCGCGCAGTTCGTCCGCCCGGCCGAGATCGTCGGTGGCCTGGCGTTCCTTCAGCGCGTGGAAGTTCTCCACGGCCACCGGCGCCGGCCCTCCGGACGCCTCGCCGAACGGCCCGCCCATGCCGGGGCCGCCCTCGTAGTCCAGACTGCATCCGGTGGCGAGCTCCTCCAGCTTGGCGCCCTGCTCGGCGTGCGCCTTCGGGATGACGTACCGCTCGTCGTAGGCGGCGATGGCCAGCAGCCGGTACATCTCCTCGATCGTCGCGCCGGTCATCCCGACCTCCGCCGCGATCGACTCGTCGCGCTCCCGGCCGAGGTTGATGTCCCTCATGTAGGCCCGCATCGCGGCGAGGCGGCGCAGCACGGCGCGGACCGGCTCCGGGTCGCCGGCGCTGAAGATCTCGGCCAGGTAGCCGATGGGGATGCGCAGCGCGTCGATCGCGCCGAACAGGTTGCCCGCCTTCTCACCGTCGTGACCGGTGTTGGTCAGCACGTCGACCACGGGCGACAGCGGCGGGACGTACCAGACCATCGGCATCGTGCGGTACTCGGGATGCAGCGGCAGGGCCACGCCGTACTCGAAGATCAGCTTGTGGATCGGCGAGCGCCGCGCCGCCTCGAGCCAGTCCTCCGGGATGCCGGACTCGCGGGCCGCGGCGATCACCTCGGGGTCGTGCGGGTCGAGCATGACGCTCTTCTGCGCCTCCAGCAGCGCCTTCTCGTCCTTGACCGAGGCGGCCTCGGCGACCCGGTCGGCGTCGTAGAGGATCAGCCCGATGTAGCGCAGCCGGCCGACGCAGGTCTCCGCGCACACGGTCGGGATGCCGACCTCCACCCTCGGGTAGCAGAACGTGCACTTCTCGGCCTTGCCGGTCCGGTGGTTGAAGTACACCTTCTTGTACGGGCAGCCCGTCACGCACATCCGCCAGCCGCGGCAGCGGTCCTGGTCCACCAGGACGATGCCGTCCTCCGAGCGCTTGTACATCGCCCCCGACGGGCAGGAGGCGACGCACGAGGGGTTGAGGCAGTGCTCGCAGATGCGCGGCAGGTAGAACATGAAGGCCCGCTCGAACTCCAGCTTGACCTCGTCCGACACCTTGCGCAGCACCGGGTCGGCCGGCGCCAGCTCGGGGGCCCCGGCCAGGTTGTCGTCCCAGTTGGCACTCCACCTGATCTTCGTCGGCTCGCCGGTGATGAGCGACCTGGGCCGGGCCACCGGGGTGTCCTCGCTCACGGGGGCGGAGAACAGCCGGTCGTAGTCGTACGTCCACGGCTCGTAGTAGTCGTTGATGGACGGCATGAGCGGGTTGGCGAAGATGGTCAGCAGCTTGCGCAGCCGCCCGCCGGCCTTCAGCCGCAGCCGGCCGTTCTTGCCGAGCTCCCAGCCGCCCTTCCACTTCTCCTGGTCCTGATAGGTGCGGGGGTAGCCCTGACCCGGCCGGGTCTCGACGTTGTTGAACCAGACGTACTCGGTGCCCGCCCGGTTGGTCCACGCCTGCTTGCAGGTGACCGAGCAGGTGTGGCAGCCGATGCACTTGTCCAGGTTCATCACCATGGCGAGCTGCGCCATAACCCTGGTCATCAGTAGTCGACCTCCTGGGAACGGCGGCGGATCACCGTGACCTCGTCGCGCTGGTGGCCGGTCGGGCCGAGATAGTTGAAGGCGAAGGAGAGCTGGGCGTAGCCGCCGATGAGGTGGGTGGGCTTGAGCAGCAGCCGGGTCAGGCTGTTGTGGATGCCCCCGCGGCGGCCGGAGGTCTCGCTCTTCGGCACGTCCACGACCCGCTCCTGGGCGTGGTACATGTACACGGTGCCCTCGGGCATCCGGTGGGAGACCACGGCCCGGGCCACGACGACGCCGTTGCGGTTGACCGCCTCCACCCAGTCGTTGTCCGAGATCCCGGCCCTGGCCGCGTCCGCCGGGCTCACCCAGATGGTCGGGCCGCCGCGCGACAGCGTCAGCATCAGCAGGTTGTCCTGATATTCGGAGTGGATCGACCACTTGGAGTGCGGCGTCAGATAACGTACGGCGATGCCGTCGCCGCCGGTGGCGGCGTCGACCAGCGCGGCCGTGTTCAGCGGCGGCCGGTAGACGGGCATCGTCTCGCCGGCCTCCTGCATCCAGTCGTGGTCGAGGTAGAAGTGCTGCCGCCCGGTGAGCGTGTGCCAGGGCTTGCGGTGCTCCAGGTTGATCGTGAAGGCGGAGTAGCGCCGCCCGTCGGTCTCGCTGCCCGACCACTCGGGCGAGGTGATCACCGGGACCGGGCGGGCCTGGGTGTCGGCGAAGGTGATCCGCCGGTGCTCGTCGGCCAGGCCGGACATGTCGGTCCCGGTGCGCCGGGCGAGCGTGGCGAACCCCTGGGCCGCCAGGTGGCCGTTCGTGGTGCCCGACAGCGCGAGGATCGTCTCGCACATCTGCACGTCGGTGGCGAGGGACGGCCGCCCCTCGGCTACGCCGCCGTGCACGGTCCCGTTGGTCCGGCGCAGCCGGTCGACCTCGGCCTCGACGTCGAACGTGACGCCCTTGGTCGTGGCGCCCAGCTTGTCGGCCAGCGGCCCGAGCGCCGCCATCTGCTCGGCGATCGCGCCGTAGTCCCGCTCCACCACCACGATCTTGGGGAACGTACGGCCCGGCGTGGGCGCCTGGCCGGTCTCCCGCCAGTCGTGCACCGTCCCGTGCGGGTTGGCCAGCTCGTCCGGGGTGTCGTGCAGCAGCGGAGCGGCCACGAGATCCTTGCGCACCCCCAGGTGGGTGCGGGCGAGCGCGCTGAACGCCTTGGCGATCGCGT
>BCRI01000089.1 GCA_001552515.1 Sphaerimonospora mesophila NBRC 14179 = JCM 3151
GGTCCCCCGCAAGCCGGTCGTCCACCGTGGGACCGCGTTCGCCGAGCTCGACGTCGACGCCGTGCTGAGACGGGCGCCGAAGATCGCGCTGATCGACGAGCTCGCCCACACCAACGTGCCGGGCTCGCGCAACGCCAAACGGTGGCAGGACATCGAGGAGATCCTCGACGCCGGCATCGATGTGATCTCCACCGTCAACGTGCAGCACCTGGAATCGATCAACGACGTGGTCGAGCAGATCACCGGTGTCCGGCAGCGCGAGACCGTGCCGGACGAGGTGGTCCGGCGCGCCGACCAGGTCGAGCTGGTCGACATGTCGCCGGAGGCACTGCGCCGCCGCCTGGCACACGGCAACGTCTACGGGCCGGAGCAGGTGGACGCCGCCCTGTCCAACTACTTCCGCGTTGGCAACCTGACCGCGCTGCGGGAGCTGGCGCTGCTGTGGGTCGCCGGGAAGGTCGACGACCAGCTCGACCGCTACCGGGCCGAGCGGGGCATCACCGTGCCCTGGGAGGCCAGGGAGCGGGTCGTCGTCGCGCTGACCGGAGGACGCGAGGGCGACACCCTGATCCGGCGGGCCGCCCGCATCACGGCCAGGACCAAGGGCGCGGATCTGCTGGCCGTTCACGTCACCGGCGGCGACGGCCTGCTGGGCGGGGATCCGGCACTCCTGACCCGCCAGCGCGCGCTCGTGGAAAGCCTCGGCGGCAGCTATCACCAGGTGGTGGGTGACGACGTGCCGCGGGCGCTGCTGGAGTTCGCCCGGGGCGTGAACGCCACCCAGCTCGTGCTCGGCGCATCCCGGCGGGGCCGGCTCGCCCAGATCCTCAGCAGAGGTGTGAGCGTCGAGACCATCGCCCGCTCCGGGCCGATCGACGTCCACATGATCACCCATGACGAGGCCAGGCGGGGGCGGCGTCGCTCCTCCGGGTCCCGCGCCGCGCTGACCCGGGGCCGCCGGCTCGCCGGCTGGGCGGTCGCCGTCGCCGTGCTGCCGATGCTCACCGCCGCGCTGGTGCCGTACCGCGACACGCTGGCGCTGCTGAGCTTCATCCTGCTGTTCCTCACCACCGTGATCGGCGTGGCTCTGATCGGGGGCATGTGGCCGGCGATCACGGCGGCGGTCGGCGGGTCGCTGCTGCTCGGCTACTACTTCACACCGCCCACGGGCGAGTTCACGATCGCGGACCCGGAGAACCTCTTCGCCCTCGTCGTCTTCGTTCTGGTCGCCGCCGCGGTCAGCACGGTCGTCGACATCGCCGCACGCCGCACGCGGGAGGCGGCCGCCGCCGGCAGGGACGCCGAGATCCTCTCGACCCTGGCAGGGCACGTGCTCCGGGGCGAGGCCGCCGTGCCGTCACTGCTCGCCCGGATGAGGGAGGCCTTCGGCTTCACCTCCGTCACTCTCCTGGAACGACGCCCGGAGGCGGGGCGCGGTCCGGACGACCGGTCCGATCCAGAGACGTGGCTGATCGCGGCGACCTCCGGAGGCCCCCCGTGCACCTGCCCCGGCGGCGCTGACACGGACGTGGACGTCGGCGACGACCTGGTCCTCGCCGCCCGCGGACGGCTTCCGGACGCCTCCGGCCGCCGCGTGCTCGAGGCGTTCGCCGCCGAGATCGTCGTCGCGCTGCGTCAGGAGCGGCTGAAGGCGGAGGTCGAGCAGGCCAAGCCGCTCGCCGAGGCCGACAGGATGCGCACCGCGCTGCTCGCCGCCGTCAGCCACGACCTGCGGACTCCCCTGGCGTCGGCGAAGGCCGCCGTGGAGAGCCTGCGGACGACCGAGATCGACTGGTCGCGCGAGGACCAGGAGGAACTGCTCGCCACAGCGGACGAGTCCCTCGCCAAGCTGGACCGTCTGGTCGCGAACCTGCTCGACATGAGCAGGCTGCAGGCCGGCGTGCTCGGCGTCGCACTCCAGCCGGTCGCCCTGGAGGAGGTCGTCCCCCACGCCCTCGACGATCTCGGTCCCCTCCGGGACAGGATCGAGACCGACATCTCCGTCGAACTGCCGGAGATCGCCGTCGACCCGCCGCTGGTGGAACGCATCCTCGTCAACCTGGTGACCAACGCGCTCCGCTACACTCCGCCGGGTGACAAGGTCCTGATCC
Organism: Sphaerimonospora mesophila NBRC 14179 = JCM 3151; assembly: GCA_001552515.1. Classification (GTDB taxonomy): domain Bacteria; phylum Actinomycetota; class Actinomycetes; order Streptosporangiales; family Streptosporangiaceae; genus Sphaerimonospora; species Sphaerimonospora mesophila. The sequence goes on from BCRI01000089.1 coordinate 2,112, forward strand.
GGGCCGGCCACCACGGGAACAACGTGGAGATTCGCGTCATCGACCGTGGACCGGGCATCCCGTCTGAGGCACACGACCGGGTCTTCCTGCCCTTCCAGCGGCTCGGCGACCGGGACAACCACACCGGAGTCGGCCTGGGCCTCGCGCTCTCCCGAGGGCTGGCCGAGGCGATGAAGGGCAGTCTCGTCCCTGAGGAGACGCCGGGCGGCGGGCTCACCATGGTGCTCGCACTGCCGGTGAGCGCACCGGTGAGCACGCCGGCGTGCGAGCGACGACCGGAGCGACGATCGGAGGCCCCGTGACCCGTGTCCTCGTCGTGGACGACGAACCGCAGCTCCTCAGAGCGCTCCGGATCAACCTGACCGCCCGCCACTATCAGGTCGAGGTCGCCTCCGACGGGACCTCGGCCCTGCGCGTGGCCGCCGACCGGCACCCCGACCTGGTCGTACTCGATCTCGGCCTGCCGGACATGGACGGGGTGGAGGTCGTCCACGGGCTGCGCGGCTGGTCCGCTGTGCCGATCCTGGTGCTCTCCGGCCGGGCCGAGAGCGCCGACAAGGTCGCCGCGCTCGACGCCGGGGCCGACGACTACGTCACCAAGCCGTTCAGCATCGACGAGTTACTGGCCCGGGTCCGGGCCATCACCCGGCGGGCCGCCGTACCGGAGGGCGAGCTCGCCCGCGTCCGGATCGGCGAACACGTCGTCGATCTGGTCGGTAAGACCGTCTCGGGCGAGGTACGGCTGACGCCCACCGAGTGGCACATCCTGGAGATCCTCGTGCGCAACCCCGGCAGGCTGGTGAGCCAGCGGCAGTTGCTGACCGAGGTTTGGGGCACGACCTTCATCAAAGAGACCCACTACCTGCGCCAGTACCTGGCCCAGCTCCGCCGGAAGCTCGAACCGGATCCGGCCCACCCCGTCCATCTGATCACGGAGCCCGGAATGGGGTACCGCTTCAGCCCTTGAGCGCCCCGCCGCGCGGGCGGCCGACGGATATCAGGAAGCTCTCACGGCCGGTCTGCGTTATCGTCATAGTCTGCAAGGTGTCGATGGGGACAGTACCTCCGCATCCACTCGCGTGAGCGACCCGGGGACGGTGTGAGCCTGGGGCGGGTCGCGGCGGGAAGATCACCCCGGAGCCGCCGGAAGAAAGGCCGTGCACGGCGACGCGTCGGCCGAGTAGAACCGGCAGCAGGACGAAACGAGAGGGCGCCCGGCCCCGAGTTCCCGGCGAGAGCACCGTGCTCGCGACGAGAGTGGAAGTGCCCGGACGCCAAGAAGGGTGGTACCGCGGAGCCGCAGGCTTCGTCCCTTCGCGTCATGTCATGACCACGCGTGGAGGTCCCGCCCGACTATGTCTTCCGAGTCTTCCCCCTGTTTCCGCTCGCTGCCCGCGCAGGTCGACCTGCCGGCGCTGGAGCGCGAGGTGCTCGACCGCTGGCGGGACGGAAAGGTGTTCGAGCGCTCGCTGGAGCAGAACGCCGCCGGCCCGTCCTGGGTCTTCTACGAGGGCCCGCCAACGGCGAACGGCATGCCGGGCGTCCACCACATCGAGGCCCGCGTCTTCAAGGACGTCTTCCCCCGCTACAAGTCGATGCGCGGCTACCACGTCCCCCGCAAGGCGGGCTGGGACTGCCACGGCCTGCCGGTCGAGGTCGCGGTCGAAAAAGAACTGGGCCTGTCCGGCAAGCCCGAGATCGAGGCGTACGGCATCGCCGAGTTCAACGCCAAGTGCCGCGAGTCGGTGCTGCGGCACGTCGACGCGTTCGAGGAGATGACCGAGCGGATGGGCTACTGGGTCGACATGTCCCAGGCCTACCGCACCATGGACCCCCGGTACGTCGAGGCCGTCTGGTGGTCGCTCAAGGTCATCTGGGACAAGGGGCTGCTGTTCCGCGATCACCGGATCACGCCCTACTGCCCGCGCTGCGGCACCGGCCTGTCCGACCACGAGCTGGGCCAGCCGGGCGGGTACGAGACCGTGTCCAGCCCGTCGGTGTTCGTACGCATGCCCGCGACCTCCGGCCCGCTGGCCGAGCTGAGCGCTTCGCTGCTGATCTGGACCACCACCCCGTGGACCCTCGTGTCCAACACCGCGGTCGCCGTACACCCGGACGTCACCTATGTGGCCGCCAGGCACGGCGACGAGGTGCTGGTGGTGGCCGAGCCGCTGCTGACGCGGGTCCTCGGCGAGGACGCCGAGGTGCTGGCCGCCTTCTCCGGCGCCGAACTGGAGCACACGACCTACACCCGGCCGTTCGACCTGGTCGACATCGAGGACGCGCACTACGTCGTGCTCGGCACGTACGTCACGGTCGAGGACGGCACCGGCCTGGTCCACCAGGCGCCCGCTTTCGGCGCCGACGACATGGCCGTCTGCAAGCGGTACGGCATGCCGGTGGTCAACCCGGTCGGGCCGGACGGCCGTTTCCTGCCGGACGTGCCGTTGGTCGGCGGGACGTTCTTCAAGGACGCCGACGAGGCGCTCACGGCGGACCTGCGCGAGCGCGGCCTGCTCTTCCGCGGCGGCCACTTCGAGCACAGCTACCCGCACTGCTGGCGCTGCCACACTCCGCTGCTCTACTACGCGCTCCCCTCCTGGTACATCAGGACGACCGCGATCAAGGAGAGGCTGCTCGCCGAGAACGAGCGGACGAACTGGTTCCCGGACACGATCAAGCACGGCCGGTACGGCGAATGGCTGCGTAACAACGTCGACTGGGCGCTGTCGCGGTCCCGCTACTGGGGCACCCCGCTGCCGCTGTGGACCTGCCCGGAAGACCACGTCACCTGTGTGGGCTCCCTCAAGGAGCTGGGCGAGCTCGCCGGCCGCGACCTGACGGCGTTGGACCCGCACCGGCCGTACGTCGACGACGTGACGTTCCCCTGTCCCACCTGTGAGGCGCAGGCCCGGCGGGTGCCCGACGTCATCGACGTGTGGTACGACTCGGGCGCGATGCCGTTCGCCCAGTGGGGCGCGCCGCACGTCAACGCCGACGTGTTCGAGAAGTCGTATCCGGGCCAGTTCATCTGCGAGGCCATCGACCAGACCCGCGGCTGGTTCTACTCGATGATGGCGGTCGGCACGCTGGTCTTCGACCGGTCGTCGTACGAGAACGTGCTGTGCCTCGGCCTGATCCTCGCCGAGGACGGCCGCAAGATGAGCAAGCACCTCGGCAACGTGCTCCAGCCCATGCCGCTCATGGACCAGCACGGCGCGGACTCCCTCCGCTGGTACATGGCGACCTCGGGCTCCCCCTGGGCGCCCCGCAGGATCGGCCACGCCGCGCTCGAGGAGATCGTCAGGAAGGTCCTGCTCACCTACTGGAACACGACCTCGTTCTTCACCCTGTACGCCAATGCCGAGTCGTGGTCGCCGAAGCGGCTCGCCGAGGCCCCGCCGTACGGCGAACGCCCGCTGATCGACCGATGGGCGCTGGCCGAGCTGCACCGGACCGTGGCCGAGGTCACCGAGTCGATGGACGAGTTCGCCACCGCGCGGGCCGGACGCCGGCTGACCGAGTTCCTGGACGACCTGTCCAACTGGTACGTCCGGCGGTCCCGGCGCAGGTTCTGGTCCGGGGAGGCCGCGGCGTTCGCCACGCTGTACGAGTGCCTGGAGACCGTCACCCGGCTGATGGCGCCGCTGGTGCCGTTCATCACCGACTACGTGTGGGACGTGCTGCGCGACGGCGAGGCCGCGCCGTCGGTCCATCTGGCGACCTGGCCTGAGGTGAACACCGCCCTGCTCGACCCCGAACTGTCCGAGCGGATGACCCTCGTGCGCAGGCTCGTCGAGCTGGGCCGGTCGGCCCGCGCCTCGTCGTCGGTGAAGACACGGCAGCCGCTCGGCCGGGCGCTGATCGGCGCGCACGGCTGGTCCGCGCTCCCCGACGACCTCCGCCTGCTGATCGCGGAGGAGCTGAACGTCCAGCGGCTGGAGGATCTGTCCACGTTCTCGGCCGACCTGGTGACGTTCACCGTGAAGCCGAACTTCCGTACCCTCGGCAGGCGCTTCGGCTCGCACACCAAGCAGGTGGCCGCCGCTGTGACCGCCGCCGACCCCACGGACCTGGCCAAGACCATCCGGTCCGGCGCCGCCGTGGCGGTGGAGATCGCGGAACTCGGCGCGGTCGAGCTCGGCCCGGACGATGTGATCATCACTGAGCAGCCCAGGACGGGCTGGGCCGTGGAGACCGGAGCGGTCGACACCGGCACGGGCGAGACGGTGGCGCTGGACCTGACGATCACCGATGAGCTGCGCCGGGCCGGCGTGGTCCGCGAGGTGATCCGACTGGTTCAGGAGGCGCGCAAGTCGACGGGCCTGTCGATCACGGACCGGATCGAGCTGTGGTGGTCGGCCGACGGCGAGGTGGCGCGGGCGCTGCGCGACGGCGGACAGAGCGTCGCCGACGAAGTCCTCGCGGTGAGCTTCACCGAGGGTGCGCCCGACGAGACGCTCCCCCCGCACGAGGAGCCCGACCTCGGCCTCGTCTTCCGGCTCAGGAAGGCGTAGCGGCGCAGACCGAGCAGGGGGTCAGTCCGGCCGACTCGGCCTCCTGCCCGGGCATCGTCTCGATGTCGGCCTTATCGGCGGCACGCAGCAGTGGGCACTCGGCGCGATGGTAGCGCCGAGTGCCGACCATCACCCGCACCGTGACGCCGGAGGCGAAGGTCGAGGCGGTCGACGCCGAAGGTGAAGTAGAGGTGGAGCCTGCCGGGGCCGGGAGGCCGGCGCGCCCGGCTTCCGCGGTCTCGGCCGGCTCCACCGGCTCTGTGGCGGCGTTCCCCGCTGAGGCGGGGCCGGGCCGCTTGAACCAGTCGATGGGTTCGGCTGCGGCGGAGGCCTTGGGCTCGGGGGAAGCCGGGGTCTTCGCGGAGGTCTCCGCCGGAGTGGTCTTGGCCGCCGTCGACGACCGATCGACCGATCCGGCCGGCTTGGTCACCACCGCCGGGAACTCGGCGGTGTCGGCGGGATCCGGCTCATCAGCATCCGAACCGACGGTGCTCTCGGGGTCCTTGGTGGGAACGTCGGCTCCGCCGGGCTTGGCTGAGTTACCGGGCTTGGCCGTGTCGTCGGGCTTTGCCGTGTTACCGGGCTCGTTCGCGGCGGACCGGTCTGCGCCACCGGACCTGCCGACGTCGCCGGACTTGTCCGTACCGCCGGGCTCGCCGGTATCACCGGGCCGCTGCGGGCCGCCGGGGTCGTCCGTACCACCGGGGTCCGCCGTACGCGCGGCGCTCTCCGGGGCCTCGGCCTCCGGGGCGGTGTCGACGGTCTCGCCCGCCGGGCCGTCAACGCGCTGTGAAGTCTTGTGGTCATCCCGAGCGGCTCGGCCGTCCGGGGTCTTTCCGCGCTCCGGATGTCCGGCGGTCTCGGGCATCGGCCCGACCATCGGACTCTCGGCGGTCTCAGCCGCCTCCGGGCTCCTGTGGCCTTCGGCCTGGCACGTGGTGCATGGGGTGAAGCCCTCCTCGCGGGCTTCCTCGACGGTGAGCTCCTCGACCTCGCGTCCCGCGAGCTGGCGGCAGTTCGGCAGATGGAACCGCCTGCGGCCGGGGATCACCAGCACGATCGAGTCGGAGCCCAACCCGCGCGCCGCCGGGACCGGCGGGCGGGTGACCGGCGCGGCCACCGGCATGGTGACCGGGGCGGGGACCGGCGCCGAGGGTGGAATGGCGACCGCCCCGTGATGAGGGAGCTGCCCAGGCGTCCCACCGAGCATCGCACCGACCGGCATGGCGCCGGTGTGCGCGACGGCGTTCGGGAACTGAGGGGGAACGGAGGGACCCTGGGGGGTGTTGACAGGCCCGACGGCGGCACGCCCGCCTGCGGGGAACAGCTCGTGGCGCCTCAGCAGAGCCCCGATCAACAGGCAGACCGCGGACAGCACGCTGATCACGATCGACCACATCACGAGAAACGGTTTCGCCAGCACCACGCCCGCGATGAGCAGGACGATGGCGGCGAGAACCAGAGCGGCACTGATGAGGATCACGGGGGGACTCCGAGTTACCGGGTTCGCGGTCGGGGAAGGGGGGCGCGAACCTTACCGACGGTCGTTGTGCGGGCCGTCGGCGCCCGGGAAGCCGCCGGAGTGCTGGGGGGCCTCCTGCGCGAAGGGGTTCGGACCGCCCGCCATCGGCTGGGGACCCGGAGCGACCGCGTGGGCCATCGCGGGTGCGCCGCTGACGATCGGGAACCCGCCGCTGCCCTCGGCCGAGACGTTCAGCTCGGCGAGCTGGTTCTCCAGGTACAGCTTGAGGCGGCTGCGGTACTCGCGCTCGAAGCTGCGCAGCTCCTCGACCTTGCGCTCGAGCTCGTCGCGGGTCTGCACCAGCGTGCCCATGGCCTGTCGGTGCCGCTCCTGCGCGTCACGCTCCAGCGTCTCCGCCCGGGCACGGGCGTCGCCGATGATCTGCTCAGCCTGGCGGCGGGCCTTGCCGAGGATGTCGTCGGCCTCGCGCCGCGCGCGGGTCACCGTCTCGTCCGCTTCGCGCCGCGCGTCCGCGATGGCCTGGTCGGCCGTCTGCTGGGCGAGGGCCAGCACACGGGCCGCGGTGTCCATGTTGTCCTCAGCGGGAGGCATGCCCATACCGACGGGGACCGGCTCCGGGCGGGGAGGCTCGGGGGCTTTCATGGGCTCCGGCTGGGGGACCATCATCTCCGGCTTGGGTTCGGAGACCGGGGCCGGGGCCATCTGCGGTGAACCCGCCATGCCCATGCCTCCCGGGACTTTGCCCCGCAGGCACTCGGTCAGCTTCGCACGGAGCTCCTCGTTCTCCTGAATGAGACGGTCGAGCTCGGCCTCGACCTCGTCGAGGAAGGCATCGACCTCCTCTTCGTCGTACCCCGGCCTGAGCCTGGTGGTACTGAACTGCTTGTTCCGCACATCAGCGGGCGTCAACGGCATTTTGGGTCTCCTTGGCGCGCTTGGAGTCTCTGTCCGGTCGAACGGCACCCGATCAACGAAGCGCTACACGACTTGGATCAAGACCAAGATCACAATGAACAGCACTGTGAAGCTCAGGTCAAAGGCCACCGTACCCAACCTGAGGGGCGGAATGAAACGGCGGAGGAACCTGAGAGGAGGGTCGGTCACGGTGTATATGACCTCTGCCAGCACCAACACCACCCCGGAGGGATGCCAGTTGCGGGCGAACGCCTGCACCGTATCTATGATCATTCTGCCGATCAGCAGAAGCAGAAAGATGTAGAGGGCGAAGACCACGAGTTCTCTAATGATCCCCACGGCCCGGCCCCGCCTCCATCTGGTCACTGTTCATGATGGAACTCTAGCTCTGATTGAAGAAGCCGCGTTCCGCGATTCTGGCCTTGTCCTCGGCGGTCACCTCGACGTTGGCGGGAGACAACAGGAACACCTTGTTCGTAACACGTTCGATGCTGCCGTGTAGGCCAAAGACGAGACCCGCCGCGAAATCGACGAGCCGCTTCGCGTCGCTGTCAACCATCTCCGTCAGATTCATGATGACCGGCGTGCCCTCCCGGAAGTGCTCGCCGATGGTGCGCGCCTCGTTGTACGTGCGCGGATGCAGGGTCGTGATGCGCGCCAGGTCGGTCGTACGGCGCTCCAGGACCGGCGTCGAGGAACGAGGCGCCGGGACGGCCGTCTCAGTGGTGTCCTCGCGGCGCGACGAGTCGTAGTCCTCGTCCGCGTAGTCCTCGTCGGGGCCGTACTCGGCCGCGTACCTGTCTTCGTAGCGGTCGTCCTCCACGAGACCGAGGTAGACCGCCATCTTGCGCATCGCGCCGGCCATCGCTCGTCGTCCTCCCGCTTATCTGGTGCCTTCAAGGTCCCTATTGGGACACCAAGGTCCGCTTGGGGGACATTACCCGACGATGGCCTTTCTACGGCCGAGCAACGCCGTACCGACCCGCACATGTGTCGCGCCGTGCGCGATCGCCGGGGCGAGATCCCCGCTCATCCCCGCCGAGAGGACGTCCGCCCCGGGGTGCTCCTTGCGGATGGTCTCCGCTATCTCGCGCAGCCGGGCGAACGCCTCGGCGGGGTCCCCGCCGAGCGGGGCGACGGCCATCACCCCGCGCAGGCGCAGGCCCTCGGCGGACGCGATGCCGGCGGCGAGCGCCCGGGCCTCCTCCGGCCCGACCCCGCCCCGGCCGGCGACGGAGTCCAGCGTGACCTGGACGAGGCAGTCGATCTCCCGTCCGGCCCGGACGGCCTCACGGGCGAGTGCCGTCACCAGCCGGGGCCGGTCCACGGAGTGGATCACGTCGGCGTAGGACACGACAGAGCGGACCTTGTTCGTCTGTAACTGACCGATGAAATGCCAGGTCAGATCGAGATCGGCGCATTCGGCCGCCTTGGCGGCCGCCTCCTGGTCCCGGTTCTCCCCGATGTCGCGGACGCCGAGCTCGTTCAGGATCCGTACGTCCGAGGCGGGATAGGTCTTGGTCACCGCGATCAGCGTGATCTCCGACCGGTGCCGGCCGGCGGCCCGGCACGCCTCCTCGATCCGCCGTTCGACCTCGGCCAGACCCGCCTTGATCTCCTCTCGTCTCACGCGAGACTCACTTGAGGAAATCCGGCACGTCGAGCTCCTCCTCCTGCTCCTCGAACACCACCGGGACCCGGGGGCCCGGCCGGTTGACCCGGGAGGTGATCGGAGTCGGCGGCTCGGGCGCGGGCCGCGGGATCGACAGCGGGCCGGTGTTCCCGGTGTTCGCGGAACCCGCGCCGCCCGGACCGGTGTTCCCCGGAGCGGAGCCGGCGCTCGCAGCGGTCCCGGCGCCGGTGGACGCCCCGCTCGATGGCATCTGCTCGACCTGCGGCTCAGGCTCCGGCTTCGGCGCGGGAGCCGGCGGCGCCGGGGCCACCGGTGGCGGCGCGGGAGCCGGAGCGGGCGCGGGGGCGGCCGCCAGAGTCGGCCGGGAGGCCGGCGGCGCGGGCGGGGCGGCCGGCGGCGGCGAGGCGGGACGGGACTGCTGGGGCCGGGACAGCGGTGTGACCGCCGGCTTGGCCGGGGCCGGCTCGTCGAACCCGGCGGCGATCACGGTCACCCGTACCTCGTCGCCGAGCGCGTCGTCGATGACCGTACCGAAGATGATGTTGGCGTCCGCCGCGGCCGCGTTGGAGACGAGCTGGGCCGCCTCGTTGATCTCGAAGAGGCCGAGGTCGGAGCCGCCGGCGATGGACAGCAGGACGCCGTGCGCGCCGTCGATGCTGGCCTCCAGCAGCGGGCTGGACACGGCCATCTCGGCCGCGGCGACCGACCGGTCGTCACCTCGCGCGTGCCCTATGCCCATGAGGGCCGACCCGGCGCCGGACATGACGGACTTCACGTCGGCGAAGTCGAGGTTGATGAGGCCGGGCGTGGTGATCAGGTCGGTGATGCCCTGGACACCGGAGAGCAGCACCTGGTCGGCGGCCTTGAAGGCGTCGAGCACGCTGACCTGCCGGTCCGAGATCGACAGCAGGCGGTCGTTCGGAATCACTATCAGCGTGTCCACCTCCTCGCGGAGGGTCTCGATGCCCGCCTCGGCCTGCATGGCCCGGCGCTTGCCCTCGAAGCTGAAGGGCCGGGTCACCACACCGATGGTCAGCGCGCCCAGCGAGCGGGCGATCTGGGCCACGACGGGCGCGCCGCCCGTGCCCGTGCCACCGCCCTCTCCCGCTGTGACGAACACCATGTCGGCGCCCTTGAGGACCTCCTCGATCTCCTCTCGGTGGTCCTCGGCCGCCTTGCGGCCCACCTCGGGGTTGGCTCCGGCGCCCAGGCCCCTGGTGAGCTCACGCCCGACATCGAGCTTCACATCGGCGTCACTCATCAGCAGCGCCTGGGCGTCAGTGTTGATGGCGATGAACTCGACGCCCTTGAGTCCCTCCTCGATCATCCGGTTGACGGCGTTGACTCCGCCGCCGCCGATGCCTACGACCTTGATGACCGCGAGGTAGTTCTGCGGTGCTGCCACGACGAGGGGCCTTTCCGCTCGTTTGCGTTCCACACGGGCCAGGCCCGCGCTGTCTTCAACTCTCACCCTCAAGTTGAGATTTAGAGTTATGTCAACCTGAGGATTGATACGGACAGTAGGGTTGCCGATCCCTCAGGGTCAACTCACCGCGCCGGAAGGTCGTCCGGCGTGTCGCGAGCCGACCCGTTCCCTCCCGTGAGATTTCTCACTTGATCGTCACCACCCGGGGGCTGGTCACGTCGTAGAACGTCCCCGGTTCCGCCAGCGCGGCGGCGAGGGCGCGGCCCTTCTCCGCCGCCCGCCCGGCGTCGCCCCAAAGGACGGTCCGGCCGTCGGCGAGCTTCAACGTGATGGACCGGACGGACGGCACGCGGACCTCGTTCACCCGCAGGTCGTCCGGCAGGGCCTCCAGTACGGCGAGCGCGGCGCGCAGCGCCGGATCGCCGGGATCGGGCCGCTGCACCCGCAGCACCGGAAACCGCGGCGGGGCCACGGCCACCCGATCCAGGATCACCCCGAAGCGGTCCACGATCGCGTACACCTCGCTCGCCCTCGCCTCGTTCGTTGCACTCCCGTTCGCCGCCGAGCCGTCGGCGGGCCGCTCATCCGCCGCCGTCCCATGCGCCGCCGGCTCGGCCACGGGCACGACGGCCACCGGGGTGCGCTCGACCACGGTGATCAGTAGCGTTCCCGGCCACTCCCGCTCCACCCGCGCCGACTCCACCTCGGTCACGGCGCGCACCCGGCTCCCCACCTCGTCGACGTCCACGGTCGCCAGCGGAGTGCCGGCGCGCACGGCGGCGGCCGCGCGCAGCGTCTGCGCGGACACCACGGTGTTGCCGATGATCTCGACCTGCCGCACGCCCAGCACCGGCGAGTGGAACACCACCCAGGTGGCCGCGCCCACGACCGCGGCCATGAGCAGGACCGCCAGGGCCGTACGCCGGACGGTCCTGCTTCCCTTGAGGAAGGCCGGCGTGAGAAAGGTCACCTGGCCGACAGCTCCGCGACGATGCGGGGGCCGAGATCCGTGACGTCGCCCGCGCCCATGGTGAGCACGATGTCGCCGGGGCGGGCCCGGCCGGCCACGAGGGCGGGCACCGACGCACGGTCGGGCGCGTACACCACCCGTTCCGTGGGCAGCGGCACCTTGCCCGCGACCAGCGCGCCCGAGACCCCGGGCTCCGGATCCTCCCGCGCGCCGTACACGTCGAGCACGACGACCTCGTCGGCGAGGCCGAGCGCGGTGCCGAACTCGGCGGCGAAGAACCTGGTGCGCGAGTAGAGGTGGGGCTGGAAGACCGCGATCACGCGTCCGGCGCCGGCGACCACGTCACGGGCGGCGCGCAGGTCGGCGGTGAGCTCGGTCGGATGATGGGCGTAGCTGTCGTACACGGACACGCCCCCCGCCTCGCCCTTGGCCTCGAACCGCCGCTTCGCCCCGGTGAAGGCGGCCAGGCCCTCCCTGACGTCGTCGAACGGCAGGCCGAGGCGGAGCGCCACGGCGATCACCGCGGTGGCGTTCACGGCGTTGTGCCGTCCCGGCACGGCCAGGCGGACGCCGCCGTGCCCGGCCACGTGGAATTCGACCTCCAGGCCGCGCGGGGTGATCTCGACGGCGCGGAAGTCCGCGTCCGGGGCCTCGCCGTACGTCACGACCTCCAGGCCGCGCGCCCGGGCGAGGGGCGCAAGCGCCGCAGCGCCCGGGTCGTCCGCGCAGATCACCAGCATGGCGCCGACGCGTTCGACGAAGCGGGTGAAGCTCTCGTGCACGGCCTGCGGGTCGCCGTAGTTGTCGAGATGGTCGGCCTCGACGTTGGTCACGATCGCGATCTCCGGCGTCAGCATGAGGAACGAGCCGTCGCTCTCGTCCGCCTCGGCCACGAAGACCTCGCCGGTCCCGTCGTCCGCGCCGAGGCCGGTGGTGACGAGCCGGCCGCCCACGCAGTAGGACGGATCCTCACCGCATTTCTGCAGCGCCACGGCGAGCATCGAGCTGGTCGTGGTCTTGCCGTGCGTCCCCGCGACGGCGATGCCGGTCCGGCCCGCCATCACGGCGGCGAGCGCGGCGGCGCGCGGGATGACCCGCAGGTTCCGGCGCAGCGCCTCCCCCAGCTCCGGGTTGGAGTCGCGGATCGCGGTCGACACGACGACCGTGTCCGCGTTCTTGACGTGGGAGGCGGCGTGGCCGACGTGGATGTCGGCGCCCAGCCCGCGGAGTTCGTCGAGCATGTCGGAGACCCGGGCGTCGCTGCCCGACACGGGGACCCCGCGCTTGAGCAGGATCCGGGCTATGCCCGACATCCCGGCGCCGCCGATGCCGATGAAGTGCACCCGCCCCAGATCAGCAGCCGGCACGGGGTCCACGAGCTTGACGAGACTCATCGGGAAACGATCTCCAGAACCTTACTGGCGAGCGTCGCGTCGGCGTCCGCGCGGCCCATGCGGGAGGCCGCCTCGGACATCGCCACGACACGCTCGGGGTCGTTCAGAATGGGCAGCAGCGTCTGGATGATCCACTCGGCGGAGAGGTCCGCGTCGTCGATCATGATCCCGCCGCCCGCCTGCACGATGGGCTGGGCGTTGAGGCGCTGCTCGCCGTTGCCGTGCGGCAGCGGCACGTACGCCGCGGGCAGTCCGACGGCGGTGAGCTCGGCGCAGGTGATCGCGCCGCTGCGGCACAGCACGAGGTCTGCGGCGGCGTAGGCCAGGTCCATGCGGTCGATGTACGGAAGGATCACGTACTGCGGGTCGCCCGGCGGGGGCTCCACCTCGATCGTGTTCTTCGGCCCGACCACGTGCAGCACCTGGATGCCGGCGGCCCGCAGCCGGGGCGCGGCCGCCAGGGCGGCCTGGTTGATCGAGCGGGCGCCCTGCGATCCGCCGAACACGAGCAGCGTCACCCGGTCGGACTCCAGCCCGAAGTACGACCTGGCCTTGTCGCCGAGCGACAGCCGGTCCATCCCGGCGATCTGGCGGCGCAGCGGGATGCCGATGTACTGCGCGTTCTGCAGCGGGGTGTCCGGATGGCCGGTGAAAACGTGGTCGGTCAGCCGGGCGCCGAGCCGGTTGGCCAGGCCGGGGCGGGGGTTGGCCTCGTGCACGACGATCGGGACGCCGCGCCGCCGCGCCGCGAGGTAGGCGGGCGTCGCGACGTAGCCGCCGAAGCCGACCAGCACGTCGGCGCCGACGCGGTCGAGGATGCCGGCCGCCGTGCCGATCGCCCCGGCGAGCCGTCCGGGCACGGTGAGGAGCTTCGGCGTGAGCGAGCGCGGCAGCGGCACCGCGGGCACCAGCGCCAGTTCATAGCCGCGTTCCGGCACCAGCCGGGTCTCCAGGCCGCGCTCCGTGCCGAGGCAGGTGATCCCGATCGCCGGATCCTGCCGGCGCAGCGCGTCCGCCAGCGCGAGCGCGGGTTCGATATGGCCGGCCGTCCCGCCGCCGGCGAGGACCACCCTCATGTCACTCCTCTGTTCCGCGTCATCTCACGCCTCGGGCGGCCACCCAGGCCAAGCCAGCTTAGAGCCCGGGCGGCGAGTCCGGGTCCACGTGCGGCCAGGGCCGCCGCCGCCCCGGGCTCCCGTTTGGCGAACGACAACAACATGCCAAGGGCGGCGAGCGTCGGCAACAGCGCGGACCCGCCGTACGAGACCAGCGGCAGCGGGATGCCCGTGATGGGCAGGACTCCGATCACCGCGCCCATGTTGACGATCGCCTGTCCGGCGATCCACGCGACGACGGCCGCCGAGCACAGCCGGATGAACGGGTCGTTCACCCGCGAGGCGATGCGCAGCCCGGCATAGCCGAGCAGGCCGAACAGCGCGACCACCACGAGGGTGCCCATCAGGCCGAGCTCCTCGCCCAGGATCGAGAAGATGAAGTCGCTCTCCGCGTGCGGCACATGGCCCCATTTCTGGCGGCTCGCGCCCAGGCCGAGACCGAACCAACCGCCCGAGCCGATCGCTATCAGCCCCTGGACGGCCTGGAACCCCTCGTCCTGGGCGTGCTCCCATGGGTTGATGAAGCCCGCCAGGCGCTCCATCCGCCAGGGCGTGACGACGATCATCATAGCGGCGGCGAGCGCGAGCAGCGCGAGGATCCCGCCGAACAGGCGCAGGGGCGCCCCGACCACCCACAGCAGCGCCAGGAAGATCATCATGAGCACGAGCGTCGTGCCGAGGTCGCGGCCGATCAGCACCAGCACCGCGAGCAGCGCGAGTCCGGGCATCAGCGGGATCAGCAGGTGCCGCCACTCGATCCGGCCGCCCCGGGCCCGCCGGGCCAGGATGTCGGCCCCCCACAGCACCAGGGCGAGCTTGGCCGGCTCCGAGGGCTGGACCGAGAACGGCCCGATGGAGATCCACCGCTGCGCGCCCAGCACCTCCTGACCGATGAAGATCACCATGACCAGGCCGAGGATCGAGACGCCCATCAGCGGGTTGCCGGCCAGCCGGAAGAACCGCTGCGGCAGCCGGGAGCAGATCCACATCACCGGGATGCCGATCGCCACCGAGGTCGACTGCTTGATGAACCAGTAGAACGGGCTGCCGGTCTCCTGCAGCGCCTCGATGCTGGAGGCGGACAGCACCATCATCAGGCCGAGCGCGAGCAGCAGCGCGCTGCACCCGAGCACCAGGTAGTACGACACCAGCGGACGGTTCAGCAGCTCACGCAGCGCGGCGAGCCGCCCCTCGGAGCGGTCCCCGGAACGGCCGTCCGCCCGAGGCTCTGCTCCCGTCTCCGCCGCGGTCATCGTTCCGCCAGGCGGTGCACCGCGGCGGTGAAGGCCTCCCCACGCGCCCCGTAGCTCGTGAACATGTCCAGCGACGCCCCGGCGGGGGCCAGCAGCACGGTGTCGCCGGGGGCGGCGAGGGCGGCTGCCTCGGTCACGACGCGGTCCATCACCCCAGTGTCCTGCCCGGACACGTCGACCACGGGGACATCCGGCGCGTGTCGCGCCAACGCCTCGCGCACACGGTCGCGATCGGCGCCCAGCAGTACGGCGCCGCGCAGGCGCGGGGCGGCCTGCCGTACGAGCTCGTCGACCTCCGCTCCCTTGAGCAGGCCGCCGGCGATCCACACGATGGACCGGTAGGCCGCCAGCGAGGCGGCGGCGGCGTGCGGGTTGGTGGCCTTGGAGTCGTCGACGTAGTCGACCCCGCGCACGGTCGCCACGTGGGCGATCCGGTGCGGATCGGGGACGAACTCCGCCAGGCCGCGCCGTACGGCCTCCGGCGGCACGCCGTAGGCCCGGGCGAGCGCGGCGGCGGCCAGCGCGTTGGCGACGTTGTGCGGCGCGAACGGCCGCACGTCGGCCAGGCTCGCCAGCTCGGCGGCCTCGTGGGCGGGGTCGGCCGTGAACGCCCGGTCGACCAGGAGGTCCTCCACGACGCCGAGCTGCCCGGGACGCGGCACGCCGAGCGTGAAGCCCACCCCTCGATAGGGCGCGGCCAGCGTGGTCGACCACTCGTCGTCGGCGTTGTAGATCACGATCCGGGCGTCCGCGTAGATCCGCGCCTTGGCCGCCGCGTACTCCTCGATGGAGCCGTGCCAGTCGAGGTGGTCGGGGGCGACGTTCAGCACGACGGCCGCGAGCGGCGCGAGGCTCCCCGACCAGTGGAGCTGGAAGCTCGACAGCTCGACGGCAAGCACGTCGTACGGCCCGGCCCCGCGCTCCGCCGCCGGCTCTCCGCCCGCCGCCCTGTCTCCGTCCACCGCCGCCACGATCGGCACGCCGACGTTGCCGACGGCGAGCGCCCGATGCCCGGCGGCCGTGAGCATCGCGGTCAGCATCCGGACGACGGTGGTCTTGCCGTTGGTACCGGTGATCGCCAGCCAGGGGGCCCCGCCCGCGCCGTCGCGCAGCCGCCAGGCCAGCTCCACCTCGCCGATCACCTCGATCCCGGCGCGATGCGCGGCGGCCGCCAGCGGATGATCGGGGCGCAAGCCGGGCGAGACGACGACCAGCGACGTGCCCTCCGGCAGGTCGTCCTGCTCGCCGAACCTCACCTCCACGCCGAGCGGGGCGAGCTCGGCGGCCGCGGCCAGCTGCCGTTCGCCCTCGGCCGACTCCAGGACGACGACATGCTCGCCGCGGCGGGCCAGCGCCCGCGCCGCGGCCGTGCCGGAGATCCCCAGACCTGCGACGACGACGCTCACTACTTGGGCACCCATTCCAGGTAGAAGAGGCCGAGGCCGCCGGCCACGCACAGCGCCGCGATCAGCCAGAACCGCACCACGATGGTGGTCTCGGCCCATCCGGACAGCTCGAAGTGGTGCTGGAGGGGGGCCATCCGGAACACCCGTTTCCTGGTCATCTTGAAGAAGCCGACCTGGATGATCACCGACATCGTGATGATGGCGAACAGCCCGCCCAGGATGACCAGCAGGAGCTGGGTGCGGGTGGTGAAGGCGAGGCCGGCGATCACACCGCCCAGCGCCAGCGAGCCGGTGTCCCCCATGAAGATCTTGGCGGGCGGGGCGTTCCACCACAGGAATCCCAGGCAGGCGCCGAGCACCGCGGCCGCGACCACGGCGAGATCCAGCGGATCTCGCACCCAGTAGCAGTTCGGCCCGAAGCCGACCGTCGCGCAGCTGTTGCGCAGCTGCCAGTTGCCGATCAGCACGTACGCCGCGAGGACCAGGCAGGTGGCGCCCGAGGCCAGGCCGTCCAGTCCATCGGTCAGGTTCACCGCGTTGGAGAAGCCCACGATGAAGAACAGCACCCAGATCATGAAGCCGATGACGCCGATCGACGGCCCGAAGTCCCGCAGGAACGACAGCCGCGTCTCGGCCGGCGTGACGGCGTAGGCGTTGGGGAACCGCAGCACCAGCACCGCGAAGATCGCGCCCACCACGAGCTGCCCGGCGGCCTTGGCGCCGCTGCGCAGGCCCAGGCTCCGCTGCTTGTAGATCTTGATGAAGTCGTCGAGGAAGCCGACCACGGCCAGGCCGGTCATCAGGAACAGCACCAGCAGTCCCGAGGCCGTCGGCGGGTCGGTGTTGAGCGACAGCATGCTCGTCAGATGCGCGGTGAAGTAGCCGATCAGCGCGGCGATGACGATCACCGTGCCGCCCATGGTCGGGGTGCCCTTCTTGTCGTAGTGACCTGAGGGCCCCTCCTCCCGGATGTTCTGACCGTAGCCGCGCCGGGCGAACAGCCGGATCGCGAGCGGCGTGCCGACCATGGAGAGCAGCAGCGAGACCGCCGCCGCGATGAGGATGTTCCTCACCGCGCTTCACCTCCGAGGATCGCCGCTGCGACCCGTTCGAGCCCGGCCGCACGCGGCCCCTTCACCAGCACGACGTCGCCCGGTGCCAGCACACCGGCCAGCTCCGTCCCGGCCGCCGCAGCGTCGGGGGCATGGCGCGCGCCCGGGCCCGCCGCCCGCGCGCCGGCCAGCACCGGCTCGGCGTCCTCCCCCACCACGATCAGACCGGCGAGGCCCGCCTCGGCGGCGAGCCGGCCGAACTCCTCGTTCAGCGTCGCGCCGTACTCGCCGAGCTCCCGCATGGCGGCGATCACGGCGAACCGCCGCCGTCCCGAGCCGATGGCGGCCAGGGCGGCGAAGGCCGCGCGGACCGAGTCCGGGCTGGCGTTGTACGCGTCGTTGATCACGGTGACGCCGTCGGCCCGGTCGGTGACCTCCATGCGCCAGCGGCTGCGCGGCTCGGCCAGCGACAGCTCCTCGGCGATCGTCGCCACCGGGAGCCCCAGCTCGTACGCCGCAGCGGCGGCGGCGAGCGCGTTGTCGACGGCGTGCGCGCCGTGCAGTCGCAGCCGCACCGGCGCGGACCCGGTCGGCGTGCGCAGCGTGAACGAGGCCCGGCCGCGCCCGTCGAGCGTCTCTCCCTCGGCGCGCACGTGCGCGCGCCGCGAGCGGCCGAAATAGCTCACCCTGGCGCTCGTCCGGTCCGCCATCGCGCTGACGAGGGGGTCGTCGGCGTTCAGCACGGCCACGCCGTCGTCGGGCAGCGCCTCGACCAGCTCGCCCTTGGCCTGCGCGATCGCCTCGCGGCTCCCGAACACCCCGAGATGGGCCGCGCCCACGTTGAGCACCACCCCGATCCGGGGCGGGGCGATCCTCGCCAGGTAGGCGATGTGGCCCACGTTGCGCGCGCTGAGCTCCAGGACCATGAACCGGGTCTCCGCGCCGGCCTTGAGCACGGTCAGCGGGTGGCCGATCTCGTTGTTGTACGACCCGACCGGCGCGATGGTCGGCCCGATCCGGGCGGCGAGGGCGGCCAGCAGATCCTTGGTCGTGGTCTTCCCCTGCGATCCGGTCACCCCGGCCACCGTGACACCGGGCCCGCCGGGCTTCGCCGCCCCGTTCAGCTCGGCCACGACGGCGGCGGCGAGGTCGGCGAGGGCGGCCACCACGTCGCTCACGATCACGGCGGGGGCCTCCACCGGGTGGGACGCGAGCACCGCGACCGCTCCGGCCGCGCACGCCTGCCCGGCGAAGTCGTGCCCGTCGGCCCGCTCGCCCTTGATCGCCGCGAACAGCGAGCCCGGCTCGGCGGCCCGCGAGTCGATCACGACGGGTCCCCGGACCACGGTCCCGGGGTCTGCCATGCCGTTCAGCGCGCCCGAGGTGATCTCGGCCACCCGGGCCAGCGGCAACGGGATCATGCGTCTTTCCTGCTCTCTCTCCGTGCGATGGCCCGCGTGATGGCCCGCGCGGCCACGTCACGATCGTCGAAGGGGATGACCCTGCCCCCGACGTACTGGCCCTGCTCGTGCCCCTTGCCCGCCACAACTACCACATCTCCGGGCGCGGCACCGGAAATCGCCAGGTCGATGGCCGCCTCCCGGTCCGGCTCCATGATCACGTGGGCCCGCTCGTCCGGCGGCACCCGCAGCGCCCCCTCCAGCATCGCGGCCAGGATCGCGAGGGGATCCTCGCTGCGCGGGTTGTCACTGGTGAGGATCGCCACATCGGCGAGCCGGGCGGCGGCCTCGCCCATCATCGGCCGCTTGCCGCGGTCTCGATCACCGCCGCACCCGAGCACGATCGTGAGCCGGCCGCGTGCCCGTGCCTCCGGCCCCGCTCCTGCTCCGAGCACGGCGCGCAGCGAGCGCAGGACCGACTCGACCGCCCCCGGCTTGTGAGCGTAGTCGACGATCACCTGGAGGTCCCCTGGCCCCGGCACCCGCTCCATGCGGCCGGGTACGCCGCCGAACATCGCGATGCCGGACATCGCGGTCTGCGGCGGGATCCCCGCCTCCACCAGCGCGACCAGCGCGCCGAGCGCGTTGGCGACGTTGAACGGCCCGGGCATGGCCACGGTGGCGTCCACCTCGACCCCGCCGGGGCCGACCACGCGGAAGGAGCTGCCGTCGGTCCCCAGGCGTACGTCGGCGGCCCGCCAGTCGGCCTCCGGGGCCCCGGCAGCCGAGAACGTGGTGATCGGGATCTTGGCGAGGCCGGTCAGCTCGCGGCCGTGGGCGTCGTCGACGTTCACCACGCCGACGCGGGAGAACTCGGGGGTGAAAAGGCGCCTCTTGGCGGCGAAGTAGTCGTCCAGGTCGCGATGGAAGTCCAGATGGTCCTGCGACAGGTTGGTGAAGATCGCCACATCGTAGGAGATGCCGTCCACCCGGCCCTTGACGAGGGCGTGGCTCGAGACCTCCATGGCGGCGGCCGTGACCCCCTGCTCGCGCATCAGCGCGAACAGCGCCTGCAGGTCGCTCGCCTCCGGAGTTGTGAGCTCGGGAGTCAGCCGCAGCTCGCCCGCGCGGATCTCCACGCCGCCGACCAGGCCGGTCCGGTGGCCCGCCGCGCGCAGTCCGGCCTCCAGCAGGTAGCTGGTGGTCGACTTGCCGCTGGTGCCGGTGACGCCGATGACCGTCATGCCGTCGGCCGCCCTGCCGTACACCCATCCGGCGACCTGCCCGAGCAGCGCGCGCGGGTCGGGCACCACGAGCACGGGCAGGCCGGTCGCGGCCGCGCGGTCGCGACCCGCGGGATCGGTGAGGATCGCCGCCGCGCCGGAGGCGAG
Source organism: Sphaerimonospora mesophila NBRC 14179 = JCM 3151 (assembly GCA_001552515.1). Taxonomy (GTDB): domain Bacteria; phylum Actinomycetota; class Actinomycetes; order Streptosporangiales; family Streptosporangiaceae; genus Sphaerimonospora; species Sphaerimonospora mesophila. The sequence goes on from BCRI01000089.1 coordinate 22,067, forward strand.
CGCGTCGGCGGCGAAATCGGCGCCGTGCGAGGAGCTCCCGGGCAGCGCCACGTAGAGGTCGCCGCGCCGGACGCGGCGGGAGTCGATCGAGACGCCGGTGACCGTCCCGCGGACCGCTCTGGCTCCGGGAGAGGGCACGGCGCCGGCCACGCCGAGCAGGGCCGCGAGCCCGGACAGCGGGCGGGCCGCCACGGCGGTGGGACGCATCGAGGACGGGGGACGCACGGCGAGAGCGTACCCCTTACCGACCGGCACGGAGGACGACGTCGGGCGTCTTCGTACCCGTCGGAGGGATCTTCCTGGTCTTCAACGCGAATGTCATGACATCCCTGAACACGGGGGCGGCCACGGTGCCGCCGTAGTGACCTTTCTTCGGATCCTGGATGACGGCGAGGGCCATCAGCCGCGGCTGGTCCGCCGGTGTGAAGCCGACGAACGTCGCCGTATACCCGCAGTATCCCCCGCATTCTTGGTCATATCGCATCGCGGTGCCGGTCTTGCCCGCGACCCGGTAGCCGGGGATCGCCGCCTCCGTTCCCGTGCCGTCGAGCCCGACGGCGGCCTCCAGCATGAGCGAGATGTCCCGGGCGGTGCGCTCGCTGATCACCCGGGTCCGCTTCGGCGCCGGGGCGGGCACGAACTTGCCGTGCTCGTCGGTGGTGCCCGCGACGATCGAGGGGGTGATCCGCACCCCGCCGTTGGCGATCGTCTGGTAGACACTGGCGATCTGCAGCGCGGTGACCGAGATGCCCTGTCCGTAGGCGATCGTGCAGCGCTGGCTGCCGGACCAGCTCTGCCAGTCCGGCAGCAGGCCGGCCTCCTCACCCGGAAGGCCGACGCCGCTCTTGGCGCCGAACCCGAAGGCCCGGAACATCTCGTACAGCCGCTGGCTGCTGATCCGCTCCGCCGCCATGATCGTGCCGACGTTGCTCGACTCCGCGATGATCCCGGCGAAGGTGAGCCGCTCGGGCGGGTGCGGGTGCGCGTCCTTGAGCTGCCTGTCGGCGCACTGGATGCGGTCGGGCACGCGGAACACGGTGTCGGACCGGACCGCGCCCGACTCGATCGCCGCCGCGGCCGCGATCACCTTGTTGGTGCTGCCGGGCTCGAACACCTCCGCCACCGACCGGTTGCGCCGATCCTGCGGCGTGCTGTCCTGCCAGTGCTCGAGGTCGACCTCGGGCGCGTTGGCCATGGCCACGATCTGGCCGGTGCGCACGTCGATGACGATCACGCTGCCGCTGCTCGCCCGAGAGGCCTTCACCTGTTCGGCGATCGCCTCCTGCGCGGCCCACTGGACGTCCCTGTCGATGGTCAGCCGGACGTCGCGGCCGGGCACCGGCTCCTGCCGGGTGCTGCGGGTCAGCGGGATCCGCTGCCGCTCCCCGCCGAGCTCGAAGGTCTGCTCGCCGTCACGGCCCGCCAGCACCTCGTCGTAGGCGCTCTCCAGCCCGGCCAGGCCGTACCCGTCGACGCCGACGAACCCGATGATGCCGCCCGCGAGACTGCCGCCCGGGTAGTCCCGGTGGTAGGTCCGCTTGGCGCCCACCCCCCTGAACCCGTAGCTCATGATCTTCTTGGCGCGCAGCGGGTCGACACCTCGGGCGACCACCGCGTACCGCGAGGTCGTCTTGGCCAGTTTGGCGTCGATCTCCTCTTTCGGGCGGTTCAGCTCGGTGGCGAGGGTGGTGGCGACCTGGTCCCGCTTGGCGGGGTCGACCTCCTTGGGATCGAGGTAGATCTCCCGGGCCTCGACGGTCACCGCGAGCTCGTGCCCCGCGATGTCCGTGATCGAGCCGCGCCGCGCCGGCAGCTTCTCCGGCTGCACGCGCTGGTCGGCGCCCCTCGCCTGGAGCACCTTGGAGTCCAGCCCCTGCAGCTGCACCAGCCGCCCGGCGAGCAGGGACAGCACGAACGCCATCGCGACCAGCCCGGCGTTCAGCCGCCGCGCGGGATCGCTGAGCCGCAGAGTGGCGGGCGGCCGCGGCGGGGGCGGAGGCGGCGCCGACCGGCGCTTCGGTCCGGGCGCGCGCGGTGTCCCGGAGCCGCGCTGCCATCCGGGGGCACGCCGTGCTCCGCGCTCCGGCCCGGCCGCGCGCTCCGCTCCGGAGCCGCGGGGCGGACCGCCGGCGGACCCCTGCCGCTCCTTCCGCTGGGCGCCCCGCTGGGCGCCCTGGGACGACTGTCCGCCGGGCTGCGGCTTCTGGGCCTGCGACCGGGACGGCTGCGGCTTGGGAGGCTGTGCTTTCGGCGGCTGGGATTTCGGCGACTGCGGCTTGGGAGGCTGTGACTTGGGAGGCTGGGATTTCGGCGGCTGCGCCGTACGGGGCGGGCCGGGCGGGCGCGGCGGCCGGGGCGGACGACCGTCGACCGGTCCCCCGCCCCCCTGCCGCGGCGGACGCCTGCTCCCGCCCGGATTCACCTGGTCCCGTCCACCGGCCGGGACGTGATGAACGACGGCGGCGAGTCGTCCCGCTCCAGTCCGGGCGGAACCATGCTCGTCAGCGCCTCCGGCTGCTCGGCCTTGCGGGCCAGCTTCTCTTCGAGCGCCGCCTGCTCGCGCAGCTGGTCGATGCTCGACCGCAGGTCCCTCTCCTTGTACGTCCCCTGGGCGAGGGTCACGTTGAGCAGCAGCAGGGTGACCAGGCCGCCGCACATCAGGCCGATGACGAGCAGGACGAACGGCGCCTTCGGCGCCCGACGTACCGCTGCGGACACCCTCGACGTCGTCGCGCGTGGCGCCCTGACGCCGATGGTCCCAAGTTCCCCCTCGGGCCGTGGCGTGATCTTCGGCCGGGGCGTGGGCCGTGTCTTGGGCCGACTCTTCGTCTGCGTCCTCAGCTGTGCCTGGAGCTGTGACGGTCGTGTCTGCTGCGCTGTCCTCATCCCTGGCGGATCCTCTCTGCCGCCCGCAAACGGGCCGAGGCCGCCCGCGGGTTGTCGGCGACCTCGTCGTCGTCCGGGAGCTCCGCTCCCCTCGTCAGAAGGCGGAACCGGGGCTGGTGAGCCTCGAGCGGGACCGGAAGCCCGGGGGGACCGGTATCCCTGGTTCGCGCCGCGAGGACCTGCTTGGTGAGCCGGTCCTCCAGTGAGTGGTAGGCGAGCACGACCACCCGCCCGCCGAGTGCCAGCGCGTCGAGGGCCGCGGGCAGGGCACGCTCCAGGGCGGCCAGCTCCTGGTTGACCTCGATGCGCAGGGCTTGGAACGTTCTTTTGGCCGGGTTCCCCCCCGTGCGCCTCGTCGCAGCGGGTATCGCCGTCCGTACAAGATCGGCAAGTCGTCTGGTCGTCATGATGGGATGTTCGACGCGCTCTTTGGCGACGAGGTTCGCGATGCGCGCCGCGAATTTTTCCTCGCCGTAGTCTCGCAGCACGCGGCTGAGCTCGGCCACCGAATATGTGTTCACCACGTCGGCGGCGGTCAGCTCCTGGCCGGGATCCATCCGCATGTCGAGCGGCGCGTCATAGGAGTACGCGAAGCCGCGCTCGGCCTCGTCGAGCTGGGGAGAGGACACCCCGAGATCGAACAGCGCGCCGTGGACGCGGGGCCGTCCGGCCGCGGCCAGCACCTCGGGCAGCTCGTCGGAGACGGCGCGCACGAGGGTGATCCGCTCGGAATAGGGCGCGAGCCGCGCGGTGGACCGTTCGATGGCGGTGGGGTCGCGGTCGATGCCGATCAGATGCAGGGCCGGATGGGCCGCCAGCAGCGCCTCCGCGTGCCCGCCGAGGCCGAGGTTGGCGTCGACGACGACCGGCTCCGGCCCGGTCAGCGCGGGAGCGAGCAACTCCAGAACGCGACCGATCATGACCGGAACGTGACCACCCGGGTGCCCAGGATCTTGCGACAACGCCTTCCGCCCCCCATATCGTCCGGCCCCTTTATATCGTCCGGCCAGGTCCCCATCCGCATCGCCGGCCCTGACATCTGACACCGGGGAAGGTGCATCAGCTGCCGCCACCGTGGGAGCGGGTGGAGACCTCGCCGAACGTCACGACGGGTCTTTCGATCAAAGGATCGAACAGATCAAAGGATTCCGGGCAACACCTCCTCCGACAGGTCGGAGAACTCCTGCTCCTGGGCGGCCAGATAGGTCTCCCACCCCTGGGTGTCCCAGATCTCCAGCCTGGTGTTCGCACCGATCACCGTGCAGTCACGTGTCAAACCCGCATACCGCCTCAGGGCCTGCGGAATCGTGATCCGCCCCTGCCTGTCCGGCGTCTCGTCCGACGCCCCGGCGAAGAACACACGGCTGTAATCGCGGACCGCCTTGGCCGTCATCGGAGCGGTGCGCAGGGCCTCGGTGATGCGCTGGAACTCCTCTACTGGGAAGACGTAGAGGCAACGCTCCTGGCCTTTGGTGATCACAAGACCCTCCGCCAGCTCCTCGCGAAACTTCGCCGGCAGGAACAGCCGTCCTTTGTCATCCAGGCGCAGCGGATGGGTGCCGAGGAACACCGGACCCACCTCCTGCGCCTTGCGGAGCGCTCGACACTACAGCCTCTGCTCTCCACTGCGCACCACCATACTCCACTTCTCTCCACCGTCAACTGATTCACGCCGTGTCGGCGTGTCATTTTCTCCGCGTTTTCCCAGGTAAATGAGGGTGGGGCGAAGTGGAGCGCGCGGAGGCCGCCGGCCCCGGTGGTACAGGGGAAGCCGTACGAGAGGAAAGCGCACGGCCTTTGTCACGGGATTCAGACGAAGGTGCGACGTGGACAAACTCGCCCGGGAACCTCCAGGGTCATAGGGTCTGTACCACAAGAAACAAAATGTATGGTTTAACCCGCATTTATGGAGGCCCGGTGGCAGCAACCTCCGACGTCGAGATCGACATGGACATCGACATCGCGCACCGGATCGGCCGGGCGATCGAATCCGTGATCGAAGGCAAGAGCGACGTCGTCCGCCTCACCCTCACCGTGCTCCTGGCGGAGGGGCACCTCCTCATCGAAGACGTGCCCGGTGTCGGCAAGACCATGCTGGCCAAGGCCCTGGGGCGCTCGATCGACTGTCCCGTCAAGCGCGTGCAGTTCACCCCAGACCTCCTGCCCAGCGACATCACCGGAGTCAGCGCGTACAACCAACTGACCAGAGAGTTCGAGTTCAAACCAGGACCGGTCTTCGCCAACGTCGTCGTGGGCGACGAGATCAACCGGGCCTCGCCCAAGACGCAGTCGGCGCTGCTGGAGTGCATGGAGGAGCGGCAGGTGACCGTGGACGGCGTCACCTACGAGCTCGCGCCGCCGTTCATGGTCATCGCGACCCAGAACCCGATCGAGATGGAGGGGACCTATCCCCTGCCCGAGGCCCAGCGCGACCGCTTCACCGCGAAGATCGCGATGGGCTATCCCGCTCCGGCCGCCGAGCTGGAGATGCTCGACGTCCACGGCGCCGCCCAGCCGCTGGCCGAGCTGCGGCCGGTGGCGACCACGGCCGAGGTGCTGGGGCTGATCCGGGCCGTGCGCGCGGTCTACGTCTCGCCTGCGGTGAAGCAGTACGCCGTCGACCTGGTGACCGCCACCAGGAACTCGCCCGACCTGCGGCTGGGCGCCTCGCCGCGGGCCACCCTGCACCTGGTGCGCGGCGCCAGGGCGCACGCCGCGCTGTCCGGCCGCGACTACGTCATCCCCGACGACCTGCAGGATCTGGCCGTGCCCGTCCTGGCGCACCGGCTGCTGCCGAGCGTCGAGGCCCAGGGACAGCGCCGCCGGCCGGAGCAGGTGGTCGCCGACCTGGTGCGTCACATACCCGTGCCGGACGCCAAGTGAGCGGATTGCGGGCCCTGACCTCCCGGGGACGGTCGTTCATCGCCTCGGGGGCGGCGGCCCTGCTGTGCGCCCTGCTCCTGGGGGAGCACGACCTGCTGCGGGTGGCCGTCCTGATCGTCGCGCTGCCGCTGCTCGCGGCGCTGATCGTGGTACGGACCCGGTATCGGCTCGCCTGCTCCAGGCGGCTCGATCCGTCCCGGGTCCAGGCGGGCGGCGAAGGCACGGTCACGCTGCGGCTGGAGAACGTCACCCGCCTGCCGACCGGGCTGCTGCTCGTGGAGGACGACATCCCGCACGCGCTGGGCACCACCCGCCCGCGGTTCGTCCTCGACCGCGTGGAGCCGCACGGCGTCCGGGAGATCGACTACAAGGTGCGCTCCGAGCTGCGGGGGCGTTTCCCGATCGGCCCGCTGTCGGTCCGGATCGCCGACCCGTTCGGGCTGGTCGAGCTGACCAGATCGTTCACGATCACCGACACCCTCGTGGTCACCCCCGAGGTGGTGCCGCTGCCGCCGGTGCGGCTGTCCGGCGAGTGGACGGGCGGGGGCGACAGCCGTACCCGCTCGGTCGCCGCTGCGGGCGACGACGACGTGGCGCCGCGCGAGTACCGCCAGGGCGACGACCTGCGCCGGGTCCACTGGCGGTCGACCGCGCGGCACGGCGAGCTGATGGTCAGGCGCGAGGAGCAGCAGTGGCAGAGCCGGGGCGCGCTGCTGCTGGACACCCGCAGATGCGCCCACCGGGGCGACGGCCCCCGATCGTCGTTCGAGGTCGCGGTCTCGGCCGCCGCCTCGATCGGCGTGCACCTGTCACGTGACGGACTGGGCCTGCGCCTGATCACCGACCAGGGCGCGCAGCATCTGGCCGACACCGGCGCCTCGTGGTCGCTGCTCGACGCGCTCTCGGTCGTACGGCACAGCTCGGCCCGGTCGATGGAGCACGGGATCGCGGCGCTGCGGCAGGGCGGCGGCGACGGCCTGATCGTCGCCGTGCTGGGGGAGATCGACTCCCTCGACGCGCGGGAGCTGGCCCGGCTCAAGCAGCCCGGCGTGACCGGGATCGCGGTCCTGCTGGACGTCACGGGGGAGACCGGGACGACGGGGCAGGACGCCGGCGAGACCGCCGAGAACGTACTGGCCGCCGGCGGATGGCGGACGATCCGGCTGCCCGCCGGCGTGTCGCTCGCGGCGGTCTGGCCGGAGGCCGCGCACAGGAGGGCGGGCATCAGCCGATGAAGTTACCCATCGCCGCCGGGCTGGCCACGGCCGCCGTCACGATCACGCTCTATCCGCTGTTCCAGGGCGGGGCCTGGTTCTGGGCCTGTGCCGGCGCCGTCCTGGTGACGACGGCGACGGGAGCGCTGCTGTCCCGTCTCGCCCCGCGCGACTGGGCCTCCTCCCCCTGGGTGACGTCGCACATCATGGCGGCCGCGCTGCTGATCTACCTCACCGCCGCCTTCGCGGGTGATCAGGCGTGGCTGCGGGTGATCCCCAACAAGGACTCGGTGCTGCGGCTGTTCTTCCTGCTCGTCGAGGGCTTCGACGACATCCAGCGGTACGCCGCCCCGGTGCCGGCCGACCCCGCGGTCTGCCTGCTGACGGCGGGCGGCGTCGGGCTCATCGCGATTTTCGTGGATCTCCTCGCGGTACGGCTCCGCCGCGCCGCGACGGCCGGGCTGCCGATGCTGGCCCTGTTCACCGTGCCGGCGGCCGTGATGACCGATCCGATCGGCTGGCCCGCGTTCGTGATCGGCGCATTCGGGTACGTCGGCCTGCTGGTGGCGGACGGCCGGGAACGGCTGAGCCGCTGGGGCCGTGCCGTGATCGTGCGGCGGTCGCGGCTCACCCCCGGCAGCGGGGTGCTTCCCGACACGGGCCGCCTGGCGCTTTCGGGCAAGCGGATCGGCGTGATGGCCATCGCGCTCGCGATCCTGGTCCCCGGCCTGCTGCCGACGCTGTCGCCCGATCCGCTGTTCGGCTTCGGCGTGGGCAACGGCTCGGGCCCGGGCGGGGGCACCATCGGCGTGCCCGACGCGATGGTCAAGCTGGGCGGACAGCTCAGACAGCCGGAGAACAAGCCCGTGCTGACCTACACCACCTCCGACGGCCGCTCCCGCTACCTGCGCATCTACTCACTGGACAGGTTCGACGGAACGACCTGGCGGGTCGGCACGCTGCAGGGGCGCAGGGAGGACCGGGTGTCGGCCGGGCCGCTCCCCCCGCCTCCGGGACTCGGCCCCGGCATCGCCACACGCCGGGCGGAGACCCGGATCTCGATCAGCGAGGACATCAGCAAGCTCAACTTCCTGCCCCTGCCGTACCCGCCGGCGCAGGTCGACGTGGACGGC
>BCRI01000090.1 GCA_001552515.1 Sphaerimonospora mesophila NBRC 14179 = JCM 3151
GCCCCCCGCTACGACACCTGCATGGTGAAAGGCTGCCCCCTCCCCGCGAGCATGTGCCAGATCGACCACATCGACAACTGGAGTGAGGGCGGTCGCACCGACCTGGCCAGACTCGGCCCTATGTGTCAGCACCACAACCGCGACCGCTACCGGCACCCCGACCGCTACCAACGCCGCAAGATCGGCCCCGACCGCTGGGAGTTCATCTACATCGGCCCCTCACCCACCAGAAAACACCGCTCTGAGCCGACACCGCCTCCGAGCGAACGGCGGCCCGACCGAGACGCCGGTCTCCGGTCTACCCCTGCCGTCCCTGCCCCGGCGCAATGCCGTCCTTGAGCGATGCCGTTCCTTGGCCACCCCCTGGACCTGCCCCAGGGACGATGGACGGCCTCTGGGAGCAGAGACCGCCCTTGGAGCAGGCCGAGCCTGGGAAAACACGAACCGGCTCCGAAGGAGATGGTGCGTGCCACCAGACTTGCGACGCCCTGGGAGGGGCGGCCCGGCAGGGGAGACCCGCATGAGTGATCCGGCAGGGACCGCCCGGCAGGAGCAACCCCCGAAGGGGCGGGCCGCCCAGGAGCGGCCGCCCAAGAGGGGTGAATCAGGAGGGGTGGCTCAGAAGGCATGATCAGGAAGCGTGTTCAGGAGGGATGACCCGACAGGGGCGATCCGACAGGGGTGGCCCGGCGAGGGTTGCTCAGGATCTGCGCTCAGGCCGATCAAGCGGGGGCATCGAGGCGGGCTGACAACTCGTCGTCGAGCTTGACCTCGGTGAGCAGCTCGTCGAGCTGGGTGATGGAGCTCACCCCGACGATCGGCACGATGCCCTGCGCCCGGAGCCAGGCGAGGACCACCTGGTTGCGGGTCGCGCCGAGCTCTCCGGCCACCTCGTCGAGCACGGCGAGCCGCCGGGCCGTACCGGGGTGATCGTAGTGCTCGGGCAGCGGCTTGCCCGCGTAAGCGCCGTTCAGCAGAGAGGTGTAGACCCAGAGGGTCAGGTCGTCTTCGGAGCGCACATAGTCGAGCGTCTCCTCGCCGACCTGCACGTGACCACTCTCCGGCAGGCGTACCCCGGGCCTCGGACGCAGGTAGGAGTGGCGCAGCTGCAGGTGGGTGTAGCGGGTGCAGCCGCGCGCCGTGGCCAGCGACCGGGCGCGCTCCAGCCGCCAGGTGGCGTGGTTGCTCGCGCCGATCTCCCCGACCAGGCCCGCCAGCACGAGCTCGTCGAAGACGGCGACGGTCTCCTCCAGGGGTACGGACCTGTCCTCGATGTGGGCCCAGTACACGTCGACGTGCTCGACCCCCAGCCGCCGCAGGCTGCCCGCGACGGCGGCGCGGATCACCGGGGCGGACAGGCCCTCGGCCGATCCCATGGTGCGGTCTCCCGGAACGGTAGGGCGTGCCCCACACTTCGTGCTGATCGTCATCCGGTCGCGGTTGCGCCGGGTGGCGAGCCACCGGCCGATGGTGATCTCGCTTTCGTCGCCGGTCGCGCCATCCACCCAGAAGGGGTAGTTGTTCGACGTGTCAATGATCGTTCCGCCGCGCTCGACGAACCGGTCGAGGATGGCGAACGAGGTCGCCTCGTCCACCGTGGTCCCGAACGGGATGGTCCCCAGTGCGATTCTCATGCCGCACACCATGCAACCTGGAGCACACTCCACCGCAAGTCGGCCGCCGGACCGGGCGCGGCGGGACACGACCGGAGATCGTCATCATCCGCGCTCTGCCCGCCAGTAGCCGCAGAACACGATGCGCTCTTGGGTAGTCCCGAGGTGATCCAGTGCCGGCGCATGGCGGTGGGGAGCGCCTGCTCTCCCGCCACCCAGCCGAAGACCGGACCGTCGGGCGGCGGAATCCGCTCTGCGGCGGCCAGCACCGCGCGTCCGGGTACGGCGTGCGGATCACCCCTGACCACCCAGGTCACTTCCACGGCCGATGGGACGCGCAGGTCCTGTACGTCCTCGGCCGAGGGAACCTCGACGAGGGCTCTGCCGGTGGTGTCGTCCGGCAGTGAGGCGAGGATTCCGGCGACCGCGGGCAGCGCGCTTTCGTCCGCCACGAGCAGCACGTGCTCGGTGTCGGCGGGAGGGTTGAAGGAGACTCCCTCGTCCAGGATCGCCACCTGGTCTCCGGCACGGCAGGCGCCCGCCCAGGCGATGGCCGGCCCGGGTGCGGCGCCCGGCTTTGGCTCGTGTACGACGAAGTCCACGTCGATCTCCTGCTCCGCGGAGCGGTAGGCGCGGACGGTGTAGTTGCGCAGCGCCGGCCGGTCCTCCTTGGAGATCGTCAGATATTTGGCGTAGGACAGCATGGTCAGCCTGTCGGGAAGGCGTGGCAGCGGCTTGCCCGGAGCGGGGATGAACAGGCGGAACCACTGGTCGTAGCCCATGGGGGTGAAGCGCCCGATGTCCCCCTCTCCGAGGGTGACGCGGATGAAGTGGGGAGAGATTCGCTCAGTGCGCCGCACCCGCAGGGTCAGCAGCTCGGAGACCTGGGGTTTTATGCGGGTGGCCCTGATGTTGGTTCTGGCCAAGGTTCGTTCCTGATCGGTTCTGGGAGTAAGCCGTCCGGCAGACTCCTCGCGGTGGCCGCGGGCAGATGGAAAACGCCCCTGCCGATGGAAAATCGTGTGGCTCAGTGAGGCCGGTGGGCTCAGTGAGGGCAGACGAGGCAGGTCACGGCCTGCTCGAAGGCCGTACGGGTAGGGAGAGGCACCGGCCAGGGAAGCCTGACAAGCTCGTTCGCGCGCATCCGCACGGTGGCGCCGTACCGGTCGAGTTCCCACAGCCAGGCGTCGTCGGCGTTCTCTCCCGTCAGCCTGCCCATCGACTGGACGAGCTGTTCCCGGTGCGCTTCGTTGACGTGGCGGATCAGCCGTTCTGCGGTGTCGAGGAACGGGTCCGGGGCCGAGGCGAGATAGTCTCCGGCGTCGAGGAGGCCGGACTCCTGCCCGGTGAGGTAGATCACCCGGCCGATATCGAGCCGGAGGAGTTTCGGCGTGCCGCCGTCGAGGGCGGCGAGCAGGTCGTCGTCGGGACACCGCTCGGCGATGGCGACGGCGGTCTCCCGCGCCTCCTCGCCGGGCACGTCCTGGGTCCATCCCTGGACCTTGAGCAGGCCCCGCGGCCGCTGGACGCCGCCGAGATCCCGGGTCGCGACCAGGTCGACCGTCACCAGGGTCTCCGTGGCCGTGCCGTACAGGAACTCGCCGGGTTTGACGAGGAGTACGGGACGTCCCGCCGTGTCCACCCCGCCCCGTGCGGGACAGGCCGGGATGTCGGTGCCGGTGACGGAGACGTGTGTGGGCGTGGCGGTGGCGGCGAGAGTCCTGACGCGTTCCGGGATCGGCGGAGCGGCTACGGGGTGCCTCATGTCTCTCCTTGAGGCTCAGACGTGAATTAGGTTAGCCTTACCTTAGTTATTGGATCTCGATTTGGGAAGGTCGGGCATGCGCTACACGGGACCGAAGGTGCGACTCTCACGCCGGGCGGGGGTGCCGCTGACCCGCAAGGCGGTGAAGCACTTCGAGGCCCGGCCGTGCCCTCCGGGCGAGCACGGACGGAAGACCGACCGGCGCACGGCGGGCGACTTCGGTGTCCGGCTGCTGGAGAAGCAGAAGCTGCGGTGGTACTACGACGTGTCGGAGAGACAACTACGCCGATACTGGGATCTCGCGGTGCGGCGGCCAGGTCGTTCCGGTGCGGAACTGCTGGTGATCCTGGAGACGCGCCTGGCCTCCCTCGTCCTGCGGGCCGGGTTCGCGCCGTCGATCTACGCCGCCAGGCAGTACGTCACCCACGGCCACATCATCGTGGACGGCCGCAAGGTCGACATACCGAGCTATCTCGTGCGGCCAGGACAGGTCGTCGGCGTCCGTACCAGGTCACGCGGGATGCAGCCCTTCGTGGCGGCAGCGGAAGGCGTCTACGCCGACGCGCAGCCGGCGGCCTACCTCGCGGTGGACCACAGGGAACTGCGCTTCACGCTCGTCGCCCGCCCCTCTCGCGAGCAGATCGCGGTGCCGGTCGACGAACAGCTCGTGGTCGAGCACTACTCACGTTAGCCGAGCTCACGTCAGGTCGAGCTCACCTCAGGTCGAGCTCACCTCAGGTCGAGCTCACCTCAGGTCGAGCTCACGTCAGGTCGAGCACTGTTCACGTTAGAACGCGCGGTCACGGCCGGGGATTCGGCGATCGCTCGTCGGCGCCCGGCGACATCCACACACTGTGGACGCCACGGGGCGGCGACGGCAGATCGTGGCGGCCGGAGACGAACTCCTGGACGGCGATCTTCGCTCGGATGACGGGACGCCGCCAGCGCTCCTCCCGGTGTACGGCCTTCGCCATGCGCCTCGGTTTGGGCCGCCTGGCCACGTCTGAGTAGAACCAGCGCGCCCAGGGTGACCCGGGACGGGCCAGCCGTACCGCGCCGACGTAGACGAACGGCGGGACGAACAGTCCCAGCAGGCCGCTCCAGATCTTTCCCTTGAGCAGGGTGACGACGGCGAAGACGAGGTTGACGACAAGGAACGCCGCCGCCGGCCAGGCTCCCGTCAGCGCTCCGTCCGCCCCGCTCCAGGCGAGCGGGCGCAGACCGAGCAGCAGCAGCCCGGTGGCCGCGATCGCGACGAAGACCGCGTCGACCGAGGTGCGGCCCTCCTCCTGCCAGTAGACGTCGCGCAGGTGCAGGATGAGCGCGAACTCGTCGAGCACGAGTGCGGCGCCGACACCGAAGACGGCGGCCGTGAACGAATACCACGCCGTCGACACGCCGGCCAGGACGAGGCTTGCCACCCCGCCGAGCAGCATGAGGATCACGCCGAACACAACGTGGTGGATGTGCATCTCCCCCACGTTGACGTTGCCGAACCAGCGGACCCGCGCCCGGATCAGCCGCACGTTGATCCTCGTGCACACGAAGGCGACGATCAGCGCGACGAAGAAGCAGAACAGCGGCAGTCGGTGGACATCGACGACACGCTCGTGGAACCAGTCACCCATACAAAGACCCCGGTTTCCGATGGTAAGGCGCGCCCCAACGTGCTCGGCTCGGACACATGCTCCAACCACCCAGGACCCGGAGATGGGCATGCGACAGGCGGCGGGGGGAAAGCCGCGGACAGTAAGCGGGAGGTAACACGCGAGAGACACGGAGGTGACACGCGGGAGTCGAGGTACGTGAGATCAGCACAGGAGTCAAGGGGCGGGAGGAAGCAGGGAAAGAAGCGTGGACGAACGGTTATGGAGATCCGGGGTGAGCGGTTAGGCTTGCCGTGCACCGGTGATCCCGTGCGGGAGAGCGTCCTGGCAGCCGGCCAGGGCCCCTGAAGGAGCAAGCCCTCCCCGCGAACCTCTCAAGGCAAAGGACCGTACGGGCCAGGTGTGCTCTGGAAAGTGGACCACGAGGGATCGGGGTCTCGCCGAAGGTGAAAGTCCGGCAAAACACGGACGAAGCTCTCAGGCGCCGATGACAGAGGGGGAGGATGCCCTCATCCGTCCTTTCCGAGGTGCGAGTTCGATCATGTCCCGATCCACTCCATTGCGCGAGGTCCACGAGAGCCTCGGCGCGACCCTGACCGACTTCGCCGGATGGCTGATGCCGCTGCGTTACGGCAGCGAGTCGGCCGAGCACGACGCGGTCCGTACGGCAGCAGGCCTGTTCGACCTGTCCCACATGGGCGAGATCTTCGTCACCGGTCCGCGGGCGGGTGAGGCTCTCGACTACGCCCTGGTCGGCCATCTGAGCACGCTCGGCCTGGGCCGGGCCCGCTACACGATGATGGTGAACGAGGCCGGCGGCATCCTCGACGACCTCATCGTCTACCGGCTCGGCGACGAAGAGTTCCTGGTCGTCGCGAACGCCGCAAACGCGACCCTGGTCGCACGCGAACTGACCGAGCGCACCGCTCGGTATGCCGGGTCGTCCGGCGCGGCGGCGTCCGATGCGGTGGTCGAGGACCGGTCCGGCGACTACGCGTTGATCGCGATCCAGGGGCCCCGCGCCGCCGAGATCCTGCGCGGCCTGACCGAGGCCGGCACCACCGCCGACCTGGACGGCATGAAGTACTACTCGATCGTCTCCGGGACGGTCTCCGGCGTGCCCGCGCTGATCGCCAGGACCGGTTACACGGGCGAGGACGGGTTCGAGTTGCTCGTACGTCCCCAGGACGCGGCATCGCTGTGGCACGCGCTGAGCGAGGCCGGCCAGGAGCTCGGCCTGGCGCCTGCGGGGTTGTCGGCCCGCGACACGCTGCGGCTGGAGGCCGGCATGCCACTCTACGGCAACGAACTGACCACCGAGACGACGCCGTTCGACGCGGGTCTCGGCCGGGTGGTGCGGCTCGACAAGCCCGGCGACTTCGTCGGGCGGTCCGCCCTCGCCGAGATCGCCAAGAGTGAGGGCACGGACGAGGCGGGCGCGAGTCGGCGGCTGGTCGGGCTGGTGGCGAGGGGCCGCCGCGTGCCCCGCCACGGCTATCCGGTGGTCCGGGGCGGCGAGGTCGTCGGCGAGGTCACCAGCGGCGCCCCCTCGCGGTCACTCGGCAGGCCCATCGCGCTGGCGTACGTCTCCCGCGCCGCCGCCGAGAGCGGGAACGATCTGGCCGTGGACATCCGCGGCTCCCACGAACCAGTTGACATCGTCGACCTGCCCTTTTACAGGAGGAACAAGTGACCAACATTCCCGAGGCCCTGAGCTACACCAAGGAGCACGAGTGGGTGGCCGGGCTGGACGAGGGCTCGACCGCGACGGTCGGCATCACCGCGCACGCGGCCGAACAGCTCGGTGACGTGGTCTACGTGCAGGTGCCCGAGGTCGGGGCCACCGTCTCCGCCGGTGACGCGGTGGGCGAGGTCGAGTCGACCAAGTCGGTGAGCGACATCTTCTGCCCGGTCGACGGCGAGATCGTGGAGACCAACCCCGCAGTCGTGGACGACCCGTCGCTGGTCAACTCCGACCCGTACGGCGAGGGATGGCTGTTCCGGGTGCGCGTCGAGCACGAGCCGGACGAGGTGCTGACCGCCGACGAGTACAACGCGTTCATCTCGGGCGGGTCCTGACGACGGCCCCGGAAGAGGACCGGAAGAAGAGCGGATCAAGGGACAGGATCAATGGCGATCAGTGTCTTCGACCTGTTCAAGGTGGGAATCGGGCCGTCCAGTTCGCACACGGGCGGCCCGATGGCCGCGGCGCACAAATTCGCCAGGGGCCTGCACGGCGACGGCCTGCTGGAGAAGGTCACCCGCGTCGAGGCCATCCTGTACGGCTCGCTGGGACTGACCGGCAAGGGTCACGGCAGCGACAAGGCGGTCATGCTCGGCCTGTCGGGTGACAAGCCCGAACTCGTCGACGTGGACACCGTCGAGGACAGGCTCGCCGCCATGCGGGCGAGCGGCACGGTCAGGGTGTACGGCACGCACGAGATCCCGTTCGTGGTCGGGGAGGACCTGATCTTCGAGCGGAAGGTGTCGCTGCCGCACCACCCCAACGGCATGCGCTTCACCGCGTTCGCCGACGACACCGTGCTGCGCGAGAAGGTCTACTACTCCGTCGGCGGCGGATTCGTGGTGGACGAGAACGCGACGGGCGCCGACCGGATAAAGCCCGACGACACGGTGCTGCCGCACCCGTTCAGGACGGGGGACGAGCTGCTGGAGCGGTGCGCCGACACGGGCCTTTCGATCTCCGGGGTGATGCTGGAGAACGAGCAGGCCTTCGGCCGTACCCAGGAGGAGATCCGCGCGGGCCTGCTGCACCTGTGGTCGGTCATGGCCGAGTGCGTCCGACGTGGCTGCGGCCGCGAGGGCGTGCTGCCGGGCGGGCTGAAGGTCAGGCGCCGGGCCAACCAGCTCTACCGCAGGCTGCGCAGCGAAGGCGACACCGACCCGCTGCGCGCGATGGACTGGGTGACGCTGTTCGCCCTGGCCGTCAACGAGGAGAACGCGGCGGGCGGCCGCATCGTCACCGCGCCGACCAACGGCGCCGCCGGGATCGTCCCTGCCGTGCTGTCGTACTACACGAAGTTCGTCCCCGGTGCGAACGACGACGGCATCGTGCGCTTCCTGCTCACCGCAGGGGCGATCGGCGTGCTGTTCAAGGAGAACGCCTCCATCTCCGGGGCCGAGGTCGGCTGCCAGGGAGAGGTCGGCTCGGCGTGCTCGATGGCCGCCGCCGGTCTGACCGAGGTGCTGGGCGGCACCCCCGAGCAGGTGGAGAACGCCGCGGAGATCGGCATCGAGCACAACCTCGGGCTCACCTGCGATCCCATCGGGGGCCTGGTGCAGATCCCGTGCATCGAGCGCAACGCGGTAGCCTCCATCAAGGCGATCGCCGCCTCCCGGATCGCGCTGCGGGGCGACGGCCGCCACTTCGTGGCGCTCGACAAGGCCATCAAGACCATGCGGGACACCGGCAGGGACATGCTCGATAAATACAAGGAGACCTCGCGCGGCGGGCTCGCCGTCAACGTCATCGAGTGCTGATCCCCGCCACGCCCGATAACAGCCCGGTGACGAGGAGGATCATCTGGTGGGTGCACGGGTGAGGGCACACCGGGCGTTCCTGGTGGTGCTGGCCCTGGGCGTCGCACTGCGCGGACTGGCCGTCCTCGGCTACCGCCCGGCGCTGTGGTTCTGGGCCGACTCGTTCGCCTATCTCAGCTCGGCCCTGGACCTGCAGCCCCTGCGGTCCAGGCCGTCGGGCTACTCGCTGTTCCTGTGGGCGCTCGGCCCGCTGCAGAGCATCACCGCCGTCGTGGTCGTCCAGCACCTGCTCGGTCTGGGCATCGCCGGCTGCGTGTACGCCGTGCTGCGGCGCCGTACGGCACTGTCGGGCCGGAGCGCCGCACTGGTGGCGGCGCCGGTGCTGCTGGACGCGCACCAGATCCAGCTCGAGCACCTCGTCATGGCCGACCTGCTCTTCACCGCCCTGGTCGTGACGGCGGTGACGCTGCTGCTGTGGTGGCCGCGCCCGCCGCTGTGGGCTGCGGTCACCGCGCTGCTCCTGCTCGGACTCGCCACGATCACCCGGACCATCGGGCTGCCGCTGATCGTGCTCGCGCTGCTCGCCCTGCTCGTGCTGTTCCCCGGGCGCGCGCGATGGCGGGCCGCCCTCGCCGGGCTGGCCGCCGCCTCCGCAGTGCTGAGCGGCTACGCCGTCTGGTACCACAGCGTCCACGGGTCGTACGGCATGGGCGGCAGCAACACCTGGCTGTGGTCGCGGACGATGACGTTCGCCGACTGCTCGGTCATGCGGCCGCCGAAGGAGCTCGCCGTGCTGTGCCCGCCGCCGGGGCCGCGGAAGGCCGCCCCGGCCTACATCTGGGACGCCGACTCGCCGCTCCAGCGTGCCGGCAAGGACCGGGAGCGTCTGGCCGGGGAGTTCGCCTCGCTCGCGATCCGCAGTCAGCCGGTCGACTTCCTGCTCACCGGGCTGAGCGACGCGCTGTGGGCGTTCGAGTGGGACCGCCGGGTCTATCCCTCTCCCGGTCCGCAGAGCGCCTATGTCTTCCCCGAGAAGGTCCGTCCGTTCAGCGACAGGGTCGCCTCGGCCGGCCGCACCGCGACAGAGCTGACCGGCGCTTATCAGCGCACGTCGGGTGCGACACACGTCGTGGAGCCGTACGCCGGTTGGCTGCGCGCCTACCAGCAGGTCGGGTTCGTACGCGGGCCGATGCTGGCCTTGATCCTGCTGATCGGGCTCGTCTGTGTGCCGACCCGGAGGTGGGCCGCGCTGCTGCCGTGGGCCGCCGCCATGGGGTTGCTCATGCTGCCGCCGCTCATCGCGGCTTTCGATCACCGCTATGTGGTGCCCGTCGTTCCCCTCGCCTGCCTGGCCGCCGGGCTCGCCCTGAGCTCCCGTACACGGGGTTCTCGTACGCAGGGTTCTCGTGGGCAGGGTTCTCGTGGGCAGGGCTCTCGGGGTTCAACGCCGGCGCACGTGTAGGCGGACGACGGCGGGAAGGTCGGGCAGGGCCACCGCGCCGCGAACCCGTGAGATCGCCGTGCGGTCGAGACGGTCGATCACCTCGGGCAGGTCGGCATCCGGCCGCAGCGACAGCGACACCCGCATCCTGCGCTCGCCCACGAGCCTGACCTTGATGTCGGCTACGCCGTCGACGCCCTTCAGCGCGACGCCCAGCATCGCGGCGCCAGAGCCGGTACGGCTCCCGCGGCGCCGCCAGCCGAGCGCGGAGGCGAGCCAGCGGGACGCGGCCAGCGCGAGCAGCAGCGCGGCTCCGGCGGCCAGCGGCCAGACCCAGGGCCTGCCCTCGGTGAGCGAGCCGAGGTCCACGATCGGGTCGTCCGGACGGTCGAGGCGGACGGACATCAGATAGCCGCCCGCGCCGATCAGGGCCAGGCCCACCAGGCCGATCCCGACGCGGTTCCCCAGATGTGGGAGCACCGTCACATCCTCCGCCCGCGCAGCCGTACGACCACTTCGTGGTGGCCGTAAGCGCCGAGGCCGGAGAGCCGGTCGCCGACCGCGGCGCCGATCTCACGGAGCAGTTCTCCTGGCCGGTCCGCGTCGGTGACCACCGTGACCTCGATCTGCCTGCGCAGGACGCGCACGCGGGCGTGCTCGACACCGACGAGACCGTGGTCGTGGCCGTCGTCATGAACCTGCGCGCGGCCCTGGTCTCGGACCTGCGCATGACCCTGGTCGTAGCCGTCGTCCGCCGCTTCGTACGCCGCCGCGGCGAGCGTGCGGCGCAGTCCGGAGCGGGTGAGACCGATGGCGAGCAGCGGATCGTCGGTCTCCAGTGGCACCAGCCTAGGGCGTCCGGGAACCACGGCGAGGGCCACCAGCCCGGCCCCGCAGACGATCATGACCATCGCGACCGTCGGGACGACGGGATCGCCGAAGGTCACCGACAGCACGTGGCCCATCCGCGGCCACAGCGCCGACGGCCGTACGGCGAAGCCCGCCATCGCGGCGACGATCTCGGCGAGCCCCGCCCAGGCGAGCAGGGAGAGCACGGCGGCCACGATGATCCCCACCGGCGTGCGGGCCGGCCGCAGTGCTCGCTCGGGAGAGCCGGAGCCGACGGCCTCCCGGTACGGGAATCCCGTGACAAGGTCTTGGACCACGCTCACCTGTCCCCCACCTCTCTCTTACCTGCTCATGAATTGGGTACAACGCCGCTCGACCCCGGCGCGCCCCTCACCCGCCGAGCTGGGCGATCTTGGGAGATCGATGCCGCGGACTTTACGAAGCCGGAGTTCGATGTGGGGGGGGAGGGACAGGGTGAGGCCGGGCCCGAGGCCGTCGGCTGGATCACAGATAACATGAACCTTGCTCATGAAAATCGGCCGTACCGGTACTAAGCTGCGGACATGGACGACCCCCGGCGCCTCGGCCGTGAACGCCCGAACGAACACCACACAGACGGACAGGCAGCCAGACAGGACACAGCCTGGCAGGACACGGTCAGGCGGGACACGGCAGGGCCACACGCGGACAAGCAGCGTCTGGACACCGCCACGGCCGCGTTGGAGCCCCCCTTCGCCGTTCTCGACATGGACGCCCTGCTGGCCAACGCCGCGGACATGGTCCGGCGGGCGCACGGCAAGCCGATCCGGGTGGCCAGCAAGTCGATCCGCTGCCGGCCGATCCTGGAACGGGTCCTCGCCATGGACGGTTTCTCCGGGATCATGGCGTTCACCCTGCCCGAGGCCCTCTGGCTGGTCTCCACCGGGCTGCGCGACGTGCTGGTCGCCTATCCGACGGTGGACCGCGACGCCCTGCGCGCCCTCGGCTCCGACGAGCGCGCCGCCCGCGAGATCACCGTGATGGTCGACTCCCCCGAGCACCTCGACCTGATCGACGGAGTCATCGGCGCTTACGGCCTCACCCACCCCATCCGGGTGTGCCTCGACATCGACGCCGCCTTCGTGGCCTTCGCCGGGAAACTCCGGGCCGGTGCGCTGCGCTCACCCGTACGCTCTCCGGAGCAGGCCGTGGCCCTCGCCGACGACATCGCCAAGCGTCCCGGCCTGCGACTGGTCGGACTGATGTCGTACGAAGGGCAGATCGCCGGCGTCGGCGACGACGTTCCCGGGATGTACGGCGCCCTGGTGCGCTGGATGCAGGGCAGATCGCAGCGGGAGCTGGTGACCCGGCGCGGCCGGACCGTGCGGGCCGTACGGCGGGTCGCCGAGCTGGAGTTCGTCAACGGCGGCGGCACGGGAAGCATCGAGAAGACGGTGCGGGAACGCGCGATCACCGAGGTGGCGGCGGGTTCGGGGCTGTTCCATCCCCGGCTGTTCGACTTCTACCGGAACTTCACCGGCCGTCCGGCCGCGCTGTTCGCGCTGCCCGTGGTGCGCCGGCCCGGTCCGCGCGTCGCGACCCTGCTCGGCGGGGGCTATCACGCCTCGGGACCACCCGGTCCCACCCGGCTGCCCCAGCCGTACCTGCCGGCCGGGCTGCGCTACGACCCCGACGAGGGCGCCGGCGAGGTGCAGACGCCGGTCCTGGGCGAGGCCGCCGCCGACCTGCGGGTGGGCGACCGCGTCTGGTTCCGGCACGCGAAGGCCGGCGAGCTCAGCGAGCGGTTCGCGAGCTTCCACGTGATCGAAGGGGACCGGGTCGTCGGCGAGGTCCCCACCTACCGAGGTGAGGGCAAGACCTTCCTCTGATCTCGCGGAAGTTCCGTCCCGCTCGTGTGCCGTCCTGCCGGTTCCGTACGGCTCGTGCGGTTCTGCCGGTTCCGCACGGCTCGTGCGGTTCTGCCGGTTCCGTACGGCTCCCTGCCGTACGGCTCGTCCTGTCGGGCTGCTTCTTACAGCTCGTTCTGGGCAGCTCGTTCTGTCGGGCTCAGCGCGCGCGGCGGCGCAACAGCACGACCGCCGCACCGATCGCCACCACGGCGCCGATGCCGATGAGCAGGGGACCCACGCTCCTGGCGGGCGGTCCGTCCTCCTCGACCGGGGCGTAGGTGGTGAATCTGCTGGGATGACCGCGCAGAGCGTCTTCGAGTGACGTCACGAACTGCCTGGCGCCGGACTTCGCCTTGGTCACGCTCCGTTCCGCCACCCGCTTCGGGCTCACCCGGTCGGCGATGGCGTCCACCGTACGCGCCAGTTCCGCCCGGGTGCGCTCGATCTGCCGCTCCAGCGCATCGGGATCGGTTTCCGCCATGCGATCCCCCCTCCTGTGGTATTCGTATGCGATCAGTCTGCCAGGTCCGGTACGCGCCGCGCGCGGCGGCGGAACCGGTAGCTTGGGTCAGACGCGGTTCCCCGAAGGAGGCCACGATGAGCAAGCTCGAGACCGGCGACGCCGCGCCGGACTTCACCCTCCCCGACGCCGACGGGAACGACGTCTCGCTGGAGTCGTTCCGCGGCAGGCGGGTCATCCTGTACTTCTACCCGGCGGCGATGACCCCCGGCTGCACGAAGCAGGCCTGCGACTTCCGCGACAACCTCGACGCGCTGGCGGGCGAGGACCTCGTCGTGCTCGGCGTCTCCAAGGACAAGCCCGCCAAGCTGCAGCAGTTCCGCGAGCGCGACGCGCTCACCTTCCCGCTGCTGTCGGACCCGGAGCTCGACGTGCACAAGGCGTACGGCGCATACGGCGAGAAGCTGAACTACGGCAAAAAGATCATGGGCGTCATCCGCTCGACTTTCGTCATCGACGCCGACGGCAAGGTGGAGAAGGCCCTCTACAACGTGAAGGCCACCGGCCACGTCGCCCGCCTTATGAAGGACCTCGCCATTTCCTGACTTGTCCCCATAATGCGCCCACCCAAAATGCGCCCGACCCGAAATTGTCAGTGCCGCTCGCTAACGTCGCGGCATGACCAATTCCAGGTACATCCGGAAACTCCTCGCCGAGGCGGCGAATTCGATCGGCATCGCCGATGTGCCGCGCTACCTGGGGCTCTCCATAGCAGGCGGCGACCACGCCCGCATCGGCCGTCGACTCAAGCACTTCGGCATCGACACGTCCCGCTTCCTCGGGCAGGCGCACACCCGAGGTCGACGCCTGTCGTGACGGCCTGCCGAAAAAGTCCTCGTCGTGATGCCACCCGGATCCGGCCGCCAGAAGCCCACCAAGCTCCGAGGAGCCTTGGAGAAGGTCGGGGTTCCCTACCGCTGCGCAGGTTGTAGGATGGATGGCGCTTGGCTCGGTCAGCCGCTGACGTTGCACATCGACCACATCAACGGCGACCGGCGTGACAACAGAAAAGAAAACCTTCGGTTTCTCTGCCCGAACCGTCGTTCTCGAACAGAGAATTTCGCGGGCAAAGGAAAAGGGGTCGTAGCCCAATTGGCATGAGGCAACGGCTTTAGGTGCCGTAAAGTGCGAGTTCGAATCTCGTCGACCCCACTCCACTTCTCGGAAAAGACCGGGAAATGAGAGCGTTTCGGGTTCGGCGCGGCCGGCACGGACATGGTCGGCGCGCCGGACCACGTTCGCGGCGAACATGGGCGCGATCACGCCGCGATCATGATCGGACATGAGCGACCGCGCGCGGACAGGTCGGCTCCGACCCCTATGCGGTCGTAACGCTGCGACCTGAGTCGTAGGCGGGGATCCGTCTGCAGGGGGACCCGTGACTGAGCAGCCGATACGTACAGTTGAACCGTGTTCGGCAGATTGCGTGCGTGGGGTCGGCGCCACTCGAAGCTGGTGGACGTCCTCACGGTCTCACCACTGTGGCTGATCTCCCTGTTCACCCTGAGGTTCTACACCAATACCGCTCCTACGGATGTCACCCACATCGGCGTCCCCGGTCTGCTGCTGCTGACCCTCGCCCTGCTGATTCCGCTGATCTGGCGGCGGAGCCGTCCCCGCGAGGTGTTCGCGGTCGTCGCCCTCGTCTGCTTCGGCCAGTGGCTGGCCAACGTCGACATCACGCCGGCGAACCTGTCCGTCCTGGTCGCGATGTACGGCGTCGCCGCCAGGTGCACGACCGCCTGGGGCATCGCCGCGGGCGTGGTCACCGAGTTCGGCCTGCTGCTCGCCATGATCAGGTGGGGCGGCGGCCACGTGATCCAGCCGTTCCTGACCACGTCGGTGTTCGTGGTCACCATCTGGATCACCGGCATCTACACGAACATGCGGCGACGCTACATCGACAGCCTGCTGGAGCGGGCCGAACGGGCCGAACGGGAGCGGGACCAGCAGGCACGCATCGCGGCCGCCGCCGAGCGCGCCCGCATCGCCCGGGAACTGCACGACGTCGTCGCGCACAACGTCAGCGTGATGGTCGTGCAGGCTGACGGCGCGGCGTACGCGCTCGACAGCGACCCCGAGCAGACCCGGCACGCGCTGCGGACCATCTCCGGGACCGGACGGCAGGCGCTGGCGGAGATGCGGCGGCTGGTGGGCGTGCTCAGGCAGAACGCCGGGAGCCCGGCGGAGGAGTACGCGCCACAACCGGGCGTCGCCCAAATCGAGGAGCTGGTCCGGCACGTCCGCGACTCCGGGCTGCCGGTCGAACTCGCCGTGTCGGGCACGCCGCGCGACCTCCCCGAGGGCGAGCAGCTGGCGATCTATCGGATCGTCCAGGAGGCGCTGACCAATACCCTCAAGCACGGCGGCCCCGCCGTCCGGGCCAGGGTCGAGATCGCGTACGGCCCGGGCGACGCCGTGCTGCGGATCGTCGACGACGGCCGGGGCGCGGCGGCCGTCCATGCCGAGGGCGGCCACGGGCTTATCGGCATGCGAGAGCGGGCCTCGATGTACGGCGGGAGCGTCGAGGCGGGCCCCCACGCGGGCGGCGGATTCCAGGTCGTCGCGCGGATCCCGCTCGGCGTGCCGGTGTGAGAGAACGGGAACGGGAACGGACACGATGATTCGCGTGATGCTGGTCGACGACCAGGAGCTGGTACGGGCCGGGTTCCGGATGGTCCTGGGCGCCCAGCCGGACATCGAGGTCGTCGGCGAGGCGCCGGACGGGCAGGCGGCGGTGGAGGCGCTCAAGGGCGTGGGCGAGGGCACAGGCGAGGGTACGGTCGAGGCCGACGTGGTGCTGATGGACGTCCGCATGCCGCGGATGGACGGCGTCGAGGCGGCCCGTCGCATCTGCGCGGCGCCTGACGGTCCGAAGGTGCTCATCCTGACCACCTTCGACCTCGACGAGTACGCGTTCGCGGCCATAAAGGCGGGTGCCTCGGGCTTCCTGCTCAAGGACGTGCCGCCCCCCGAGCTGATCAGCGCGATCCACTCGGTCCACTCCGGTGACGCGGTGGTCGCCCCCAGCACGACGCGCCGGCTGCTCGACCGCTTCGCCACGCACCTCCCTGACGGGGATGCCAGGGCGAGGCGGGACGCGGACGTGCTGACCGCACGCGAGCGTGAGGTCCTCCTCCACGTGGCCCGGGGGTTGTCGAACACGGAGATCGCCGGGCTGCTGCATCTCGCGGAGGCGACCGTGAAGACCCACCTCGGCCGGGTGCTCGCCAAGCTGAACCTGCGCGACCGTGCCCAGGCCGTCGTCTACGCCTACGAAACGGGACTGGTCCGGCCGGAGGCCGGCGGTTAGACACGTCGGCCGGAGGCCGGCGGAGGAGACACCGCCGGCCAGATCATGCCGGCGGCTGAGGCCGGACTACATCACAAGTCGCACATAAGGCACACCGATCACCGGAGTAGCGCTACTCAGGTCCGTTCCACAGGCTGAGGGAACGGAAAGATCCCGGTCATAGCGTGGTCGGCATGACCACAACAACAACCACCGAGGTCCGTACCGCCGTCACAGCGAGAGGACTGACCAAGGTTTACGGCGAGGGCGACGCGGCGGTGCATGCGCTGCGGGGGATCGACGTCGGCTTCGCCACCAAGGCGTTCACGGCCATCATGGGGCCGTCCGGATCGGGCAAGTCCACGCTCATGCACTGCCTCGCCGGGCTCGACTCGGTGACCGGCGGCCAGATCACCATCGGCGACGTCGAGATCACCGGGCTGAACGACAAGCAGCTCACGCTGCTGCGGCGCGAGCGCGTGGGGTTCATCTTCCAGGCGTTCAACCTGTTGCCGACGCTGACGGCCGAGCAGAACATCCGGCTGCCGTTGGAGATCGCGGGACGGCAGGCCGACCAGGTGCTGTTCGACCAGGTGATCGACACGGTCGGCCTGCGGGACCGGCTGAGGCACAAGCCCGGTGAGCTGTCCGGCGGCCAGCAGCAGCGGGTCGCCGTGGCGCGGGCGCTGATCGGCAAACCCCAAGTGATCTTCGCGGACGAGCCCACCGGCAACCTCGACTCCCGCAGCGGCGCCGAGGTGCTGTCGTTCCTGCGCCGGTCCGTCCGCGAACTCGACCAGACGATCGTGATGGTGACCCACGACCCGGTTGCCGCGTCCTACGCCGACCGGGTGGTCTTCCTCCGTGACGGACTGCTGGTCAGTGAGCTGACCAATCCGACGCCGCAGCGGGTCCTCGACACGCTGATGGCGCTGGAGGCCTGAGCCGTGTTCAAGACCACCCTCGCCGGTCTGTTCGCGCACAAACTGCGCCTGCTGCTCACCTCCCTGGCGATCACGCTGGGGGTGGGCTTCATCGCCGGCACGTTCGTGCTGACCGACACCATCGACGCCGGCTTCAACCGGGCGTTCGCCGCCGACGCCGCCAAGGTCGACGTGGTCGTGCTCCCGCGGGATGCCGACCAGTTGCCCCGGGAGACGCTCGACAAGGTCAGGGCCGTCCCGGGCGTACGGGACGCACAGCCGGTGATCAGCGGCGACGCCCCGCTGATCGGCAAGGACGGCAAGACCGTCGGCGACGCCCCAACCTCCGGGGTGTCCATTCCGGCGAGCCGGCTCAACGTCACGACCGGCCGGGCCCCCGCTGCCGACGGCCAGGCCGTACTGGACAAGAACACCGCCAAGGCCCAGGGATTCGAGCCGGGCGACACGATCTCGGTGCTCGGCCACGACAACGACCGGCACGACTTCCATCTCGTCGGCGTCTTCGACCCGGGCGTCGACCAGACCATCGCCTACCGCGGAGCGGTCGGCTTCACCTCGGCGGACGCCCTGCGGATCACCGGCGCGAAGGGCTTCCGCGAGATCGACGTCGTCACCGCAGGACCCTCCCCCGAGAGTCTCCGTACGACCGTCGAGGAGGCCGTCGGCACCGGCACGATCGTCCAGACGGGCCAGGAACGCGCTCGGGACCTCGCCGAGCGCAACGGCGCCGACACCGCCTTCCTGAAGATGGGCCTGCTGCTGTTCGGCGTGATCGCGCTGCTCGTCGCCGGACTGGTGATCTACAACACGTTCAACATCCTGGTGGCCCAGCGGACACGTGAGATGGCGTTGCTGCGCTGCATCGGCGCGACCCGGCGCCAGGTGTTCGGGTCGATCGTGCTGGAGTCGGTCGTCGTCGGGCTGCTGTCGTCCGTCCTCGGGCTGCTGGCCGGTCTCGGCCTCGGCGCGGCCGCGGTGGCCCTGCTGCGCGGTGTCGACGCCGGCATCCCCACGGGCACGGTCGGCCTGACCCCCCAGACGATCGCCGTCGGGCTCGTGACCGGACTCGCCGTCACCGTGGCGGCGGCGCTGCTGCCGGCCCGCCATGCGACCAGGGTCGCCCCGATCGCGGCGCTGCGCACCCAGGTCGAGGAGCAGACCTTCCGCACCGGGGTTGCCCGGGTGGTCTTCGCCGGCCTGTTCGCACTGGCCGGCATCGCAGTGACCGCGGCGGCCGTGAGCCTGAAGCCGGGCGAGGCCGGGCTGATGATGGCCATGGGCGGCGGCGTACTGGTCTTCTTCGCGGTGCTCATCCTGGGCCCAGTGATCGTCAAGCCGCTGAGCGGGCTGGCGGGTTGGCTGCCGGCGCGGCTGTTCGGCGTGCCGGGACGGCTGGCCGTCACCAACGCTCGGCGCAACCCCAAGCGTGCGGCGACCACGACGATCGCGCTCACCATCGGCGTCACGCTGATGACGTCCATGTCCGTGATGACCGCCACCGTCCGGGCGACGGTGAGCGCGGAGCTCGACCGGCAGTTCCCGGTGGACTATCTCGTCTCGGCGCAGACGGGTGAGGTGCCGCGTGCCGCGGTGGACGCGCTGCGCGCCCGCCCCGAGCTCACCGGCGTCACCGAGATCCAGGAGGCCGAGGCCACGGTGAACGGACAGAAGCGGCAGGTCGGCACGGTGACACGGTCGGCGATCGGCACCACGGTCAAGCCGGAGACGTCGTCGGGTTCGATGGACGGATTCGGCCCGGGTGAGGTCGCTGTGGGCGACTCCATCGCCAAGGACCTCGGTCTCAAGGTCGGCGACACGGTCACGGTCAGGCCGGGCGGGGGAGACGACATCCGGCTCAAGGTGATCGCGGTGGTGAAGTCGGACGTTTCCATGCTGCCGATGGTGACGATCCCCGAGGAGACCTTCAATCGCTCGTTCACGAAGGTGTTCAACCGCGCCATCATGGCCAACGCCGCCGAGGGGGTGTCGGCCGACCGGGCGCGCAAGGCTCTCGACGACGCCACTCGTCCCTACCCGGCGGTCCAGGTCGGCAGTACGACCGAGATCCGCAGTCAGTTCGACGACGCGATGAACATGGTGCTGCTGGTCGTGACCGGCCTGCTGGGGCTCGCCATCGTCATCTCGCTGCTGGGGATCGCCAACACGCTGTCGCTGTCGGTGCACGAACGCACACGGGAGTCCGCGCTGCTTCGCGCCCTCGGGCTGACCCGCCCACAGCTTCGACGCATGATCGCGACCGAGGCCCTGGTCCTCGGGCTCGTGGGCGCACTCGTCGGCGTCGTCCTCGGCATCGTGTTCGGCTGGGCCGCCACGCAGACGTTCTCGAACAACGTGTCCTTCCAGCTCCCGGTGGCCGAGATTCTGATCTTCATCGCGGCTTCCGGACTGGCCGGAGTGATCGCGGCGCTGCTGCCCGCCCGGCGGGCGGCCCGGGCCTCGATCGTGGGGTCGCTGGCGGCCACCTGACGCCGCCGCGCACGCACGGGCCGCTGCTCACCGGTGCGCCTCGCGGAATTCCTTGTCGAGTCGGATTTCCGCGAGGTGCGCCTCGGGGGCGAGCAGCGGCCCCGAGGCCACAGATCCCCCGACGCCGATCAAATGTGCTGATCAGAGGTGCTGCCCGTGCCGGTCGATGACCACGCTGAACACGCCGGTCACCTCCTCGTACGGCGGCTCGACCGCCATGTGACCCCGCTGGGCGTCGATCCAGAGCACCTCACCCCGCCAGTTGACGGCGTTCCAGGCGTGGCTGCCGCCCGTGGGCCACCGGGTGATGAGCACGGCGGAGGCTCCGTGGCCGCCGAAGATCAGCCGCTGGGCGATCGCGACGTAGGCGCGGCGACCATGCCCCACGTACTCGAACCGGTGGCCCAGCCATTCCTCCGCCCGGGCCACGCCCCCGGTCTCCCCGGTCGGGAGCGGCCTGCCGAGCACGTCGTACTCCGGATGCCGGCGCGCCGCCACGACGGGCTCGCCATGCCAGGTCGAGATCACCGCGAGTGAGCAGTCGAGCGCGTTGGTGGCCCTGAACGGGTCCTCCGAGGGTCCCTCCGCGTTGATCAGCCTGATCCACATGCCGCGCGGGTCGGGAAAGCGTTCGCATACCGCCTGAGCCAGACACGCCTGCGCCCGCGGATCCGGCGCAGCCAGCCCGCCGGTCCTGCCGTACGGCCTGGTCTCCTCCAACCTCGGCGGACGGCCCGGACGGTCGAGCCAGTCACACTCAGGGGGCTCTGTGATCATCGGAAGCGCCGTGTTTCCCAGAAGCCCAGCGTTGCCCGGGTACGCCGTGTTCATCGGAAGCCCTGTGTTCAATGGAAGCCCCGGGGTCACGGCCGGAGACACGATGACCTCCGTCCCCGGAATGACGGCCGTGCCGTCCGGTTCCGCCGCGTCTTCCGCCCCGTTCATCTCCGCACCGACAGCGTCGTCCGCCCCCTCGGCCGACTCGTCGGTGGTCCCATCGACGGTCCCGTCCGTGGTCCCATCAGTGGTCTCATCTGTGGTCTCGTCGGCGAGCTCGCCGGCCCGATCCGCGGTCCAGTTCTCGGCGGCTCCTCCCGGTTCGCTCCGGGAGATGGCATCGGCCGCCGCGTGGACCGTCTTGATCTTCCGTACGAACAGGTCGCCGAACCGCGGACCCGCCATACCGTCCGTACCGAGGAGACCGTAGGTGAAACCGTTCTTGCCGTTCAGACCGTTCTTGCCGTTCAGGCTGATCGGGTCGTTCGGGCCCGTCGAACCGTTGGCGGTGCCGTTCAACAGGGCGGCGATCCGACCCTCCAGGCGGCGCTCCTTCGGCCCGTGTTCCTTGAGTCCGTGTTCCTTCAGCCCGTGCTCCTTGAGTCCGCGCTCGGCAAGCGGCTCCGGCGGCGGAGCCTGAGCCTCGGCGGCCCGCTCGTAATCACGCCACCTGCGTCCGTCGGCCGTCACAACGGGGTTGTACACACCGGACGGCAACCGCCACCGGGCAAGACGACGGAACTTCTCCTGATTCATGTGCTGCGGCCCCCTTCTTCGCACATCAGGGTGCCGATGCTAGGACGGACCGCACGGAAAGGACGGTCGATTTTCCCAACTCCAGACCCACCCCTGGGCATAGCCCGTGGTTCGGTCCCGGATCTTCGATTCGTGCTCACCGAGGAGTACGGGCAAGGGAAGCCGATCGTGCCGTCGCTGGGTCGGGTCTCGACCGAACACCCGGTGTACGGACACGCCGGCGGCGGATCACCGCCAGGCGAGGAGTTGGAACCAGACGGACTTTCCGTACGGAGTGAGCTCCCAGCCCCAGCGGTGGGAGAACATCTGGACGATGGCGAGCCCCCGGCCGCGCAGGTCGTAATCGCCGGCCTGGCGGGGCCGGGGCAGCGCGCTACACGAGTCGTGTACGTCGACCACGAGCAGATCGCGGTCCCGGCTGACCGTCACCCGCACGGTGCTCGTCTCGGGAACGCCCACCGAACCGTGGGTGATCGCGTTCGTGACGAGTTCCGAGGCCAGGAGCTCGGCGATCTCCGGAATGTCCTCGGCTGCGGCCCAGTCGGCGGCCACGTCCCGTACGAACCGGCGAACCGAGGCCAGGCAATGTGGGTCACGCGGGATCCACTTCTCCCCCAACACCGGGCCGACCCGTTCCGGCACGTCCTGATCGTCAGCCGGGGGCGTTCGCGGTTCGACTGACTTGAGGTCCTCAGCCGTTTCGACGGCCTCGGCTGTCTCTATCATCGGCTTCTCCCAGCTTGAAACCGCCTCGTCGTTGATTTACTCCCCCAGCGTGCCGAGACGCCACTACTCTCTGTACAGATTTGATTACCAAGGCCGACATTTGGCAGTCGGCTGGACGCGATTGAACTCCGACAGGGGGTGACATTGTGGTCGAACCTACTCACCCCACTCCACATGGGGCAGGAAACTGCGCCACATCGGCAGCAGGCCGTGCCGCCCCAGGCCCGGCTCGCCCGGAGGGTCCACTTCAGCGAGTCGCTGATCAGCGGGGTCGAGACCGGGCAACCGCCGACCGGGACGACTGGAGAGGCGGTTCGCTCAGCGTCTTGTCGGGAGTGTCATGAGACTGAGCCGCGGATTCGTTGGATCAGGCACCAGAGATCAGTGCTGGGATTCGACCGCGGCGGTGAGCCGTCGCCGACATGCTTCCTCTCGAGAGCTCGAGCTCGGAGAACGGCGGCGTCGTGCCGTTCCACGAGCTGCTGAAGAGCTCGCGTGGTGAGCACCTTTTCACAGCCCAGAAGCGTCTTCGCCATGTCTTGCGCCCTATGGCGATCAAGATTGGCCCACTGATCCCTGAAGTGAAGGATGAACCATAACTCGATGCAGGGGTTGGATATCGCGACGTTGATCCCGGCATGGAGCGCAAGATCGATGGCCCGATCAAGATTCCGGTGTTCATCGACATCGAACACGCACCAGTACTCGTCGAAGGCCTTGCCGCGCCGTCGCTTCTCCTCGCGAAGGTCGGCTTCCCTGCGATCTCGCGCTGCCTCCACCAGTTGGAGAGGTCCACCGTGGAAATCGTCTATCACGACGATGATCCGATCACGGTGGAGCCGGTGCCATTGCTGAAGGTAGAGGGGTTCTGTCTTCCTGCCCTCAGTGAAGACCAGGATCTCGCCGCGTTGAGCGGGCCCCGGCCGTCGAGCCCTCCGGGGCCGCCGCGATCCGCCCCTCATCCGCACTCGCCGGGGGTGGGCCGAACGGCCGCGGAGAACTCATGATGGCTCACGATCGGGGTGGCACCGTAACGTCCGGTGAGATAGCGTCGCCCGATCGCTTCTTCCTTCCTCGGCCCGAGATCCGACAGCGGATACAGTCGAGTGCTGCCGTCGGCGAGCTTCTCCGTGAACCAGATCTGGTCTCGACCAAGCACCCGCTCCCCCGTCGCCCCTCCAAGAAGCGTGGCGTCATGCGAACTGAAGATCAGTTGAGCACCGAGGGGATTGGCTTCGGGATTCTGAAAAAGACGGATCAATTGTGTGACGAGCGTCGGGTGCAGGCTCGCTTCGAGTTCGTCGGCCAGCAGGACGGACCCATGCTCCAGCGCGGAGACGGTGGGACCGATCAGGCCGAGCCAGACCAGGGTGCCTAGTGACTCCTCCTGAACGTCGAAATCGACCTCCTCGTTCGCACCGGTATGGCTGAGCACCAGCCCCATCTCAGTGAGGTCGATCTCGGGTGCCGCCTCCGCTTCCTCTTCGCGGCCGACGAGGATCTTTACCGCACGGCGGACCCGGTCCACGACCTGTGGATCGAGCGGCCGGATCCGAACGTCCGAGATGCCGAGATCCGCGGCTTTGATCAATGCGAGGACCCGATCACGGCTGTCGTCATGCCGGAGGAGGTCGGTGGTAAACGCCCATCGCATCTGCCGACTGGACGCTTCGGCGAGAAGGAGATTCCGTTCGAACCACTGGAAGAGAGGCAGCAGATCGGGATGGCCGCCCGCTGCGGCCGCGGACAGGAACAGCGAGTTGGGTCTGGTGATCTTCTCGATGGCTCGGCCCACGGCACGATTGCTCGATCCCAACGCGATCGGCTCACCTGCCTCCCGGCCGAACAGCAAGGAGGCACGGCCGCGAGGGTAACGGTAGGCCCATTCACGCAGCACTCGATCGTCGTCGAAGATCACTCCATACTCATGCCGTATGCCGTGCAGGACAAGGTCGATTTCGAAGCGGGTCGGCCTGCCGACGGCGTCGCCATCGAGCCGAAACGGGTGCCGAGGCATACCTCCGGACGGATCACCGGAGCGGAACGACAGCAGGACGTGACTGCGGAGCTCGCCCATGGCCTTGAGCACATTGGTCTTTCCAGACCCGTTGGCACCAAAGAGGCCCGCGACTGGGAGCACCTGGAGAGGACGCCCGCCCTGACGCCACGGCACTTCGCGGGGCACGTCCTGCTCCGCGAGCGCGGTGGCCTCCATCGAGAACTCCATCTCGTCACGGAACGAGCGAACGTTCTCCATGCGGAATGCCAGCAGCATAGACGTGGGACCAGCCTCATAGTCCCTCATGAGGCCGATTATTGCCGGTTACCCGCGATTTTTCAATCGAAAGAAGTGCTATGTAGGCACGCCGAAATCCGGTCGGATCGGTTTATCGATCTTTAAGCCGATTCGGCGATGCGGATTTCCGGTTACGGGGTGTCAGCGGACGGCCTGGGTGATGATGGGGACGAGGGCACGGAAGGCGCGGCCGCGGTGGCTGATGGCGTCCTTCTCCTCGGCGGACATCTCGGCGGTCGTCCGGCTCTCGCCGTCCGGTACGAAGATCGGGTCGTAGCCGAAGCCGCCCGTTCCGCGCGGCTCGCGGATGAGGGTGCCGTAGACCGCGCCGTCGACCACGTGTTCCTCGCCCGATGGCAGCGCGAGCGCCGCGCTGCAGGCGAAATGGGCCTGACGGCGGCCGTCGGGCACGTCGGAGACCTGGGCCAGCAGCAGGTCGAGGTTGGCCTTGTCGTCGCCATGCGAGCCCGACCAGCGGGCCGAGAAGATCCCCGGCATGCCGTTCAGCGCGTCGACGCAGAGCCCGGAGTCGTCGGCGATCGCGGGCAGCCCGCTCCCGGCCGCCACGGCGTGCGCCTTGAGCAGCGCGTTCTCGGCGAACGTGCGGCCGGTCTCGGCCACCTCGCCGATCTCGGGGAAGCCGTCCAGGCCCACGATCTCGACCGGCACCGCGGCCTCGGCGAGGATCCGGCGCAGCTCTACGATCTTCCCGGCGTTGCGCGTGGCCAGGACCACCTTGTTCATTCCACGAACCTCCGAAGACGAGATCAGGCGAGCGCCTGGGCCTGCATGCGGGTCAGCTCGGCGCAGCCCGCGGTGGCGAGGTCGAGCAGCCCGTCCAGCAGGGCCCGGTCGAACGGCGCGCCCTCTGCCGTGCCCTGCACCTCTACGAAGTCGCCGCCGCCGGTCATCACGACGTTCATGTCGGTCTCGGCCTTGACGTCCTCGGTGTAGCAGAGGTCGAGCAGCGGCTCGGTGCCGATCACGCCGACCGAGACGGCGGCGACGGAGTTCACCAGCGGGTCGCCGGGGCACATCCGCCGCTTGCGCATCCAGGCCACGGCGTCGGCGAGGGCGACGTACGCCCCGGTGATCGCGGCGGTCCGGGTGCCTCCATCGGCCTGCAGCACGTCGCAGTCGAGGAGGATCGAGTTCTCCCCGAGCGCCTTGTAGTCCACGCAGGCCCGCAGCGACCGGCCGATCAGCCGGGAGATCTCGTGCGTCCTGCCGCCGATCCTGCCGCGGACCGACTCCCGGTCGCTGCGTGTGTTGGTGGAGCGGGGCAGCATGGCGTACTCGGCCGTCACCCAGCCCAGGCCGCTGCCCTTGCGCCAGCGCGGCACGCCGGCCTCGACGGTCGCGGCGCACAGCACCTTGGTCGCACCGAACTCCACGAGCACGGAACCCTCCGCGTGCGCGAGCCAGTTCCGGGTGATGGTCACGGGGCGAAGCTGGTCGGGTCGACGACCGTCTGAACGAGCCATAGTGGCCACCTTAATGCTCGATATGGTCATGAAAGGTCATAGACGGCACCGCTGCGTGCGAGTTCCATCCGGCCGTCGAATCCGCCGCGCGAGGCGTCGTCGAGGATCCGGGCGGGGTCGTGCCAGGGCACGAGGTGCGTGAGGACGAGCGTGCCGACCTCCGCGCGCGCGGCGTGCTCGGCCGCCTGGCGTCCGTTGAGGTGGAGGCCCGAGGGCAGTCCGGGGACGTCGGGAAACGACGCCTCGCACAGCAGCACGTCGGCCCCGCGGGCGAGCTCGACCAGCTCCGGGCTTTCGCCCGTGTCGGCGGAGTACGTCACGTGGCGGCCGCCGTAGGACACGCGGAAGCCGTACGTCTCGACGGGATGGTTCATCCGCGCGGTGGTCACCTCGAACGGGCCGATCCGCCGCACCCCGGACGTCAGCCGTACGAAGTCGAAGGATCTCTCCAGCACCGGCTCGTCCGGCATGGCGTACGCGGCGTTGAGCCTGCGATCGGTCCCGTCGGGGCCGTGGAGCGGCACCTTGGGCAGCGGGCCGTCCGGGGTGTAGGTGCGCACGACGTGATAGGCGCACACGTCGAGGCAGTGATCGGCGTGCAGGTGGGACAGACAGATCGCGTCGATGTCGTAGAGGCCGATGTGCCGCTGCAGCGCGCCGAGCGCCCCGCTGCCGAAATCGAGCAGCAGCCGGAAGCCCTCGGCCTCCAGGAGATAACAGGAGGACGGGCTGTCCGGCCCGGGAAAACTGCCCGAGCATCCGATGACGGTCAATTTCACAGCGAGCTCCCGGTGTCGGATTCGCCCATTGCTGACCCATCCTGCACCGTCTTGCGCAGCGCCGCGATCTCGACGGCCTGGATCTCCGGCCCGAGGAACCGCTGCCCGAGCTGCTCGAACAGGTCGGTGTCGCCCGTGGCGCGGAAGCGGTGGACGGGCTCGGTCGTCCCGTCGGACAGCCCTCGGTCGTGCAGGATCCGGTAGACGTCCTTGGCGGTCTCCTCCGCGCTGGACACCAGCGTGACCCCGTCGCCCGTGACGTACGACAGCGCACCGGTCAGCAGTGGATAGTGCGTGCAGCCCAGGATCAGCGTGTCGCACCCGGAGTCCTGGATGGGCTTGAGATAGCCGCGGATCACCTCGATGAGCTCGTCGCTCATCGTCTCGCCGCGCTCGACGAAGTCGACGAGCAGGGGCGCGGCGACCCCGACGAGTTCGACGTCGGGGGCGGCGGTGAAGGCGTCGTGGTAGGCCATCGACTCGATCGTCGCACGGGTGCCGATGACGCCGACCCGGCCGTTCCTGGTCGCCCGTACGGCACGGCGGGTGGCCGGCTGGATGACCTCGACGACCGGGACGTCGTACCGCTCCCTGGCGTCCCGGAGCACGGCCGCGCTGGCGCTGTTGCAGGCGATCACGAGCATCTTGACGTCGTGCTCGACGAGATGGTCCATCACCTCCAGCGCGTATGCCCGTACCTCGGCGATGCTCTTCGGCCCGTACGGCTGACGCGCGGTGTCGGCGACGTAGAAGATCGACTCGTTGGGCAACTGGTCGATGATCGCCCGGGCGACGGTCAGGCCGCCCACCCCGCTGTCGAAGATCCCGATCGCGCTGCTGTTGTCCGGCACGCTTCCCAAGATTAGGGGAAGCTCGGCGATCAGCCGCGGCCGACGCGAGCGATCTGGCGGGATTGGGCGACCAGTCGGCCCGCCGAGTCCCATACCTCGACGTCCTCGTCGAACCAGCCGTCGCTGATCAGCCGCCCGCCGCCGATGAGCGTGAGCCATCCGGGAGCGGGCAGCGCGCGCAGGTGCCAGGTCAGCTCGACCGTGGGGGCCCAGCCGCGAGCGCCGGCCGAGAACACCACCGGCGGCAGCGCGTCGACGGCCAGTGCGATCACGTAGGGGTCGGGGTCCTGCGGCTCGGCCATCCGGAAGTACGCCCGGCACTCCGGCCGCCCGGTCGGCTCCCCGGCGAGCCATCCGATCGTCGGGGGGTCGAACAGCATCTCCACCTGGGCGCCGAGATTCATGTTCGACTCGGTCTTGGGCACGGGCAGCGGCGCGCAGGCGGCCAGGCCGGGCATCGGCGCCGACGGTCCGTCGGACCAGTCGGGCACGGCCGCCGGGTCGAGCGTCGCGGTCGTCACCAGGGCCTCGATGAACGACTCGTCGCCCTGCGTCAGCGTGGCCCGGGTCATCGCGGCCGTACGGCCGGCCTTGAGCGGGGTCAGCCGCACCGTGGCGGGCCCGGGCCGCGGCACGCGGAGGAACTGGGCGCTCGTGGACACCGGGTGGGCGTGCGGGGAGGCGTCGACGACGGCCCGCAGGACGGTGGCCAGCAGATAGCCGCCGTTCAGCGGACCGCCGATCGAGTACGCGTCGTCGAGACACACGTCATAGGTCGCGTCGTCGACCCTGATCGCCTGCGTCGCCTCATCGAATTTCGTCACCGCGCACCCGCCTCCCGAATGTTGTTCTGGAGCTACTGTAACCACTCCCCCACGGTGCGCAATTCATCAGGTCAAGCGATATGCAAGCAGTTTGTTACCCACACCCCCTAAAGTCTCGATCATCACTGTTATCCGCACTGGAAGTGAGATATGCCTGCCAATACGCCACCTAATCCTCCTTTTCCGGGGGATGAGGACCCTGATCGGACGGTCGCGTACCGAACACCGCGGCCTCCGCAGCAGGACTACGCGCGCACCGCCCAATGGCAGTACCCCGCCGGATTCGAGCCGGAGACACGCTTCGCATCGGAGGAACTCGGCCACGCCGCCCCGGCGCCCGGCCGGAAGGGTGGCCGCGGCTGGATCATCGCGCTGATCGCGGCGATCGTCGTGGCCGTGGTCGGTGGCGGCGGCGTCTGGGCCGCCGCGAAGCTCAGCGGCGGGGGCACCCAGCCCCACGAGGTGCTGCCCGGCAACGCGATCGCGTACGTGCGGCTCGACCTCGACCCCGCCGCGAATCAGAAGATCGCGCTGTTCGACATCGCCCGCAAGTTCTCCGCCACCAAGGAGACCTTCTCGGGTGACGATCCGCGCAAGGCGGCCTTCGAGGCGCTGCGCGGCAACGATCCGAAGCTCGCCCATGTGGACTACGCCAAGGACATCGAGCCGTGGCTGGGCGACCGGATCGGCTTCGCCGTACTCGCGCCGTCCCAGAAGGGCGGGGACCCGGGCGCGGTGATGGCCATCCAGGTCAAGGACGAGGAAGCGGCCCGCGCCGGCCTCGCGAAGATGGACGAGGGAATCGCCGAGCGGCAACGGACCGGCGTCGCGTTCCGCGACGGCTACGCGATCGTCACGTCGGACCAGAGCGCGGCCGACCAGTACGCCGCGGCGGCGCCGCTGTCGGAGAACACCCGGTTCACCGGAGACATGGACACGCTCGGCGAGCAGGGCGTGCTGTCCTTCTGGGCGGATCTCAGCCAGATCGCCGAGTCGAGCGGCTCGGGAGCGGACCCCGCCGCCGAGATCATCAAGGACGCGCGGCTCACCGGGGCGCTCCGGTTCGGCGACGACTACGCCGAGCTCATCGGCACCGCACGTGGCACCGATGTGAAGAGCGGCCAGACCCAGACCGTCGATCTCGGCGACCTGCCCGCCTCCACCGCCGCCGCCGTGGGCGTCTCGGGACTGGGCAAGATGCTGCAGGAGAACTGGGCCGACATCG
>BCRI01000091.1 GCA_001552515.1 Sphaerimonospora mesophila NBRC 14179 = JCM 3151
TGTCGAGGGCGGGGCGAGACGTCGCTGGCATCCGACACCTCACAAATCAGCATCCGGTCCAGGAGCAGGCGCACCTGAATGGGTTCGGCCCCGTAACGGATCGCGTTGGTGATCAGCTCACTGAAGATCAGTTCGGTGTTGAAAGACAGCTCGCTCAAGTTCCAGGCCGACAGCTGCCGCACGGCCTGGGCGCGTACGCGACAGACCGCCGCGGGATCGGCCGGCAGGTCCCAGCAGACGAGGTGGCCGGCCGGCAGCGCCCGGGTGCACACCGCCAGCACGATGACGTCCTCGCGGTGCTGGCCGTGCGGCAGGGCGGACAGCGCAGCCGCGCAGGCGTCCTCGGCGGTGCGGCCGGGATCTGCCTCCAGCGCCTGGCGCAGGCGCTGCGTCCCAGTGCGGGGGTCGCCCGGGTCGTTGGCGAGCAGCCCACCGGTGTAGAGGACGAGCCTGCTGCCCTCGGGAAGGCTGAGTTCGGTCGTCTCGAAGGGCGGCCTTCCCCGGCCCAGCGGCGGCCCGGCGGACACGTGCGGGAGCTCCACCGTGCAGTCGGGGCCGACGATAGCGGGTGCGAGGTGGCCGGCCGAGGCCAGACTGCAGCGCTGACTGGTCGGGTCGTAGACGGCATACAGGCAAGTCGTGCCGGTGACGACATCGTCGGCACGACCGAACGCGACGCCACCGACGACGTCACCAACGATGTCCCCGAGCGACTGGGTGACATCGTCGCCGGCCTGCTCGGCCTGCTCGCCTGCGAACTGGCGGACCAAGCCGTCGAGATGCGCGAGAATCTCCTCGGGGGGCAGGTCGAGAGCGGAGAAGTTGCTGATCGTGGTGCGCAGGCGGCCCATGGCGGCTGCGGCACGCAATCCGTGGCCTGCGACCTCGCCCACCACCAGGGCGACACGCGCGCCCGACAGGGGGATGACATCGAACCAGGCAAAGCCAGCCGCCCCCTCGGCCAGCTGGTAGCGGTAGGCGGCCTCGACCGCGTTCTGCTCGGGCAGGCGCCGGGGCAGCAGAGCACGCTGCAAGGCCAGCACGGTGGCACGCTCGCGGGTGAACCGGCGAGCATTGTCGAGGCAGACCGCTGCACGGGTGCTCAGTTGCTCGGCAAGAGACAGGTCGTCGTCATCGAACGGTGTGGCACGTCGCATGAAGGTGGCCACGCCCAAGACGTTGCCGTGCGCGCACAGAGGAACGGCGATGAGGGATCGGATGCCTGCTTGCTGCCCTGGCGACAGCACCGGCTTGCTTTCCGCGAGGCAGCGTGCCTGCGCGGACAGGGAAGGGTAGTTGGACCTCCTGCCCCAGGGGGCCCATGATGTCCGAGTTGTCCCCGGTGTCCTGCACCACGACGCGGCGTATGCCTGCCGAAGGATCGCCGACATCCTGGCCGCGCAGGACGGACTCGGCGAGATCGACCGTGACGAGGTCGGCGAAGCGGGAAACGGTCGCCTGCGCGAGATCTTCGGCCGTCCGCACCACATCCAGCGTCTGGCCGATACCCATGGCGGCATCGGACAGGATTCGCAGCCGCCTCCTGGCCGAGGCGGCCGGGGCGCTGGAGATCGCGATCGTCACCAGTTCGGTGAGTTCCAGCATGTGCTCGTCGACGTGGTCGGGGGCGTCCTCGTCTACGTGGTAGAAGGCCTTCAGCACACCCCACAACCCTCCGTCCACGAGGATGGGGGTACCGATCGCGGCAAAGTATCCCCGTTCCCGGGCCCAGCGGGCCATCTTCCAGGTGGCGTCGGCGTAGTTGGTGATGTGCACCGCCCGCCCGGTCTCCAGCACGATCACCGGAATGCTCTCCCCCTCAAGCGGCCAGCGCGAACCCAGCGGCAGTGCGTTGCCAGGGCTGTCACCGCTCCAGGAGCCCACAACGACCAGCGTCTCATCGGGTTCGTAGCGTCCGATCATCGTGCACGGGGCCTGAAGGATGGGGCCCATCTCACCGGCGATGCCGTTGAACATCTCCGTTGTAGAGGCTCCGCGGGCGACCAGCGTCGCCACCCGCCGCAGCGCGGCCTGCTCCTGTGCGATCCAGCGCAGTTCGTCACGGCTGGCCTGCAGGGCATGTCCGAAGGACATGCGATCACGCGCCGCCTGCAGCAGCGCCTCCAGCGCGGGCACCACCCGCTCACGCAGTCGGCGCATGGTCGCCTCCGGCAGGTCTGGGAGCATGACGAGCGTGCCGAGCCTGGCGGCACCCTGCATCAACGGCAATGCGATGCGGTGGTCGTCGCGGTGAGGCCGCTTGCGGTTCGATCGTCGGGGATGGCAGCCCCAGTGCCCGCGCCAGGTGCTGGGAAACGGTCGGCAGTGCCGAGCGCAGATCCCGCGTGCGCGGTAGGAGCCGGACCATTTCGGCGTTGGCATCGGCCTCGTGGCGGCGTTCGCCAGCCTCGGTGACCACGGATCGTGCCAGCGCCACAGCCGAGTCGGCCAGCAGCGCGACATCAAGCTTTCCTGGGGCCAGGCCCGCCGCCCGGCACTGCCACCACAACCGGAGAATGGCAGGATGCACCCGCCCCTCGACCGGCTCCTGCTCGAAGAAGCGCTCCACGATCCGCTCGTCAGGCTGCACAGAACCTTCTCGGGCGGCTGGCGGCCAGGTCACTGCAAATGCATCTCCCCGAACACAGACTTCCCACCTGCGCGCCTTAAAACCTATACCTGATATACCGGCCGAAAACGGTAAAGTGACCAATCATCTTCAAATACGGCGCATCGCGCCGAATGTCTGCGAAAACCCGCGGTCCTCGAGCCGAGATGAGCGCACCGGGGCCGCCGGCTGCCGAACCCGGCGGCAGGTTCTCGACCCGTTCGCCGGAGCGGCAACAACGGCTCTTGCCGCCCGGCAACTCGGCCGGCAGTTCGTCGGTATCGAGCTCAACATCGACCACTGCGCACTTGCCAAGGCCCGGCTGCTCGCGTCAGGAGCAGCGATGGGAGGAGAAGCAGAGTGAACTCCATGACCATCGAGGAAGTACGAGTCCTCCCGGCCGTCGTCCCTCTGTTGACCGCCGCCTGCACTCTCGGCTCAGCCGTAACACCGCCTACCGCCTCGTCAAGCGGGGTGAGTTCCCCTGCCGGGTAATCCAGGCAGGCGACACGTACAGGGTTCCCACCATCGAGGTTCTTCGACTTCTTGCTCTCGACCTAACCAACGCGGAGAAGCAGGTCGGATAAATAGCTGGTGACACCCTGAGCGGCGGTGAGACCTACGGGCCTCGGACGCGCTTGTAGATACCCGCTGAGCATTAGCGGGCGGCCGGGTAGAGGCGACATCCGGCCGCCCGCGGTGGTCGTAAGCGCGCTGCTCACGGCAGCCGTCCGCTGAGCCGAAGGTCCCCTGCCAGGTGCCTTTCGACCGCGGTATCCCCGTACGCCTGAGTGATCGGCTTAAGGGCATGGATACCTCTGTGCGAGCACTGACCGGGCTGACCGAGGAGGCCGCCTCCCGGCGGCTGGCCGAGTGCGGGCCGAATGAGCTCCCGCAGCCGAGGCCGCCAAGGCTGTCTGCCCGGGCGGTCCGCCAGCTCGCCGACCCGATGTCGATCCTGCTGCTGGTCGCCGGACTGGTCACGCTGGTCGTCCTCAACGAGGTGCCTGAGGGTGCGGCTATCTTGGCCATTCTCCTGGTCAACGTGGTCATCGGGGTGAGCCAGGAGATGAAGGCGGACCGTGCCGTACGGGCGCTGCGCACCCTCACCGCGCCCATGGCCAAGGCCGTCCGTGACGGCGTCATACGGAGGGTTCCCGCCGCCGACATCGTGCCGAGCGACATCGTGCAGGTCGCCGCCGGAGACCGCGTCCCGGCCGACGCGCGACTGCTGGAGGCCAATGCGCTGGCCGTGGACGAGTCCATGCTCACGGGGGAGTCGCTGTCAGCAGAAAAGCAAGCGGCGGGAGCGGAGGAGCCGGCCGGGTCGACGGGGATCGTCGTGCCGCTCGCCGATCGCCGGGGCGAACTGTTCGCAGGGACGCTCGTCGTCCGTGGCGCGGGCGTGGCCGAGGTGACTCGGACCGGTGCCCGCACTGAGATGGGGCGCATCGCCTCCGCGCTGGGCAGCGGCGTCAAGGGCCCACTGGCGGTGGAGCTCGCCCAGGTGTCCCGGCGGATCGGCCTGGTCGCGGTCATGGCCGGTGTCGTGATGATCCTGATCGGGCTCACCCGGGTCCAGCGGGGCGAGGTCGCGCTGCTCGACATCATCCTGGCGGGGGTGGCGCTGGCAATCGCCGCCGTGCCGGAGAGCCTGGCCGCCGCAGTCACCACGGCGCTGGCGCTGGGCTTACAGCGCATGGCCAAGCTCGGCGTGATCGTACGGCGCCTGTCGGCCATCGAGGCCCTGGGCGCGACCACCGTTATCGCGACAGACAAGACCGGCACGCTGACCACCGGTCGCCTTACCGTGGTCGACCAGGTGGCGGTGTCCGGTAATGACGAGCTGTGGCGTGCCGCGCTGCGTTGCAACGACGCCCGCGACGGGCTGGGGGACGCCGTCGATGTGGCCCTCGCCGCCGCCGCCCGGCGGCACGGCGTACGGCTGCCGCCCGGTGAGGAGCGCCTGGCCGCCCGGCCGTTCGACGCCGGGACCAGATCCATGGCCGTGATCACCAAGGGGAACGGCCGCGCGGCCGGACCGCTGCTGACCGTCAAAGGCGCTCCGGAGGTGGTGCTCGCCCGGTGCGTTCCCGGGCCGGAGACCGAGCGGCTCGTGCGAGCGGTGTCCGGTCTGGCCGACCGTGGCCTGCGGGTGCTCGCGCTCGCCGACAAGGACACCGGTGATCTGGACAGCCGGGGGCTACGCCCGCTCGGCCTCGTCGCGCTGAGCGATGAGATTCGTCCCTCGGCTCCGCAGGCCGTGGCGGACTGCCGCACCGCCGGCATCCGCGTCGTGATGGTGACCGGCGACCACCCCGACACCGCCTGCGCGATCGCCGCGGAGGTGGGCATCGACGCACATCCCGCGGTGACGGGCGCCGCGCTCGATCTCGGCGGTGATAACTCGGGACGGTTCGCCCGGCTGCGCGAGGCGGCCGTGCTCGCCCGGGTCGACCCGGGCACCAAGCTCGACCTGGTCCGCGCCCTGCGTGCGGGCGGCGAGGTCGTGGCGATGACCGGCGACGGGGTGAACGACGCCCCTGCGCTGCGCAACGCCGACGTGGGAGTGGCCGTGGTAGGTGAGGAGGGCACCGACGTGGCCCGGGAGGCGGCGGCCGTCGTCGTCACCAACGGCGAGCTCGGCACGATCGTCGCCGGGGTGCGCGAAGGCCGCCGCCTGCACCACAACGTGGCCTCGATGATCGGATATCTGCTGACGGGCAACCTCGCGGAGATCCTGATCGTCCTGGCCGGTCTGGTCGCCTGGCCGGACCTGGTCGTGCCGCTGCTTCCCGTGCAGCTGCTGTGGATCAACCTGGTGCTGGACGGCATCCCCGCCATCGCGCTCGGCGTCGACCGGCCCGCCGGCGATCCGCTGGCGCTGCGCCCGCGTACCGGCGGCCTGCTCTCCTGGCCGGTGCTGACTCGGATCGCGCTGCGTGCGCTGGTCGTCGGCGCGCTCGTCTTCGCGGCCGTCGAGGTCGCCCGCCGCCTCGGCTGGAGCGAGGACCAGGTCCGCGGCCAGGCCGTGCTCGCCCTGGTCTTCGCCCGCCTCACCCTCGCCTACGTTGTTCGGGCACGCCGCCGGACCTTCGAGCGCGGCTGGTGGCGAGGCCGTGCCGTGCTCATCGCGGTGACCGCCACCGCGGCGCTGCAGGCACTCGTGACGGTGGTCCCGGCGTTGGGCGCGCCGCTCGCGCTGGTGCCCCTGCCACCCGCCGGCTGGGCCATGGCGCTCGGCGCCGCCGTACTATCCGTGATCGTAAACGACATGATCCACTTCGGCTCGGATAGCGCCCTTCGGCGATCTGGCAGAAAGGATCAGTAGCGGATGCCGACGGTAGATGTTACTGACACGCATCGGCCCTTCTTCGAGTCCCGCTATTCAGGCAAGCACACGCGCGGGGAGGTCTGTCCGACAGAATGTCGGCGGCGTCGCGCCCAGCGGCGCAGTTCATCGGCGCCCCAGACGATGACCGGGAAGACGGCGATCAGAGCGAGGACGTCGGCGGGCAGGGCGGCGGTGCCGAACAGACCTTGCAGGGGCGGCAGGTAGACCAGGGCGGCGGTGAAGGCGAGCTCGAAGGCGATGCCGGCCAGCAGCAGCGGGTTGGACGTCAAGCCGATCTGCCGCAGGGAGGCATGGTCGGTGCGGGCGGCCATGGCGGTGCCGACCTGACAGGTGACCAGTCCCGCGAAGGTCGCGGTGGTGGCGGTCAGGTAGGCGTGGTGGAGCGGCGTCCCCGGTCCGGTAGGGGCGCCTGGGTGCCAGCCGGCCCGCCACAGGACGTAGAAGAACGCGATCATCACCAGCGTGGCAGAGATCAGGCCCAGGTAGCCCCAGGCCCGGATCAGCATGTCGCGGGTGATGACGCCCTGGGAGGGTGGCCGGGGTGGGCGGGACATGAGGCCGGGTTCGGCGGGTTCGCGGCCGAGCGCGAGGGCGGGCAGGGTCTCGGTGCCGAGATCGATCGCCAGGATCTGCAGCACGGTCAGCGGCAGCGGAACGAGTCCGCCGCTGAGGGCGAAGACGAGGAACGGGACGATCTCCGGGACGGCGTGGGCGAAGATGTAGAGGATGAACTTACGCACGTTGTCGTAGACCTGGCGGCCGGACTCGATCGCGGTGACGATCGTGGCGAAGTTGTCGTCGGTGAGGATCATGGCGGCGGCCTCGCGGGCCACGTCGGTGCCCGAGCGGCCCATCGCCACCCCGATGTGGGCCTGGTGCAGGGCGGGTGCGTCGTTGGCGCCGTCGCCGGTCATCGCCACGACCCGGCCGCGGGCGCGCAGCGCGTCGGCGATCTTCAGTTTGGTCTCGGGGGACGAGCGCGCGAATACGATCTCGGCGTCGTCGTCCAGCAGCTCGTCGAGTTCGCCGTCGGTGAGCCGTTCCGCCTCGGCGACCACCCGCAGCCGTGGCACGCCGATGCCGACCTCCCCGGCGACCGCTGCGGCGGTGGCCCCGTTGTCACCGGTCACGATGTGCACCTGGAGCCCGGCCTCATGG
Source organism: Sphaerimonospora mesophila NBRC 14179 = JCM 3151 (assembly GCA_001552515.1). Lineage (GTDB taxonomy): Bacteria > Actinomycetota > Actinomycetes > Streptosporangiales > Streptosporangiaceae > Sphaerimonospora > Sphaerimonospora mesophila. The sequence goes on from BCRI01000091.1 coordinate 7,122, forward strand.
CACCGCCGGACCGCGCCGGCCACCTGCGGGCGCGGCGGATCGTACAGGCCTACCAGGCCGATCAGCAGCAGGTCGGCCTCGGCCTCGTCTCGCCGCTTGGGCACCGCGGTGGAGGCGGGCAGCCGGCGGGTGGCGATCGCCAGGACCCGCAGCCCGCGGCGGGCGAGCTCGCCGGCGGCGGTGTGCGCCGCGGCGCGTTCCGCCCCCGTGAGCACGGCGCGGTCCAGCACCGCCTCTGGCGCCCCCTTGACATCGATGATCAGCCGGTCATCGCCGTCCCGGGGCCGGGTGACGGTCGACATCAGCCGCAGCCGGGGGTCGAAATGGAACACGGCCCGCCGCCGCGCGTCCCGGTCGGTCAGCATGTCCGCGACGTCCGCCATCGGGCGCGGCCTAGCCACGCCCTCGACCAGTGCGATCTCGGTCGGATCTCCGTGCAGTGCGCCGTCGTGGTCGTAGGCGACCATGGTGCACGCGATCGCCGCCCGGGCCAGTTCGGTAGGCACCGGTTGTTCGGGCGAGGCCGGCACGACGCCCTCGTCGATCGTCCAGAACGCCTGCAGCCGCATCCTGTTCCGGGTGAGCGTGCCGGTCTTGTCGGTGCAGATCACGTTTGTGGATCCCAGCGTCTCGACCGCGCTGAGCCGCTTGACAACCGCTCCCCTGCGGGCCATCACCCGCACCCCGGCCGCGAGCGCCAGGGTGATGGTCGGCAGCAGGCCTTCGGGGACGTTGGCGACAAGCAGCCCGATCGCGAACATCAGCGCGTCGGTCGGGGACAGCCCAACCAGGACGCCCACGAGCAGGAACACCGCACCGATCCCCGTGGCGACCGCCGCGATCAGCCAGGCGACCCTCTTCACCTGGGTCTCCAGCGGGCTGGGGGTCCGGCGTCTGCGGTGGCTGAGCGCCGCGATCCGGCCGAGCTCGGTCTGTGCGCCGGTGGCGAACACGATCGCCTGCGCCTGCCCGCCGACACAGGTCGTGCCGCTGAACACCAGATGCGGCTCGCGCAGCAGGGCGGCCTGCTCGTCGGCCGGGCCCGCGATCCGTTCCACCGGGGCGGACTCCCCGGTCAGCATCGACAGGTCGACCTCCAGCGCGCCCTCGGTCAGCCGGGCGTCGGCGGGCACCTTGTCGCCCTCGCACAGCACCAGCAGGTCGCCGGGCACCAGCCGGGCCGCCTCCACCGCCTGGGGCAATCCATCGCGGATGACATGGACGCGTTCCGGCAGGTAGGCCGCGAGCGCCTCGACCGCCCGCTCGGCCTGGCGCTCCTGCAGCAACGCGAACGCGGCGTTCACCAGGATCACCGCCAGGATCGCCCACGCCAGCACCGGCATCCCCGCCACGAACGCCAGCGCCCCGGCCGCCCACAGCAGCAACGCCAGCGGGTGGGCCAGCTGGCGCACCAGTCGATCCGCCGGCGTCGTCTCCGCCGGCCGCCGCACCTGGTTGGGACCGTAGACGGCGAGCCGCCGAGCGGCCTCCCGCTCCGACAGCCCCCCGAGGCCCGTACCCAGTTCCCTACGGAGCAGCGCCAGCGGCTCACGCGGGTTCGCTAGGCGATCGGCGGCCTCCGCAGGGAAGCCGGACTCAGACGTCGGCGGATACCCGATACTGTCAACCCCGCGCCCCCGGGGCAGCGCACGCCCCCGGACGTCATGCAGGAACTTTCGTACCGACGGCATGTTGGACACGAGCTCCAATCCCTATGCGTGCCACCTGGGGCAGCTCGTGAACCAACGGCTCCCCCGTTCCAGCGTCGCCCTGAGACGAGGCAGGAGACGACGGTCCTATGAAGCGGGTACTCCGCTCAGGCGAACCGCCGCTCCAGGGAATCGATCTATCGGGTTGTCATCGGCTTTCTGGTAGCGGCTTCTTGATGCGAGCGATCGCTAAAGGTGATGCCCGCGTGCCCTAATACTCGCGGTCACCAGGGGTCAAATGTCCATGAGACCCGTCGCCCTGTCATGGGGCGGTCCTGCGGGTCAGGCGACCAAGTCTCGGGAAGCATGCCAGCAGGAGCGGTGCGGATCGCCCCGGCGGACACAGTGGACGGTGCGGGCGCAGTCAAGGACCGGCATCTGGCCACGGCGGTCCCGACGTTATTGAACGGATACCGGAAGGTGAGCGGTGAGTCCCTGGTCGCTTGTCTACGACGGCTTCGATCCTCGACAGGAGGGGCTGCGCGAGGCGCTGTGCACCCTGGGCAATGGCTACTTCGCCACTCGAGGTGCGGCCCCAGAAGCCGAGGCCGATAAGGTGCACTACCCCGGCACCTACGCCTCGGGCTGTTACGACCGCCTGACCTCCACCGTCGCCGGCCGTACGGTGACCAACGAGGACCTGGTCAATCTGCCCAACTGGCTCCCGCTGTCCTTCGCCGTCCCCGGCTCCGGCTGGTTCTCCCCGCAGCACACCGACCTGCTGGGCTGCGCCGACCTACTGGATTGGCGGCAGGAACTGGACATGCGGGAGGGCGTCCTGCACCGGCTGGTCCGGTTCCGCTGCGCGGACGGGCGAATCACCTCGGTACGGCAGCGCCGCCTGGTCTCTATGGCCGACCCGCACCTGGCCGCGTTGGAGACGACCTTCACGGCCGAGAACTGGTCGGGCCCGCTGCGCGTGCGTTCCGCGCTAGAAGGACGGGTGACCAATCGGGGCGTGCCCCGCTACCGCGACCTGCGCGGTGACCACCTCACCGGCCACGCCACCGGGTCGGGAGACGGGCTCACCTGGCTGTGCGTCCGGACCCGCTCCTCACAGATCACGATCGCGCTGGCGGCCCGCATCGAGACGACCTCGATCTACGGGCAGATCAACCAAGCCGCGCAGACCAGCCAGATCGAGCGGCACAATGACTGGATCGCCGAGCATCACACCCTGGAGCTGGAGAAAAACCGCCCGGTAACGGTCGTCAAGACGATCGCGCTGGCCACGTCCCGCGACCGTGCAATCTCCGACGCCCTCTCCTTCGTGCTGCGGCGGGTACGGCTTGCGCCGGGCTTCGCCGTACTGCTGGAACGGCAGCGAATGGCCTGGCGGCGGCTGTGGGAGCGGGCTCGGCTGGAGGTCGACGGCCAGTCCATCCAGCGGGACATCCGCCTGAACGTCTTCCACCTGCTACAGACTCTGTCGCCACACACCGTTGACCTGGACGCGGGCGTCCCGGCGCGTGGGCTGCACGGCGAGGCATATCGGGGGCATGTGTTCTGGGACGAGCTGTTCGTGCTGCCATGGCTCAACCTGCATTTCCCCGAAATCGCCCGCAGTCTACTGCGCTACCGTCTGCGGCGGCTGCCGACGGCCCGGGCAGCCGCCCGCGCGGCCGGTTTGGCGGGGGCGTTGTTCCCCTGGCAGAGCGGCAGCGACGGGCGGGAAGAGAGTCAGACTTTTCATCTCAATCCTCGCTCCGGGCGCTGGCTGGCCGATCACTCCCACCTGCAGCGTCACGTCGGGCTGGCCATCGCCTACAACGTCTGGCAGCACTACCAGGCCACCGGCGACATGGAGTTTCTCGTCGAGCCCGGGGCCGAGTTGCTGATCGAGATCGCCCGATGCTTCGCCTCGCTGGCCAGGTTCGATCCACCATCGGGCCGCTATGAGATCCGCGGCGTGATGGGCCCGGACGAATACCACGACGCCTACCCCGGCGCCGCCCTGCCGGGCCTGGACAACAACGCCTACACCAACGTCATGACGGTCTGGTTGCTGCTGCGGGCCCGTCAGGTGCTCGACCTGCTGCCCAGCCGCGCCCGCGCGGAACTGGCCGAGCGGCTCGCCCTCGACGACACCGAGACCGCCCGATGGGAGCAGATCACTCACAGGATGCGGGTGGACTTCCACGATGGGGTGATCAGCCAGTTCACTGGCTACTCCGACTTGGCGGAGCTTGACTGGAGCCGCTACCCGGGAGTACGCCGACTTGACCGGGTGCTGGAGGCCGAGGGGGACAGCCCCAACCGGTACCAGGCCTCCAAGCAGGCGGATGTGCTCATGCTGTTCTACCTGCTCACAGCCGGTGAGCTGCTGGAGATCCTCGGCCGGCTCGGCTACCCGGCCGACCCCGAGATGATCCCCCGTACCGTTCACCACTACCTCGCCCGGACCTGCCACGGCTCGACGCTGAGCGCGGTGGTGCACGGCTGGGTGCTGGCCCGCTCCGACCGCGCCGGCTCCTGGCAGTTCTTCACCGAGACGCTCACCGGTGACCTCAGCGACGTCCAGGGCGGTACCACGGCCGAAGGCGTTCACCTGGGTGCGATGGCGGGCACGCTCGACTTGGTCCAGCGCTGCTACCTCGATCTGCGGATCCGCCGCGACAGCCTGCACCTCAACCCGCTGCTGCCCGAGCAACTCGGCAGGCTGTCGCTGTGCATCCGCTATCAGGGCGGGGAGATATCGATCGATGCCGACCCTCGCCAGGTGCGGATCGGCCGGGCCGACGACGGGCCCGACGTGCTGCGGGTGACCGTTGGCGGCCAGCGTGCCCGGCTCGGCCGCGGCGAAATGCGTACCTTCCCAGTGGCCGGCGAGACAAGGGAGAAGCCGATGGCCGAACAGTCGATGTCACCCGGTGACCTGGGCCCCCCAGGTTACCCGCCCCGTACTGCAGGAAATGGACCGTGAAGAATGCCTGCGGATCATCTCACCCGGCGGCGTCGGCCGCATCGGCTTCCTTGGCGCTGAGGGGCCGACCGTGCTGCCGGTCAACTATCGCCTCCACGAAGGGGCGATCATCTTCCGCACCGCCTTCGGTGGGCCCATAAACCAAGATCTACGGAGCGGCATCGAAGGGGCGGAGATCAAGGTCGCCTTCCAGGTCGACCACATCGACGAGGCCGAGCAAGGGGGCTGGAGCGTGTGCGTCAGAGGCCCAGTCCGTCACGTCACCCCACCGGAAGAGCTGCCCGGGATGACCATTGCCGGGGTGGAGCCCTGGGCCGGGGGCGAACGCGAGCTCGACGTCCGCATCGTTCCGCAGCAGATCACCGGCCGCCGCATCACCTCCTGAAGATCCTCAGGAGGGAACCGACTCGTCGCCCCGCCCTGCTCCAGCTCCGCCTGCCCATAGCCTGACGTCTTCCCCGCCGAAGGGGCCACTTTCCGCCGGCGAAGGGATCGCTCGACGGTGCGGATGCTCGCCGCCGGTGGCGGTTGCGACTGTCGCCTTCACATCGTTCTCGTCCGCACCCTCTGGCAGTGATATGGAGCGGGTGAACGAGCCATAGCGGAACTCGGTCCTGTGCTGCTCCCTCTGCTCCTCTCGGCGCTCGGCACGGACTGTCAAGATTCCTCCGGACAGGGTGCTCTCGACGTCCTTCTCAGGGTCGATCCCGGGCAGTTCGGCGCGTAGCACGTATCGCCCGCCCTGGACGTAATCTTCGAATCGGATGGCCTGGCCTGGCAGGGGACGCAGCCCAGCGAACGGAGCCTCCAGCCAGTCGAAGATCTCAGGAAGGATTCCCCGAGATTCCCGGCGCATAAGTCCGCCCATACGCGTACCTCCTTGTCTTCCTGGCTTCCTCTCGTCGCTTCGGCCTTCCCTGCCCATCTCTTCGCATTTCAGCAGCAGGGGTAGGTGTCAGAGGCCCTCAGTCCTCAGGTCCTTCCCCTGCGGCCGAGCCGTACGCCTTCTCCTCGCTTCTCGCTGTTGAGGCGGGGTACGGACCCGATGAGCAGTGGAACGACGGCCCGACCGGCCGACTTCTCACCCTGGCAGACCGTTGACTGCGAGTCCGGTGGGCCGGAAGGGAGACGGAGCCATGGAGCAGACGGATAAACCGATCATCGTGGGGGTCGACGGGTCGCCGTCCTCACTGGAGGCTGCGGCCTGGGCCGGCGAGGAGGCCGTGCTACGCGGTGCGCGGGTGCACATCATGCATGCGGCGCTGGAGTGGATGTACTACGTTCCGCTTACCCCGCAGCCGCAACCCTGGGGACCTGCGAAAGCCGAAGTCGTTCAGGAACTGCTGCAGAAAGCGGCCAATCGGGCCCGGGTAGGTCATCCAGACGTGCGGGTCACCACGGAGGTCGTCAACAGCGGGCCGTGGGACGCACTGGTCGCCGCAGCGGAGAACGCACAGCTGATCGTCGTCGGCAGCCGGGGCCTCGGCGGGTTCACCGGGCTGCTGCTGGGCTCGGTGAGCCGACATGTGCTCACGCGGGCATCCTGTCCAGCGGTGGTGGTACGGGAGTCCCGCCCCTACCCCACAGGGGAGATCGTCGCGGGCGTGACCGGCAGGTCCGATCAGGTGCCGGTCCTGGATTTCGCTTTCCGGGAAGCGGAGGTGCGCGGCGCGTCACTGCGCCTGCTACACGCGTGGATCCCGCCGGTCGTCCCTACCCTTGGTGGCGCGCCTCCCTTGGTAAACGACCTGGATGCCATCGGCAGGAGCGAGGAGATCCTGCTGGCCGAGGCCGTGGCGGGATGGCGGGACAAGTTCCCCGACGTCCGGGTGATCGAGGAGGTCGTGCGTGAGCATCCGGCCAAGGCGCTGATCGACGCATCCGCTGAACATGATCTCACTGTCATCGGGGCGCACTGCGGCCTTCGTACCGTGCTCGGAATGGGTTCCATCGCCCATGCGCTCGTGCATCATGCGCACGGTCCGGTCGCCGTCGTACGCCACTGAGGCATTGGAAAGCGGAAAGCACGGGACGTTGGCCCATCCGATCACATGCCGAACGGCCCTGTCGTTCCCGAATGGCATGCGATGTGCTGGAACCGCCGGCGCGGCAGCGGCGCCACCGGCGGGCAACCCAGACACGGCTAGACGGGAGAACCCATGTCCGGTGGATGCGATGTCCTCCTGCGAGACGGCGGTATCGCCCGCCTCCGGCCACTGCGCGCCGAGGATCGGCCGGCCTTGCACGCGCTCGTGGCGCGGTCGTCGGAAAGATCCGCGTATTTGCGTTTTTTCGCGGGAGGCCGAGCCACGGCCCACGCTTACATGGACCGGATCACCGCGCCGGACTATCAGGGGCACGCCCTGGTGGCGACGGTGCAGGGGACCTTGGTAGCCGTGGCGGAGTACTTTCCCTTCGACGTGACCTCGGCCGATCTGGGCGTGCTGATCGACGACACCGTCCACGGTCGTGGCCTGGGCATGCTCCTGCTCGAACACCTCGCCGCCGGCGCGGTGGAGCACGGTGTCCGGGCTCTGGTCGCGGACGTGCTCGCGGAGAACCGGGCCATGATCCAGGTGCTGAACGATCTGGGTCTGGACGTGGAGTGCCACGACACGCACGACGGTACGGTCCACGTTCGGGTCCCGCTCACTTCGACACCGCGGCTGTTGGCCGGCATCGAAGCGCGGGATCATCAGGCCGAGCTCGCCTCGCTGGCCCGCGTTTTGCGGCCACGGTCCGTGGCTGTGATCGGAGTCGGTGGTGACGAGTCGAAGGCGGGGCGCCGGGTGCTGCACAACCTCATCGAGGGCGGATACGAGGGTGCCGTATACCCGGTAGACCCGCACGTCACCGAGGCGACTGGGTTGCCGTGCTATCCGGGCCTGCGATCGGCGCCGGAGCCGGTGGACGTCGCCATCCTCGCGGTCCCCGCTGGACGGGTCGTGGAGGTGGCACATGTGTGCGGGGAGACAGGGGTGGCCGGACTGGTCGTCCTGCCGTACGGCTCCGCCGAGCACGGCGACCGCGACAGGAGGAGGGAACTTCTCGGCATCTGCCGTACCACCGGAATGAGGCTGATCGGCCCCGGCTCATCGGGCATCGTGAACACCGCGATCGGCCTCAACGCGAGCCTCTTCCCGTACGCCCCGCGGCGCGGCCGGATCGCGGTGATGTCGCAATCCGCGACGATCGGGTCGTCGCTGCTGGAGCGGCTGGACGTGTCCTTCTTCGTGTCGGTCGGGGACAAGGCGGATGTCAGCGGAAACGACCTGTTGGAGTTCTGGGAGGACGACCCCGACACCGACGTGATCGTGCTGTGCCTGGAGTCTTTCGGGAACCCGCGCAAGTTCGCCCGGATCGCGCCCCGGGTGGGGGCCAGGAAGCCGGTCCTGCTGATCAGGACAGGGCTGGTCAGGATGGGGGGTTCGGGGGACTCGGCCGCGTGCTCTCATGGTGATGGCGCTACTGCGGATGCCACCGTCGACGCCCTCGTCCCGGGGTGTGGCGTGATCCGCCTGGACGATGTCGAGGCCCTTGTCGGCGTGGCGTCGCTGCTCGCCTCTCAACCGCTGCCTGCCGGGCGTCGCGTTGCGATCGTCGGCGACTCCGGCGATCTCAGGGCCGCGGCCGTCGATGCCTGCGAGCGCCTGGGCCTGATCGTGTCGCCGGTCGTGGCCTGCGCGGCAGTCCAGGATGAGGCGTTGGGAGGTGCCATCGCGACTGCCAACATGGCTTCGGAGGTTGACGCGATCCTCGCCGTCTGTGCACCGTCATCCGCCTCCGTTCTGACGCGGACCGGGGAGGCGATTGCGAATGCGGCCGGGTCGGCCACGAAGACCGTACTGGCGTGCGTGATGGGACGTGACGGCCTCATCAACGGCCGGGTGCCCTCCTACGCCGCAGCGGAACAGGCCGTCGCGGCGCTCGCACACGTGGCCGATTACGCCGAGTGGCGACGCCGGCCTCTGGAAGTCGACGTTCCGCTGATCGGTTCGGGGGCTGTGTGGGAGGTGCTGCGGCGCATGCGATGACCGCAGGCCGGTCGGTACGTCGGCTCAGCCTGGGATGTCGTTTTCCGCCCACTCCAGCCGATCGATGACATCTACCACCCCGTTGATCCGTTCGGTCATGCGTAGCAGGATCCGCGCGTCACTGCGGTGCTCGATCCAGCCGCTCAGCGTCACCACCCCACCGGTCACGCGGAGACAGACGCCGGAGGTGTCCGCCCACAGCAGGCCGTCGATGATGTCTTCGCGCACTTCGTCAGCGATGTCGTGGTCGCTGCGCAGGAAGACCTTGAGCAGGTCGTGGCGGCTGACGATCCCCCGGAGTCGCCCGTCGTCGCCAACGACGGGGAGGCGTTTCACTCCCTTCTCGTGCATCAGTCGGGCGGCGTTCACGACACTGCCGCAGTCCTCGATGGTGACGGCCGGAGCGCTCATCAGTTCTGCGGCGGTGTGTCCCCGGGCCTTTTCCGTCGCGTCCCGCCTACCTGGGTGACCGGGCGGCGGGGGAGGAGGACGGTAATCCTCCTTGTAGTACTGCTCTCTGAGCTCCTCCTTGTGGAGTAGATCGGCCTCGGAGATCACGCCGAGGACGTGGGTTTCACCGTCGATGACGGGGACCGCGCTCACCCCGCGAGTCGCAAGCACCTCGGCGATGACACGGAATGGCGCGTCGGCGGTGACGGCTACCACCTCGGTGGTCATGACATCTCGCACCTTCTTGTGCACGATCGGCCTCCTCCCGGATTCACCCCACCGTCCGCCGTACGGCCTCGGCCGTCTCCCGGATCGCCGCCCGGACCGGCGGCGTGATGGCGGCGTTGAGGCCGAAGTCGCCCCCCTCGATCCCGAAAACGAGCAGTTCCTCAGGGAGTCGGCCGAGCGCCTGGCCGAGCGCGATCGCGTCGCCCAGGCCGAGGGCGTGCGAGCTTCGCTGCCAGACGGGCCAGGGGCGCGGCCGCAGGCCGCGATGGAGGGTGCCCGGCGCCGCGCCGGAGGAGACCGCGTCGATCACGACCGCCAGATGCGCGCCGCTCCAGGCCGTGACCAGCTGCATGGGATCTCCGCAGCTCTCGGCGAGGTCGATGGAGGGCGGGAGCGTGCCGCGCAGCAGCCGTACCACTTCCAGGCCCGCGGCGTCGTCGCCGCGCGCGTAGCCGCCGATCCCGATCACGAGTGCGTTACCGGGCATCGAGGTGCACGTCCAGGAAATGAGCGGAGCAGGAGATGCAGGGGTCGTGGTTGCGGACGGCCCGTTCGCACAGTGCGGCCAGTTCGGCCTGGGCCAGGTTGAGGCGGGGTTCGATGAGTTCGCGTAGGTCCATTTCCATCCGGGCCTGGTTCTGGGAGGTCGGCGGCACGATGTCCGCCTCCGTGATCAGCCCCTCCCCATCGAGGTGGTAGCGGTGGTACAGCGTGCCGCGCGGGGCCTCAGACGCGCCGTGGCCGACACCGGCCGTCGGCTCGACCGGTACGGCGGGCACGTCGGGTTCGACGTAGTCGTCGATGATCCGCAGTGCTTCGTCGCAGGCGTGCACGACCTCGACGGCGCGGACGACGATGCTGCGGAACGGGTTGCGGCAGACCTCGCCGAGCCCGGCGTCGCGTGCCGCCTCGCGGGCCAGTGGGGACAGCCGGTGGGAGTTGAGCGCGTAGCGGGCGAGGGCGCCCACCAGGTAGCCGCCCGCGTCGTCGAGACGGGCGTGCAGGGCAGTGGAGTCGGGGACCTGCTCCTCCACCACGTGCTCCGGCCACGCCTCGACGGGGAAGGAGGATCCGTCGCTCACGGCGGGCGTTCCGGACAGGATCGCGTACTCCTCCGGGTGCCGCAGCGCGAGGAAGCGGTAGTCGTGTTCGATGTCGGGGAAGTCGAACCCGGCGACCCAGGCCACGGTCGCCAGCGCGTGGTCGCGCGCCCGGCGCAGCTGTTCGGCCACCGGGGCGAGCTCCTGCCGCCGGGGAACGCGATAGAAGCCGCCGACCCGTACATTGACCGGGTGGATCGCGCGCCCGCCCAGCGTCGCGACCAGCTCGTTTCCCGCCTTCTTCACCGCCAGGCCCCGCTCGACGGGCTCTCGGTGGTCGGCGGCCATCGCCACGCCGCTGTCGTAGCCGAGGAAGTCGGGTGCGTGCAGCAGGAAGATGTGCAGCGCGTGCGACTCGATCCACTCGCCGTAGTACAGCAGGAGCCGCAGGTCGCGTAGCGGCCCGTTCACCGCGACGCCGAGGGCTGACTCGATCGCCTGGCAGGCGCTCATCTGGTAGGCCACGGGACAGATGCCGCAGATGCGCGCGGTGATGTCCGGGGGCTCGTCGTAGGCGCGGCCGCGGAGGAACGCCTCGAAGAACCGGGGCGGCTCGTAGATCCTCAGGCGGAGATCGGTGATGCGGCCGTCGCGGGCCCGCACCAGCAGTGCTCCCTCGCCCTCGACGCGGGACAGCCCGCCGATGCGGATGTTCTTGTGCGTCACGCCCGGTCCTCCTCCGGCCCCTGGTCCTCCTCCGATGCCCGCATGAACTGCTCCTCGGTCGCGTTGAACGTCCGGTAGACGCGCACCAGTTCGGGGTCGCTCATCCCGAGGACGCGGAGTTTCGTGTTCAGTGCCCTGGAGTTCGTGGTGTCCGCCGGTCCGAAGCAGCCGTAGCAGCCCCGGTTGAACGCCGGGCACAGCGCGCCGCAGCCCGCCTGGGTGACCGGGCCGAGGCACGGCGTGCCGTGGGCGACCAGGACGCAGATGTTGCCGCGGAGCTTGCACTCGACGCACACGCTGTGGCTGGGGACGACGGGACGGCGGCAGGCCAGGAACGCGGTGATGACCTCGAGCAGTTGCCGTTTGTCGATGGGGCAGCCGCGCAGTTCGAAGTCCACCGGCACGTTGGCGGAGATCGGGGTCGACTTGTCCAGAGTGGCGATGTATTCGGGCCGCGCGTACACGACGGAGGCGAACTCCTTCACGTCGGCGAAGTCGCGCAGGGCCTGGATCCCGCCGGCGGTGGCGCAGGCCCCGATCGTCACCAGGCGCTTCGACACCCGGCGCACGTGCCGGATGCGCTCGGCGTCCTCCGGCGTGGTGATCGACCCCTCTACCAGGGACAGATCGTACGGCCCGGGGCCGACAGCGCTGGAGGCCTCCAGGAAGTAGGCGATCTCCACCTCGGCGGCGAGGGACAGCAGTTCGTCCTCGCAGTCGAGCAGGGTGAGCTGGCAGCCGTCGCAGGAGGCGAACTTCCACACCGCCATCCGGGGCCGGGAGCCCGATTCGCGCGTGCCCATCACAGCTCCCGCACCGCGAGCAGGCCGCCCACCCGCTCGTAGTCGACCACCGGGCCGTCCAGGCACAGCAGCAACGGGCCGAGCTGGCAGTGGCCGCACCGGCCGACGCCGCATTTCATGTTGCGCTCCAGCGACAGCGCGATCCGCCGGGCCGGCACGCCGCGCGCCATCAGGTCGTCGGCGACGGCGCGCATCATGATCTCCGGGCCGCAGACGAAGGCGGCGGTGCGGCGCGGTGCGAAGACGATCCGGTCGATCAGCTTCGTGACCAGCCCGACCGGGCCCGGCCAGATGTGATCGGGGTGATCCACGATGACCTGGACGTCGATGTCGTGCGCCATCCGCCAGCGGTCCAGCTCACGCGGATACAGCAGGGTCATCGGGGTCCGGGTGCCGGCGATCACGCTGATCCGGCCGTACCGCGAGCGGTGGGCGATCAGCTCCCGGACGACCGTGCGCAGCGGTGCGAGGCCGAGACCGCCCGCCGCCACGACCACATCCAGCCCGGCCGCCCCCGCGACGTCGAAGGCGGTGCCGTACGGCCCGCGCACCCCCACGAGGTCGCCGGGTCGTTTGCGGCAGAGCGCCTGGCTGACCGCGCCCACGGCCCGGATCGTGTGCACCAGCGCCCCGGTGCGCCCTCGGCCGCTGAGCGAGATCGGGATCTCGCCGACGCCATGCGCGTAGACCATCGTGAACTGGCCCGGCAGGGAGAAGGGGCATGGCCCGCTCACCGGCTCCAGCGCCAGCGTGACGGTGTCGGCCCGGTCCGGACGCCGTGAACGTACGCGGTACGGCACTGGCGTCATCGGATGCACGACGTCTCCCCGGTGCCGTCTCGAATGGCCGACAGTTCCTCGGTCACGTCTATGCCGGTGGGGCACCAGGTGATGCATCGGCCGCAGCCCACGCAGCCGGATGTGCCGAACTGGTCGTACCAGGTGGCGAACTTGTGGGTCAGCCACTGCCGGTAGCGAGCCAGGGCGGAGGAGCGCACCGGCGGCTGGCCGCTGAGCTCGGTGAAGTCCAGCGAGAAGCAGGAGTCCCACCGCTCGGACCGCTCGGTGACCTCGCCGGTGAGGTCGGTGATGTCCTCGACCGTGCTGCAGAAGCAGGTCGGGCAGACCATCGTGCAGTTCGTGCAACTCAGGCAGCGGGAGGCCACGTCGGTCCAGCGTGGTGAGTCGTGCGCGGCGGGCAGCCACTGCTGGATGCCCTCGGTGTCCACATGGCGGCCCATCCGGGTCGCGGCGATGCGCGAGACCTCCTCGGCCGCGGTGAGGTCACCCTGGTCGGCCGGCCGGTGCGGAATCGCCGCGACGATCTGCGCGCCTCGCTCGCTGCCACTCTCTACCGTGAACCGATGCGGCGACGCCAGCTCGGTGAGCGCGAGGTCGAATCCGGTGGTGGCCTTCGGCCCGGTCCCCATGGAGACGCAGAAACAGGTGCCGCCGGGCACCGCGCAGTTGACCGCGATCAAGAACAGCGCCTCGCGCCGCCGCCGGTAGGTCGGATCAGGGTGCCTGCCCAGGAACACCCGGTCCTGGACGGCTATCGCGGCCAGATCGCAGGCGCGCACCCCCAGCAGCGCCACCCGCGGCGCCTTCTCCCGGACCTCCTCGATCGTCTGGCCGCGCATCCGGAACAGCCTCTGACGGGGCGGCTGGGTGAAGCGCTTGGCCGAGTCGGGGCTGGCGGCGAAGTCGAACAGCATTTCGTCGCCCCGCTCGGCCAACCGGTAGTTGCCCGGTCTCTGGACGTCGCCTACGCCTGCCGGCAGGTCCTCGACCGAGGAGATCTCGGCCATCCGCACGGCCGCGTCCTTCACCGTGGGCCCGACCACTGCGTAGCCGGCTGACTGGAGAGCCGCGATGAGCGGCTCCAGGGATTCGATTACAACGGTGTCCATCAGAGCGTTCCCCCCAACGCTGCCACCGACGGACATGTACCCCCTCCAACGTAACTACCAGCACAGATGCCAGAAAAGAGACGAACGGCCCAGCGCTGTCCACCAACGCTCACCGGGATCGAGGGACCGGCCCGGCCAAGGTCTGTGATCACCGCACTCGTCAGCAGATGCGCGGGAGCGGGTCACCGACGAGCAGATCGACGACCCGGGTGCCGCCGGAGTGGGTGCGCATCAGGACGAGCCCGGCCGGGTCGTCGCCCGCGCGGCCGATCACCGCGGCATCGGTGCCCAGCGGGTGCGACCGGAGGGCATCCAGGGCGGCATCGGCGTGATCTCCCGCCACCACCGCGACCATCCGCCCCTCGCAGGCCACGTACAGCGGATCGATGCCCAGCAGCTCGCAGGCGCCGCGCACGTTCGGCCGGACCGGGACAGCGCTCTCGTCGAGCACGATCGCGACCTGGGCCGCGGCGGCGATCTCGTTGACCACGGTGGCCACGCCGCCGCGCGTGGCGTCCCGCAGGCAGCGCACCTGCCCCGGGCAGGCCGCCAGCAGCCGGTCGGCGAGCGTGTGCAGCGGCGCGGTGTCGGAGGTGAGATCGGTTTCGATGTCGAGCCCGCCACGGGCGAGCATGACGGTCATGCCGTGTTCGCCGATCGGGCCGGAGACGACGACGGAGTCACCCGGCACGACGGCCGCCGCGCTCAACCGGACCGGCCGCTCGATGACGCCGATCCCCGCCGTGGTGATGTAGCAGCCGTCGGCCTTGCCGTTCTCGACGACCTTGGTGTCGCCGGTGACGATCCAGACGCCGGCTGCCCGAGCGGCCTCGGCCATGGAGGCGACCACGCTGCGCAGATCCTCGACGGGGAAGCCCTCCTCCAGGATGAACCCGGCCGACAGATAGCGCGGGGCGGCCCCGCACATGGCGAGATCGTTGATCGTGCCGTTGACCGCGAGGTCGCCGATATCGCCACCGGGAAAGAACAGCGGCCGGACCACGAACGAATCGGTCGTGAACGCCAGACCGCCGGCGACGGGGCCGGTGACGGCGCCGTCGCCGAGGGGCTCGAGGAGCGGGTTGCCGAACGCCTCCAGGAACACGGCCTCGATGAGAGCACGGGCCGCCTTGCCTCCAGCACCGTGTGCGAGTGTGATGCGATCCTCCCGGACGCGGGCCCTGCGCTTCCTGGCGCGTTCGATCCGTTCGAGCACCTCCTCCTCACGAGAGTGTCCGCTCATGTGGCCGTGGGGGATCTCCGGCTGGTCGAGCTCGCAGGCCTCGCGTACCGCGGCCTCAGCCTGGGCCGCACCGGGCACCAGGTCCGGTCGAGAAGTGTTTTCGAGCCCGGTGTCTTCGAGCGGGGCGTCTTCTCTGATGGGATCGTCCAGGTGGCGCGGGCTCATCGGCGGGTCGCCTCCCTGACGCGCTTACGGGAGAAGCGGCCGAAGTTGTAGTAGGCGGCGCAGGCCCCCTCGGAAGAGACCATGCAGGTGCCGATCGGCGTCTCCGGGGTGCACGCGGTGCCGAACACCTTGCACTCCCACGGTTTGAGCACGCCCTTGAGCACCTCACCGCACTGGCACGCCTTGGGGTCGGCGACCCGTACGCCCGGGATCTGGAAGATCCGCTCGGCGTCGTAGGCGGCGTACCGTTCGGAGATCTTCAGCGCGGAGTGCGGGATCCAGCCCAGGCCGCGCCATTCGAAGTAGCCACGCAGCTCCATGACCCGCCCGATCACGCTCAGTGCTCTGGCGTTGCCGTCCCAGGGAACGACCCGGGCGTACTGGTTCTCGACCTCGCAGCGGCCCTCGGCGAGCTGGGTCAGGAGCTGGTGGACAGCGCGCAGCACGTCGAGCGGTTCGAACCCGGTGACGACCAACGGCTTGCCGTAGACGCGCGGGACGAACTCGTACGGGCGGCAGCCGATGACGGCCGAGACGTGGCCCGGGCCGACGAAACCGTCGGCCCGCTGGTCGGGTGAGTCGAGGATGGCCTTGATCGACGGGATGATCGTGACGTGGTTGCAGAAGACCGAGAAGTTGCCGATCCCCTCGGCCTCGGCACGGAGGATCGTCAGCGCGGTCGAGGGGGCGGTGGTCTCGAAACCGACGGCCATGAAGACGACGTGCCTGCCGGGGTTGGCGTGGGCGATCTTGAGTGCGTCCAGCGGGGAGTAGACCATGCGGATGTCGGCGCCGCGAGCCTTGGCGTCCAGGAACGTCCCGCGCCCGCCGGGCACCCGCATCATGTCACCGAAGGTGGTCATGATGACGCCGGGCTGCTCGGCGATGTGGAACGCGTCGTCGAGCCGGCCCATTGGGATGACGCAGACGGGGCAGCCGGGCCCGTGGATCATCTCTACCGCGTCGGGCAGGTAGTCCTCCAGGCCGTGCTTGTAGATCGCGTGGGTGTGCCCACCGCAGACCTCCATGAACTGGTACCTGCGGCCCGGCCGGCACAGCGCGGCCATCCGGTCGGCCAGCGCATGGGCCTGGTCGGCGTCACGGTACTCGTCGACGAAACGCAACGAAGGTCACTCCTGTTCACTGGCGGATTCGCGGAAGGCGGCGATCTCGTCCTCGTACGCCGCGCCGAGGCTCTTGAGGAAGTCGAGCGTTGCGGCCGCCTCCGTCTCGTCGATCTTGGAGAGCGCGAAGCCGACGTGGATGAGCACCCAGTCGCCGGGCGCGAGGCTCTCGTGGTCCAGCAGGCCGATATGGACCTTCCGCCGTACGCCGCCCACGTCGACCAGGGCGAGGTCGGCGAACTCGGCGAGCTCATGCCGACCGGGCAGGATCTCCACGATCTCTCCGGGGATGCCCAGGCACATCGGCGTCACCGCTGCCCTGAAACATCGAGCGCGACCTGGGTCAGTTCCCACAGCACGTGGTAGACCGTGGTCTGCGCCTCCTGGACGCGGTGCACCGAGGACGACGGGATCACGAACAGGTGGTCCAGCAGGCCGGACTCGGCGAGCCTGCCGCCCCCGGCGCCGGCCAGGCCGACGGTCAGCATGCCGATCCTGGCCGCTTCCTTGAACGCCTGGACGACGTTGCCGGAGTCGCCGCTGGTGGACAGCCCAAGCGCGATGTCGCCGGGCCGCCCGAGCGCGGCGAGTTGCCGGGAGAAGACCACGTTGAAGCCGACGTCGTTGGAGAGCGCGGTGACAAGGGCGACATCACTGGTGAGGCAGTGCGCGGGCAGCGGACGGCCGGAGCCAGCCGGAGCGAGGAAGGTCGTGGTCACCTCCTGTGCGTCGGTGCTGCTGCCTCCGTTGCCGAAGGTGAACAGCCGGCCCCCGGCGGCGAACCGGACCGCCATGTCCTGGGCGCAGGCGGCGATCCGTCGCTGGTCGAGTCCCGCGGCCTCCGTACGCAACCGCGCGATCTCGGCGGCCTTGCCCTCAGTAGACCGCACGGCCTCGGCCGGCACCGATGCCCGGCTGTCCTCGTCGGAATAAAGGAAGGGGTAGAGCCCGCGCATCTCCGCCAACGGCGGTTCGCCGAGGCCACAGCGGCTCTCTTCGGAAACGGTGTCCAGCAGAACGTGGACCAGCTCCCACAGCAGGTGATAGGTGGTGACGTGGAGCTCCTTCACCACGTCTGGGTCGTGGGAGGGGGCGAGCAGGACGTGATCGGCGGCGATGCCGCTCCGATCGGTCACTCCACCGTCACCGTCACTCTGCCCGCCGATCAGGGCCACGGTGAGCAGGCCGAGCCGCCGGGCGGCAGCCAGCCCACGTAGCACGCCCGTGCACCGGCCATCACGCGAGATGCCGAGCGCGATGTCCCCCGGCTCGGCCCAGCTCGCGATCTGATGCGTGAACGCCTCGCCCAGGCCGTCACGGGCACCGATCGTGGTGACCGTCGCCGCGTCGTTGCTCAACGCCAGCGCGGGCAGCGCCCGCCTGCCGACGATCACCGGGTGCATGAACTCGACAGCGACGTGCGCGGCATCCGCGCCGTCACCTCCGCCGCCGAAGACGATCAGCTTGCCGCCCCGCCGGAACCGCTCCGCCATGTCCCGGCAGGCACGAGTGATGTGCTCCGCGTCGCGTATCAGCGCATCGCCGGGGGCCATGCGCCTGGCGAAGGCCCGGTGGAGGGCGTCGTTCATCGTGTTCGTCATAGGTGCGGCAGGCATGGGCAGGCTCCGTGATCTGGCGTGGTCATCACGCTACGTTCCGTGTTTCCGTGATGCGTCGACCGCATGACGCGGGAGGGGTAAAGATCTGCTCACGCGGCCTTCCGCATTTCCCGGCCAACGCGCCGCGGCCGGTCCGCCGCCGCGCCGTACGCGCAAGATGGCGACGTGACGGATACGGCCTTCGACCCCTTCGACTGCGATCCGGATCGCGGAACACGACCGGATGACCTCGATCGCTGTCCCGGCTGTGATTTCGCGGCAGGCCGTACGACTCGGGTGCGCATCCGAGTGGAGGGGATCGTCCAGGGGGTGGGGTTCCGGCCGTACGTGCACGCGCTGGCCAGAAGGCTGAACCTGTCGGGATTGGTCGGCAACGACGGGTTCGGCGTCTTCATCGAGGCCGAGGGCCCCGAGGGTGACGTCACCCGGTTTCGCGAGGAGCTGCCCTACCAGGCGCCGCCGCTCGCACTGATCCACCGGATTTCCGCCGACGTGATCCCCGTACTGGGCGAACGGAGCTTCCGTATCGCGGGCAGCCGCGACGGCGGACGGTCGGCGCTGATCCCGGCCGACGTGGCCACCTGTGATGACTGTCTGGCCGAGCTGTTCGACCCTGCCTGCCGCAGGTACCTGCACCCGTTTGTGAACTGCACGAACTGCGGCCCGAGATTCACGATTGTCACCGGCCTGCCGTACGACCGGGAGGCGACGACCATGGCGGCCTTCCCGATGTGCGGCGAATGCGCCGCCGAGTATCACGACCCGAGTGACCGCAGGTTCCATGCTCAACCGATCTGCTGTCCGGCCTGCGGACCGGCCCTGCGGCTGCTCGACTCGCGGGGACGGCCGATGGACGGCGATCCCGTGGATGCAGCAGCTGCGCTCCTGCGAGCGGGCAAGGTCGTCGCGATCAAGGGGTTGGGCGGCTACCACCTGGCGGTCGACGCGACCCATGGCCCGGCGGTACGCACGCTGCGCGACCGCAAGCACCGACTGGACAAACCGTTCGCCGTCATGGTCGCCGGCCTGGCCATGGCAGCGCAGCAGTGCGAGATCGGCCCGGATGCCGAGCGGCTGCTGAGCAGCCCGGCCCGGCCGATCGTCGTCCTGCCGCGCCGTACGGGCGGGACGGTCGCCGACGAGGTGGCGCCTGGCGTGAACCGGCTCGGGATCATGCTGCCGTACACGGCACTGCACCACCTGCTCGCCCGACAACTCACCTGTCCGTACGTGCTGACCAGCGGAAACGTCTCCGACGAACCCATCGTGTACCGGGATCGAGACGCGACGGACCGGCTCGGCGGCGGTCTGGCCGACGCCTTCCTGGCGCACGACCGCACGATCCACGCACGAGCGGAGGATTCGGTGATCCTCCTCGCCCATGGCCGGGAGATCCCGGTCCGCAGGTCTCGGGGGTTCGCGCCGCTGCCGCTGCCGCTGCCGCGGCCGGCCCGGCGTGCGATCCTCGCCTGCGGCGCTGAGCTGAAAAACACCTTCTGCCTGGCCCGGGGCGGGCACGCGTTCCTCTCTCCGCACATCGGCGGCCTGAAGGACTACGAGACGCTCCGCGCCTTCACCGAGGAGATCACACGTTTCCGGCGACTGTTCGACGTCACGCCCGCGCTGGTCGTTCACGACACGCACCCGGAGTACCTGTCGACGAAGTACGCTCAGGAGCTGGCCGACGTCGACCTCATCGCCGTCCAGCACCACCACGCCCACATCGCGTCCTGCCTCGCCGACAGCGGAGAGGAGGGACCGGTGATCGGCATCGCGTTCGACGGAACCGGCCACGGCCCGGACGGGACCGTGTGGGGCGGCGAGCTGCTGGTGGCCGACCTGACCGGGTTCACTCGCGCCGGTCACCTGGCGCCGGTCCCGATGCCGAGCGGCACGGTGGCGATCCGGCAACCCTGGCGGATGGCGGCGGCACACCTGGATGCCGCCTTCGACGGCGCCCCACCGCCAGATCTTGCCGTACGCCTCAGAAACGCCGCCGAGTGGGACCGGGTGATGGCCGTAGCCCGGTCGGGGCTGAACTCGCCGCTCACCTCCAGCGCCGGACGGCTCTTCGACGCCGTCGCGGCCCTGTGCGGACTGGGCGACCGGGTCACCTTCGAAGGACAGGCCGCGATGGCCCTGGAGCAGCGGGCCGATCCGGCCGAACAGCGCGCCTACCCGGTACGGCTCGAGTCCGGAACCGATTTCGTGAACAGTGCCGGCCTGGTAACCGGCCTGGTAATCAGGGGAGATGATCTGATCCGCGCGGTCGCCGAGGACCTGCTGCGCGGCACCGAGGCGGCGGAGGTCTCCGCCCGGTTCCACAACGGTCTCGCCGCTGCCGTGGCCGCCGCATGCGCCCTAGTACGGGACGGCGCGACGGCTCCAGCCAGGGCCGACGCCACGAGCGGGGCCGGGATCGGTACGGTCGCGCTGTCCGGCGGGGTCTTCCAAAACGCGCTGCTGCTCGACCGATGCGTACAGGCACTGGAGGAACGCGGCTTCCGCGTCCTGACCCATCGCCGAGTGCCGCCCAACGACGCCGGGATCAGCTTCGGCCAGGCAGCCGTGGCCGCGGCGATGGATCCCGCCCTGGCACGATGCGTTTCCGCGCGGAGCACCGAACAGGGGAGGGTCTGATGCTCGGCTGACGACGTCGGCAAGGAAATCGCCATTCATTATGTCCGGGACGACGAGACGCTCCGGCGAGAATTCGATCACCGGTTGGCGCTGTTTCTAGCCCAACCTTCACAGCATCGTCTTGACATCACCCCGCTGGTGGAGGCACTCGACCAGCTCGGGCAGCAGATCCCAATCCTGCTCGTGCGGCTGCGCCGCTCGACGACAGGGCAGCACCTCTGTGTCACCATGGAGTTCGAACTGCCGCTGGCCATGGCCGAACGGTAGAACGGCTCGCCTCCCTACCCGGTGCACTGGCTTGACGAGGAGAAACAGGAGGCCCTCGTCTTACCGGGACCGGACGCACATATCGAGTACCGCCACGGAAGCCGACACGAGGGTCAGTGAGCCCCTTCGACTGGGCCGCTGTCATCTTGGCCGCCCCCTCGAAGGTCGTGGATGTCAAGGGATGGGACATGACCTCCGATCGACAGCCCCAGCTCACGCATGTCCCAGTAGATCGTCCAGCGGCTCGTCGCGATGCAGGCGTCCGATGGCGTCCGCAAGTAAGGGGGCCACCGAGCACACGCTGAGTGGCAACGTCGGCCTGTCATGCTGCGGGATGGTGTCGGTGACCACGAGTTCTGGGATGGAGGAGCGGCTGAGACGCTGCTCCGCCGCCTCGACGAGCAGCCCGTGGGTGGCCGCCACAGTGATCTCCGGCGCGACGCCCTGGTTCAGCAGGGCCTCGACGGCGGCTTCGATCGTGCCGCCAGTGCTGATCATGTCGTCTACGATGACCGCTGGACGGCCGCGGACCTCTCCGATGAGCTCCTCGGCCGTGACGCTCGTCCCGGTCAGTCTGATCTTGCGGACCACCGCGACGGGGCTGGACAGCAGTCTGCCGTAGTGCTGTGCGAGCTTGACCGCGCCGAGGTCCGGCGCGACCACGACGGCTCCCGCTGGGATTTTCTGGCCGAGAGCGCGAGCCAGCACGGGTACGGCTGTGAGCATCTCCACGGGGATTTCGCAGATCGCCTCCAGCGCGGCCGTGTGCGGGTCCACCACGATCAGCCGGTGCGCCCCGGCCGAGGCGAGCGCGTCCGCCACGACCCGGATGCCGATCGCGTCGCCGGCCTGCCTCCGCCGGTCCTGGCGTGCGTATCCGAAGTAGGGCACCACTGCGGTTATCCGACCCGCGCCGGCCCTCCCGCACGCGTCGAGCAGCAGCAGCAACTCCACGACGTGATCGTTCACGGGCGGCCCGGTGA
>BCRI01000092.1 GCA_001552515.1 Sphaerimonospora mesophila NBRC 14179 = JCM 3151
GCCGCGGTCGTCGGCCTGCCGGACCGCAGGCTCGGCGAGGTGCCGGTCGCGGCGATCGAGGTCGCCGAAGGAGCGGCCTTCGACCCGGAGGCGCTGGCGGCCTGGGCCCGCGACCGGCTGTCGCCCTACCAGGTGCCGACGGCGTTCGTCGGCGTGGCGGCCCTCCCCCGCACCCCCTCGCTCAAGGTGAGTCAGCAACGGGTGAAGGAGCTGCTGACCGCCGGGACGGACGCGGAGAGCACCGCCGACGGCTGAGCACGTCCCGGCCCGATCCCCCGCGTGCGGAGGCCCGCCCCCGCGTCCGAGGGCGGGCCGTGCTCCGAAGCCGGTCCCGTGGCGTACGACCCGGCCCGCGACGGCGTCACGGACCGGCCGGTCACGAGTCGGTGTGGCCCACCGCCCGGGCGTAGAAGGAGCGATCGATGTAGCGGTCCTCCGGCATGACCTCGGTGTACTTGACCGTCTGGTGTTCGATGAACACCTTCTGCTCCTCCTCACCCGTGCCCTGGCGGATCTCCCAGTCGAAGGTGAGCGAGGGGGTGCGGGTCAGCGCCTCACGCGGCTGCTGGGTGCCGGCCATCATGGCGGCGAGGATCTTCTCGTCCTTGATGTAGTCGCCGGCCAGGTGGGTGTTGATGGTCCGGATGTACGCCCGGGTGAACGCCTGGAGCACATCCGGCCGGTCCGTGCGCAGCGACTTGCCGGCGAAGAATCCGCCGAGCGGCTCACCGGGTGCCTGGCCGCCCACCAGCACGTACTTGTCCGGGCTGTCCGCCGCGGTCAGCCAGTACGGATCCAGCAGCCACGCGGTGTCGAGGGCCTTGTTGGCCAGGGCCGTCATCAGGTCCGTCGAGGGGAGCTGCTTGATCTCCATGTCCTTCAGGGAGATGCCCGCCTCGCGCAGCGCCTTGTCCATCGGATAGGCGATGGAGGAGGCGGCGCCCACGGTTGAGCCCAGGGTCTTCCCCTTGAGCTCCTTCAGGTCGGGGTTCTGCGGATCGGAGAAGATGTCGCGGCGGGCCCACAGTCCGGTCTGCGGCTGGGTCAGGTCGGCGGACTTCGGCTCCACGAAGTTGCCCAGCACCCACTTGAGGTCCAGGCCCTGGTCGACCGCGTTGAACATGCCGGCCTCGACGCCGCCGTAGGAGATGTCGACCCGGCCCGCGGCCAGCTGCGGCATCGCGTCGGCGAACGGCAGCACGGTGAACTCGATCTTCAGGTTCTCCTTCTCGAACTCGCCGAACTCCATCCCGACGAAGATCGGTGCGAGGCTGCTCGACCTCGAGGCCGACGTCATCCTGATGGTGACGGGCTCCGCCAGCGGCTGGGCGGCGGGGGCGCCCGAGTCGCAGCGCGCGATGTCACGGTCGGGGTTCAGGTTCGCCGGATCGATGTAGGAGCCCGGCCCGCAGCCGTCGACGGGGGTGACCGGCCCCAGGTCGCCGCCGCCGGAGGCCGCCGGCGCGGCCCCGGGCCCGCCGTCGTCCCCGGCGCACGCGGTGGTCAGGAGCAGCGCCCCGACGCCCAGCGCCGCCGCCAGGACACGGAGTCTCGTCATTTGTTCCTCCATGGAGAAGAGCAGGTGAAGGTCAGGAAGGGATGATCGCGTTGTCCTCGTCGCGCCACCGGACGAACAGGCGTCCGATCAGCTTCACCAGAAGCGCGAAGAGGTAGCCGATGAGGGCGACGAGCACGATGGCGACGTAGCTCTGCTCCAGCAGCAGCAGCGTGCGGCCCTGCTCGATGAGGAAGCCGAGTCCCTGATCGCTGATCACGAACTCGATGCCGACGAGCATCAGGACCGAGACGCCCGCGGCGATCCGCAGGCCCACGAAGATCTCCGGCAGCGCGGCCGGGAGCAGCACGTGGCGGAACATCTCCCACCGGTTGACGCGCAGCATCAGGGCCGCCTCGCGGTAGCCGGTGGGCACCGCCATGACGGCCGACATGACCGAGATCCAGACGAAGAAGTACACCGTCACCGCGATCAGGACCACGACGGACGTGTCGCCGAAGCCGAAGATGGTCAGGAAGATCGGGAGCAGCGCGAGCTTGGGGACCGTGTACCAGGCCCAGGAGAACGGTTCGAGCGCGGCGCGCAGCACCCGGGACATGCCCATGAGGAAGCCGATCACCACTCCGGCGACCGCGCCCAGCAGGTAACCCAGGATCACCCGCCGCACGCTGGTCACCGTGGCGTCCACCAGCCTGCCGTCCTCCCACAGGGCGGCGAGGCCGGGGCCGAGCCGGCTCGGCGGCGGATAGAGGAACGGATCGACCCACTCCAGCACGGCGATGAGCTGCCATACCGCCACGAAGAGCACCGGCACCGCGATGCCGAGCGTGACCTTGGTGACGGTCCATCGGCGCCGGGTGCGCACCGGATGGAGCTCGGCGGCGCCGGGGCGCCGGGTCAGCACACTGCTCATCGCTTGTCCTTCCCCGCGTCGAACTGGGCGGTGACCTGCGGTTGCAGGCTCGTCCGCAGCTCGCCGCGCAACTTGGCGAAGAGGGCGTCGGTGCGTACCGCGCCGGTCCTGGGCCGCTCGAACGGCACGTTGATGTCGGCGATGACGCGGCCGGGCCGGGCGCTCATCACCACGACGCGGTCGCCGAGCAGCAGCGCCTCCTCGAGGCTGTGCGTCACGAACACGACCGTGCGCCGGCGGGCCTGCCAGATCGCCAGCAGCTCTTCCTGCAGCACCTCGCGCAGCTGGGCGTCGAGCGCCGCGAACGGCTCGTCCATGAGCAGGACCTCGGGGTCGATGGCGAGCGCGCGGGCGACCGAGACGCGCTGGCGCATGCCGCCGGAGAGCGCACCGGGATAGGCGTCGGCGAACTCGGTCAGCCCCAGGCGGGCCAGCCAGTCGTCCACGATCTCGCGCCGCTCCGCCGACGGGCGGCCGGTGAGCCGCAGCCCGAGGTCCACGTTCGCGCGCACGGTCTTCCAGGGGTAGATCCCATAGTCCTGGAAGACCATGGCGATCGGGATCCGGTGCTCGCCGGACACGTTGATCGCCACCTCTCCCGAGGAGGGGGCGAGCAGCCCGGCAATGATCTTGAGAAGCGTCGACTTGCCGCATCCCGACGGTCCCACCACGCAGAGGAACTCGTCGTCTCCGATGGTCAGGTCCATCGGCCCCATGGCGTGTACGGCCGAGCGACCGGCCGTCACGAAGGATCGGGTCGCGTCCCGGACGGTGATCCGGGGGGCGGCCGGCTTCTCCTCGCCGGTCGAGCCTGGAGCGGTCAGGTGATCGATTTGATCCATTGGTTCCCCTGACATGTCAGTCGTGGGCGAGGGTGACTCGGCAACGTTATACTTGCTATTATATACAAGATAGTAATCTTCGATGCCTTGTCAACGATCGGGAGCAAACCGTGACAGTGCGACTTCTCGAGGGTGTCCGCGTCGTGGAATTCGCCCTCCTCGAAGCCGGAGGCGTCGGCACTGTCCTGGCCGACCTCGGCGCCGACGTGGTGAAGGTGGAGCGCCCGGGTGGGGGCGACTACATCCGCCGGGTCGGCTGGCCGTTCGTGCACGGGGTTTCCCTCATGCACCATCACCTCGGCCGGGGCAAGCGCAGCGTCGACCTCGACATCCAGAAGCCCGAGGGGGCACGCCTCGCCGAGCGGATCATCGGGGCGAGCGACATCGTGATCGAGGGGATGCGCCCGGGCGTGCTCACTCGGCGCGGCCTCGGCGCCGAGGCGATGCGCGCGCGCCACCCCGCCCTGATCTGGTGCACCGTGTCGGGTTACGGCATGACCGGTCCGTACGCCACCCTGGCCGCGCACGGCGTCGCCTTCGACGCCTGGGCCGGCGGGCTGAAGGTGGGCACCACCGAGCAGGGCTTCACCACCGGCGAGCTGAGCGTGACGCTCGGCACCCGGGTGACGCCGCTGCTGGCCGCCACCGCGATCCTGGCCGCGACCCTGCGAGCCCGGCGGACCGGGCAGGGGTGCGCGCTCGACATCGCACAGTGCGAGGCGGCGGCCGCGGTCGACTGGCTCACCATCGAGGGACACCGGGCGCACCTGCGCCCCGAGACCGAGGTGACCGGCAACCCCGCCGACGGCGGCATACGGCGCGAGCCCGGCCCGGCCGGGATGGGCGACAGCGTGCGCTACCAGGTCTATCGAAGCGCGGACGGCCACGTGCTGTTCATGGCGACCGAGCGCAAGTTCTGGGAGCAGTTCTGCCGGGCGATCGACCGGCCCGACCTGCTCGGCGACCGGGAGAGCGAGGAGGTCGCCGACCACGCCCTCGGCGACCACCGGCTGCGGGCCGAGCTCACCGAGGTCTTCCTGACCCGCTCCACCGCCGAGTGGGTCGAGGTCGGCCTCACCGCGGACGTGCCGATCGCACCGGTGAACTCACCCGCGACCCTGCCCGGCGACCCGCACTTCGCGGCCCGCACCACCTGGCTGCCCGCCGAGGAGTACGGCGCCGACCTGCTGCCGCTGCCCGTGCACCTGGTCGGCGACGAGATGGCCAGGCCCACGCCCGCGGCCGCGCCAGGCCGGCACACCGACGAGGTGCTGGGCGACCTGGGCGTGAGCGCGGACGAACTGGCCGCCCTGCGCGAGGCGGGCGTGCTCGGCTGAGGAGATCGCGGGCGGCCCGGGCGGCCCATGACGCCGGGCCGCCCGCTCACCGCCTGCCGCGCCCGTTCCGCGGGCGGCTCACAGCACCTCGATCGCCGCCAGGATCGGGTCGCCGGCCCGGCAGACCTGCACGTCGACCTGCGCGGCGCACCCGGGGCAGTAGAAGTGCCGCAGCACGAACCGCTCGACGCCGGGGTAGACGGCGCCGAGCGGGCTGCGATCGGCCGGAGACGCCTCCTCGACGACCAGGTGCTCGTGCACGTTCTCGTGCGCGCCGCACAGGACCGTCGCGCATCTCGCGCAGGTGACGGTGCCCTCCCGGTCGGGCGTTCCCTCGGCCGGGACGAGCAGGTCCAGCGCCGCTGACAGGCGCCGTCCCCGCCGCTCGCCGGCGGCCGGGGGCACGGGCGGCAGCGGGGACCGGCCGATCCTGGCCCGCCGCCGTTCCGCCCGCAGCCGGGCCGTGGCCTCCTCGTCGACCCGGGTCTCCTCATCCGGCCGGGGATCCGGCGAGTCCGGCCGGGGCTCCGGCGAGTCCGGCCCGCCGCCCACGATGACGACGCCGTAGTCGCGCCGGGCCCCGGCCAGGGAGACGAGGCCGTCCAGCACGTCGTCCAGGACCTCCGAGGGCGCGCGCTCGAGCGGATCGCCGAGACCACCGCCCCCCTGCGACACCGAGACCAGCACGTCGCCGGGCCCGACCCGCATCGTGGCGGCCGGCATCGGCAGGCGGCGCGCCCCTCCCCCCTCGGGATCTCCCAGCGTGGCGAGCTCGGCCGACGGCATCACGGCGACGACGCTCTGCCTGCCGTACTCTCCCCCGCACACCCCGGTGGCGAGCGGATGCTGAAGCCCCTGCCCGAACGACATCATGGTCATCGGCGTCGTGGTCCCGTGCGGGGTCAGGGCGTGCATCGAGCCGACCCCGCCCCGGCGCCGCCCCGGGCCGCCCGTGTCGGCCAGCTCCGCCCGCCGCTCGTACAGCAGGGGCAGGTACGCCTCGTTGACCTCGACGTTCGCGCAGGACGCGCCGGGCGACGTGGTGTATCCCGAGGAGTCGGCGCCGTCGTCGGCCCAGGTCGCCCCGCCGCCGCCGCTGATCTCGTCGAGGGTCATGGTGGCGTACGCGGTGCCGTCGCCGCGCGTGCCGTGCACGGTCCCGCCACCGCCACCGGCGGCCTGGCAGCTCGCCATCACCAGGTGCGACAGGTCCTGCGACGCCTCCAGCATCCTGGCCAGGCAGGAGTTGATCGACACGCGGATCGCCTGACAGGTGGCCGCGGTGCTCATCGCCACGCCGGCCGGCCAGCGGGCGTGCACCACCGTGCCCTCCCTGCTGAGGATCCTCACCACCGGCCACACTCCCCCGGGCACCCAGGGCAGCCCGCCGCACAGGTAGATCAGCACGCCGCCGACGGCGAAGTTGGCCAGCGCCGGATAGGCGGCGTTGATCGTGCCGGGCGCCTGCGGATCGCTGCCCGTGAAGTCCAGCTCCAGGTCGTCGCCGCGTTTGGTCATGGTGAGCCGCACGGCGTAGACGGCCTCCGGCTCCTCGTCCGCGCTGCCGTGTGGCCGATACTCCACGTGGCTGACGTGCCGCCAGCGTCCGTCCGGCAGCGCGCGCAGCCGCTCGCGCAGCAGCGCCTCGGTCCGCTCCAGCAGGCGGTCCATCACCGCGGCGAGCGTGTCCGCGCCGTACTGGTCGCACAGGCGGGTCACCTGGTCCACCACGCCGCGGTTGGCCACTATCTGCCCGTGCAGGTCAAGCCGGTTCAGCTCCGCCGTACGCGACCGGATGAGGTACTCGCGTTCGATGTCGCGCCGGAGCCGGCCGCCCTCGACGATCCGCAGCGGCGGCATCGGCTGCGCCTCGTCGAAGATGGACCTGGCGTCGTAGGTGATGCCGCCCGGGTTGGGGCCGCCCACGTCAGGCTGGTGGGCCGTGGAGCCGCACCAGCCGACGATCCGGCCGGCCACGAAGATCGGTGCGACCACGACCACGTCGGGCTGGTGCAGCGTCCCGATGTAGGGATCGTTGGTGACGAACTGGTCGCCCGGCTCAATGCCCGGATTGTCCGGGTAATTGTCCAGAATGTCGCGTACGACCAGGTGCATCGACACGACCTGGGCGAGCACGTACCGGCCGCAGCAGACGACCCGGCCGTCCGGCGCCATGATCACCGTGTTGAGGTCGCGTGCCTCCGCCGCCAGGTGCGAGCCGGACAGCCTGGCCAGCACCGACGCGGCGTCATCGTTGATCGCGTCGAGCCGGTGCCTGAGCACCTCGAAGATGATCTCGTCGATCATGACATTCCCTCCCGGTCAGCCGAGGTGAAGGTGGCCGCTGGTGTCCATGCGCGCCCGCCGCCGCGGCGGCAGCACCACGGTGGTCTGCTCGGACTCGATGAACGCCGGTCCCTTGATCTCGTGGTCGGCGCGCAGCCGCCGCCAGTCGTACACGGCGCAGCGATGCTCGACGCCGTCGAACCAGGCGAGCCGCTCGTCCACCGGCTCGGCCGCGCCGCGCTCCCGCGCGACCGGGGGCGGCACCGGCACCGCGACCGTGACCTCGACCCGGACGCTGACCACCTCGACCGGGGTGTCGCGGGAGGCGGTGCCCACGCCGACGATCTGCTCGTAGCGTTCGCGGAACTCCGCCCCGAGGCGGGCGAGCTCGGCGGCGTCGACCACCGCGCCCACCGGCAGTTCGATGCGGCGCTGCTGGCGGTAGAAGCGCAGCGCGACGCTGCGGCGCAGCGTCCTGCTCCGGCCGGAGGCCGTCGCGACGTCGTCCACCGCGCCGGGCAGGCCCGCCTCGATCTGCTCGGCGAGTTCGCCGAGCACGGCCGTGACGACGGCGCCCGCCTCGTCCACCGGCGTGGGGACGATCCCCCGTTCCGCGCCGATGCTCAGATCGCTGGAGACCGCGCCGTAGGCGGACAGCTCCGCGGCCAGATCCGGGATCACCACGTCGAGCGCGCCGAGCCCGTCGGCGTACCAGCTCGCGTACTGGGGGCCGGCCCCGCCGAAGGCGACCAGCGCGAACGCCGACGGGTCGTGCCCGCGCCTGATCGTCGCGCGCCTGATCAGATCGCGCATCTGGTCGGTGGCGATGCGCACGATCCCCTCGGCGGCGGCGATCGTGCCGATGCCGAGCGGCTCGGCGATCTGGGTGCGGATGGCCTCTCGGGCCGCCTCCACGTCCAGCTCGACCGCGTTTCCGAGCCGGCTCAGATAGCCGAGCACGGCCGAGGCGTCGGTGAGCGTGGGCCGGGTGCCGGCCCGGCCGTAGCAGACCGGTCCCGGATCGGAGCCGGCGCTGCGCGGGCCGACCCGCAGCGCGCCCAGGCCGTGGTCGATCCAGGCGAGGCTGCCTCCGCCGGTGCCGATCGACTCCACCTCGATCACCGGGATCGCCAGGGCGTGGCGGTGCACCATCGGCGTGCTCGCCCGCTGCATCTCGCCGCCGATGACGAGCCCCACGTCGAAGCTCGTGCCGCCGACGTCCGTGGCGATGACGTTGTCGTGTCCCAGCTTCGCGGCCAGTCCTGCGGTCGCGGCGAGCCCGGCCACCGGGCCGGAGCGCAGCGTGTTCACGGGCGCGCGCAGGGTCTGCTCGACCGGCTCGGCGCCGCCGCCCGTCCGCAGGATCATCAGCACTCCGCCGAAGCCGTGCTCCCGCAGCCGCTCCTGCAGCGCGCGCAGGTACGCGCCGACGACCGGGGCCACGTACGCGTCGAGCGCCACCGTGGAGGAGCGCTCGTACTCCCCGACGACCGGGGCGATGTCGGCCGAGCAGGACACCCGTACACCCGGCATCTCCTGTGCCACGAGCTCGGCGACCCGCCGCTCGTGCGCGGGGTTCACCGGAGACCACAGCAGGCAGACGGCGACGGCCTCGACGCCGCGTGCGGCGAGCCGGCGGATGGCCGTACGGGCCTGCGCCTCGTCGAGCGGGCGGACGACCGCCCCGGTCGCGTCGATCCGCTCGCTGACTCCGGCGATGTCGGGCCGGACGACGAGCGGCTCGGGCTTGCGCCAGCGGGTCGGCATCGTCAGGTCCAGCTCGTCCAGCCCGTTGGTCTTGTTCGCCTTGGCTATCGGCAGCGTCGACTCGAAACCGGCCGTGGTGAGCAGGCCGACCCGGGCGCCCGCGCCGGTGAGCAGCGCGTTGAGCCCGACCGTCGTGCCGTGGGTGAGGATCACGGTCCGGCGCAGCAGCTCAGGCAGCGTGAGGCCGAGCCCGGCGGCGGCCTGCCCGATGGAGTCGAGCACGCCCTGCTCGACCCGGCCGGGGGTGCTCAGCGCCTTGCCGACGCCGAGCCGCCCGTCCGAGAGGGTGACGACGGTGTCGGTGAATGTGCCGCCGGTGTCGACGCCGATCAGGGCGCGCGGGCCCGGGGCGGTCACGCCGCGGCTCCGCCGGCCACCGGCAGGTTCACGCCGCTGACGAACGACGCGGCGTCCGAGACGAGGAACTCGACGGCCGCCGCCACCTCGTCCGCCGACTGGCCGCGCCCCAGCGGGATGGTCCTGGCGAGCCATTCGTCCAGCGAGATCCCCTCCCGCTCGGCCAGCTTGGCCAGGCCCGGGTTGGGGAACCGCGGGTCGCCGGCCGCGACGCCGAGCGGGCAGACGGTGTTGCAGCGGATGCCGAGCGGGCCCAGCTCGCGGGCGAGCACGGCGGTGAGGTGGTTGACCGCGGCGCGTGCCACGCCCACCACTCCGGCGCCCTCGACCGGGGTGAGGCCGGCGTACGAGGAGAGGGTCACGATCGCGCCCCCGCCGGCCGAGGTCAGCGCGGGCACGCAGGCACGGGCGATCAGCCAGGCCGTGGTCAGGTTCCAGTCGAGGCCGCGCCGCCAGGCGAGCGGGTCCACCTCGGCCAGCGGCCCGTCGCCCAGGCCGGTCCCGGTGGCGCCGACGAGGTTGCAGCAGGCGTCCAGACGGCCCAGCTCGGCCACGGCCGACGTCACCAGTTCCGCGACGGACACCGGATCGGTCGGATCGACGCCGAACACCGGGACCGGGCGCCCGCTGATCGCCGACACCTCGTCGGCGACCGCGCGCAGCGCCGCGTCGTCGGCCCGGCCGGTCCCGGCGGTGTCCCGCCCGGCCGGCGTGATCGCGTCGGCCAGGACGAGCCGTGCTCCCGCCCTGGCCAGCCGTACCGCCGTGGCCCGGCCGATGCCCGGCGGCCGGGCGGCTCCCACCACCAGAACCGTTTTCGAACTGAGCTCCATGGCACTCCCACACGCTACAGTATTTCTATCTATCTTATCCATGATTGAATCTTTGAGCTAGGCTCCGGGGCATGACCACACGCGACCACGGAGGCGGCGCACTCGACGTCGGCGGCCGCCCGCTCGCCCTGCGAGAAATCGACTGGAATCCCCTGTTCGCCCCCCGCGTCGTCGCGGTGATCGGGGCGACCGACACCGAGGGCAGCCCGCAGCGGACCCAGTGGCGGCAGATCCGCGAACGCCTCCTGGCGCGGGGCGCTCTGGCCGTCCACCCCGTCCACCCCAGCAAGCCCGCCGTCGACGGGGTGCCCGCTTTCCGTAACGTCCTGGACATCCCCGAGGACGTCGACGTGGCCATCCTGCTCGTCCGCGACCCCCTGCCCGTGCTGGAGGACTGCGTCGCCAAGGGGGTGCGCTTCGCCTTCGTCTTCGCCGCCGGCTTCGCCGAGCTGGGCACGGCCGAGGGGGACGCGGCCCAGCGGCGCCTGGCGGAGGTCGCCCGGGGCCCGATGCGGATCATCGGTCCGAACACGAACCTCAACTTCTACGAGCCGTGGCGGGACGGGCTCCCCGGGCGCAGGCTCGTGGTGCTGACCCAGTCCGGCAACCAGGGCCGCCCGATCGTGCAGGGCCAGGAGCTCGGCATCGGGATCCACACCTGGGCGACCCTCGGCAACGAGGCCGACCTGGAGTTCGCCGACTTCGCCGCGCACCTCGCGAAGTCGCCGGACGTGGGCGCGATCGCCGCGTACATCGAGGGGTTCGCCGACGGCCGCACCATGCGCCTGGCCGCCGACGAGGCCATGAAGGCCGGCGTGCCGATCGTGTGCATCAAGGTCGGGCGCACCGGCCAGGGCCAGGCGATGGCCAAGGCGCACACCGGGCACCTCACCGGCCCAGACGCGGTGCAGGACGCCGTGTTCCGCCAGTCCGGCGTCATCCGGGTGGACGACATCGACGAGGCGATCGAGATCTCCGGCGCGTTCTGCCGCACGCCGCCCCTCGCGGGCGACCGGGTGGCGCTGTGCGTCATGTCCGGTGGTACGGGCTCGCATGTGGCGGACCTGCTCGGCGTGGCCGGCCTCCGGCTGCCCCGGCTGGAGGAGCGCACGCTCGAACGGCTGCGCACCCTGCTGCCGGGCTACCTGCACATCGACAACCCGGTGGACACCGGCGGCATCGCGACGGCCCGGCCCGAGGGGCGCCAGGTGCTCGAGGCGCTGCTCGAGGACGCGAACACCGACGTCCTGCTCGCGCCGATCACCGGGGTGTTCCCCGGGATGAGCGACGCGATCACCCGCGACCTCATCGCGCTGCACGCCCGGGGCGGCAAGCCGATCGTGGTCGCCTGGACGTCGCCGATCCGCGACGCCGACCACCGGGCGCTGTGCGAGGCCGGCATCCCGGTCTTCCACTCGTTCCGCACGGCCGTACGCGGCATCCGGGCGATGGCGGACTTCTGGGCGGCGCACCGCGACTACCGCAGCCCGTTCGAGGACGCGCCGCGTACGCCGTCCCCGGCCGCCGCGGCGGTGCGCGACCGGCTCGCCGCCGGACCCCGGGGCGCCGTGCTGGACGAGGTCGCCGCCAAACGGCTGCTGCGGGAGTACGACATCCCGGTGGTGGCGGAGGCCGTGGCCGCCTCGGCGGACGAAGCGGTCGAGACGGCGGAGCGTCTCGGCTACCCGGTCGTGGTCAAGGCGCTCGCCGACGGCCTCGCCCACAAGTCCGACCTCGGGCTGGTGCACGTCGGGCTCGGCGGCCCCGACCAGGTGCGCGACGCCTGCGCCCGCATCGACACCGCCTGTGCGGCGGCGGGGGTGCGGCACGCGGGCGTGGTGGTCCAGCCCCAGATCACCGACGCCGTGGCCGAGCTGATCCTCGGGGTCAGCCACCAGCCGCCCTTCGGCCCTACCATCACGTTCGGACTGGGCGGGGTGTTCACGGAGGTCATGCGCGATGTGTCGTTCCGGGTGCCGCCGTTCTCCCGGGCCGAGGCGCTGCGCATGATCGGGGAGACCCGGGCGATGACCGTGCTCGGCGGCGTACGCGGCCGGCCGGCGGGCGACCTCGACGCGGTCGTCGACGCGGTGATGCGGCTCCAGACGCTGGCCCTGGAGGTCGGCGACTCGATCGCGGAGCTGGACGTCAACCCGCTGCTGGTGCGCCCGCGCGGCAGCGGCGTGGTGGCGGTCGACGCGCTCGTGGTCGCGACCTGACCCCCACGACCGGCCGGCCCGTACGCCGGGCCGGCCGGTCGGCGCCGTACGCCGCTATTCCGGCCAGTCCTCGCCTCGGTCGGCCCGGCTGGGCTGACGGCCGATCCGCATCGGGGACAGCGGGGCGTCGACCAGCAGCATCCGGTCGAACGACGTGACAGACGCCCGCAGGCGGGACTTCCACCCGCCGTCAGCCGGGTCGGCGTCATAGGCCGTCTCGAACTCGGCCCACTGTTCGTACGTGGGCACCGCCCAGAGCAGGAAGCACTCCGAGTCGTCGCCGAGCGCGGTGCGCCACGCGCCCACCGGCTCCCAGCCGAACCGCGCGTAGTACGGCACGGCCTCCGCGCGGACCAGCTCCAGGAAACCGGCCGCCCCGCCGGGCGCCACCTTGACCTGCTCGTGCGCGTACAGCTCGCCGCGTACGCCGTCGGCGCACAGCTCCTCGATCGTGCGGGTCCACGGCGCCGGCAGGAGCAGCCGGTCGATGCCGCCGGAGCGCATGTCGGCGGCCGCGGCCCACCAGGCGGCGAGCTTGGGGTCCTGCAGGTCGGGGTGGCCCAGTTCGTGCCGGAACGACGACGCCAGCCCGGCGAATCCGTCCTCCTCCCAGATGTTCACCACGCCCGGCCACCACGCGGTCGAGCCGACGATCCCCCACACCCCGTAGCAGAGCTGGTTGCGCTCCTCCTGCGCGATCGGACTCCAGTTGGCGGTCATGTGCTGCATGTACCGGCCCCGGTTGGGCCCGGTGATCTCGATGAACTCGTGGATGTAGATCTTGTCGTTGATGGCTGACCTCCACTCGGCCCTCGGCGCGGGTCCTCCCGCACCGGCCGTTTTCCACTAAATGTCAATCATTGCATTGAAAGGAATCGGCGGACTCGGGCGGCCGCCGGGTCAGCCCGGTATCAGCCGGGCGGTCTGCCCGGCGACGCCGGCGAGCGTGGTCCCGCCCGACCACATGACGACCCGGCCCACGGCCATGCGCTCGGCGCTGGCCACCAGGCTCACGTCGAGCAGGATCCACTCGGCCACGGGCCCGCCCAGCAGGCGCAGCGATGCGCTGACCGTGATCGCCCCGGCCAGTCCGGGAAAGGCCCGGAGCAGCAGGTACGGCACATGGTCGCTGACCACGGCCAGCCGCACCTCGTCGGGCGCGGCACACCGCAGCCGCGCCCACAGCAGCGCCGAGGCGGCCGCCCCGGCGCCGGGGCGCTCCCCCGCCTCACGGACGTCGAGCAGCACGGAGGTCCCGGTGCCGGGCCCCGCCCGGTAGGTGCGTTCCGGACAGTCCTGCGGAGCCGGCGGCCGGGGCGGATCGGCGCCCCAGCGGACCTGTCCCGCCGCCGGGCCGGCCACCGCGGCCCCGACGAAGGCCGGCCGGCCCCGGTCCGTCGCGGTCACCCGGTAGTGGCCCAGCGACCTCCCCTCGGCGAGCGGCTCACAGTGCACGCCGAGCCGGCTGCCCGCCTCGACCGGCCGCAGGTAGCTCACGGAGAGATCGGTCAGCCGCCGTCCGGTCGACCGCCGGACCGCGTCGGCGAGCATCCCGAGACCCCAGCCGCCGAAGAGCCGGCCGTTCGGGCCGCAGAGCTCGGGGCCCACCGGCACCTCGAACGACGATCCCGCCGGGCCCGGGACGAGGCCGCCGCGCGGCCAGGGCGCCTCGACCGGGTCCCGGCCCGCTCCTCGGCCGGAACCGTCCTGCTCGCCGCCCGCGTCGGCGGGCGCCGGGCACTCGGTCACGTGATCACTGTCCATCGGCTCTCCTGATCGTTTTCCCGCCGCCTTCGGTGCGACCACACGTCTCCCGGAGAACTCCGCTCCCACTCCCGTCTCCCCGGACAGACCCGCAACCCTACTATCATAGTAATGATTGACAGATCTTGGACACACACCGACGCCGGCCCGGGGCGTACGGAATCATCGACCGGGGAAGCCGGTTCCCACCGCGACTTTCCCGTCCTCGAAACGCTAAGCTATAGCTCTAATGATTGTATGATTGACGGCGTGATCAGCTAGATCTTGACATCGCCGGTCCGTAATCCTGATTGGGGAGGAGTCCCGTGCGGCAACTACGACAGCCGCGTCTCGCCGAGATCGTCGCCGCCAAGCTACGCGACGACATCTTGGAAGGTCGGCTGACAGAGGGTGACAGCCTCCCTCGCCAGGAGCATCTGTTCACCGAGTTCCGGGTCAGCCTGCCCGCGGTGCGCGAGGCGATGCGCATCCTGGAGACCGAAGGTCTCGTCTCGGTACGGCGAGGCAACGTCGGAGGCGCCGTCGTACACCTGCCCACACCCCAGCGCATCGCCCGCACCATCAGCATGGTGCTGCAGACCCGGCGGACCACGATGGCCGACGTGAGCGGCGCCCTGCTGCACCTCGAGCCCACCTGTGTCGCGCTGTGCGCCGAGCGGCCGGACCGCGCCGAGACGACCGTGCCGGAGCTGCGCCAGGTGATCGCCGAGCAGCACGAGGTCCTCGACGACCCGAAGCAGTACGCCATGAAGGCCCGGCGGTTCCACGAGAAGATCGTCGAGACCTGCGGCAACGAGACGATGATCGTCATCATCGGTTCCCTCGAGACGATCTGGACCGCCCACGAGTCCACGGTGTGGCTGGAGGCGTCCCTGAACGAGCAGGCCGCCCCCGACTCCCCGGTGGCGCGCAAGTCGCTGCGCGCGGCGCTGCGCGATCACGAGAAGATCGTCGACGCCATCGAGGCCGGTGACAGCGCGGCGGCCGTCAGACTGGCCAGCGCCCACCTGTCCGCCACGCGGCGATCGAGCCTGGAGTCGACCAAGAACCACACGGTGAGCACCGAGCTGCTCGACAACCTGGACTACGGCTCCAGCCGTTGACGGCACAGGGCGCGGCCACCGGGAACACTCTCCCGATGGCCGCGCCCGCGCTTGTCAGGGGACGACGACCGGTTTGGTCACCGAGTTGGTGCCCCCGAAGCAGAACTGGCTGCGTCCCGCCTTGGCGCCGACCACGAAGAACTCGAAGCACTCCGCCGACGGGTTGACCGTGACCATCGTGTCCGGGGCGTCGAGCAGCCACCGCAGCTCCGGGTGTGAGGTCTCGAAGGCGTCCATCGACTGGTTCAGCATCAGCTGGCGGAACGGCAGCTTGGTGCGCCGGTGGATCGCCTCCCTGATGCGCTCTGGCGTCCAGCCTGCCGCCGCGAAGGCCGCGGCGTGGTCGGGCGCCATCAGCAGCATGTTGGAGAACGTGCCGTGGAAGGGATAGCCGGCGGACAGGGGCGCGTCCTGCTTGATCAGCCACGCGCCTGCCGCCGGCGTGCCGACCGCGTGGCTGGTGAGCGTCGACCAGCTCTCGATGAGCCGCTCGGGGTCGGAGTTCTGGAAGTCGAAGAACTCCGTCATTCCGTACGGCACGTTCACGGTCACCGTCGACTGCTCCGGGGCGAAGCCCTGCTGGACCCGCCAGGGGTCCCAGGGCGTGGCCTCCTCGTTCTCGGCCACGCACGCGGAGAACTTCATCGGGGTGCCGATCGTGTCCATGTCGGTGATGCCCGGATAGGACAGCCCCACGTTCATCATGATGAGGCGCAGCGCCCGGCCGATGGCGACGTTGACCGCCGAGACGGAACCGGGGCCGAGCGCGCAGATCCCCCGGTTCATCCCGATCTCGTCGGCGATCGGGCCGGAGACCAGCACGAGAGGCGCCTGCGGCCCGGTCGACATCGCCCAGGTGCGCAGCCCGATGGACGGATCGAGGATGCACTCCATCATGGCGAGGATCACCGGCATCGTCTCCGGACGGCACCCGGCCATGACCGCGTTCGCCGCGACCTTCTCCACCGTGCCGATGCCGAATCCGGGCGCGAAGTCGCCGATCACGTGGTCGCCGTCGAGTCCGGACGCCTCCACCATCGCGTCGACCTTGCGCCGGGTCGGGGGCACCAGCGGCATTCCGTCGCTCCAGCCGTTGACCACGAACCGGCGCTGCATCTCGTCGAAGGCGTCGAGCAGGTCCGCGCCGTCGTAATGGAGTTCCGGGGCGCCCTCGAGGACCATCGAGTCGAACTCGGGCAGCACGTCGTACACGGCGCGGTCGGTCGTCAGGCAGGCGACCACCTCCTCGAAGGAGTCGTCGACCATGGCGCGGATCTCGTCGGTCGTCCTGTTCGAGAAGCACTCGGGGACGATCACCGGGCACGCCTCGGGCACACCGAAGGTCTGGGCGCTGAAGCGGGCGTCCTCGGTGAAGATCTCCGCGGTGTAGCCGATCGCGGGGACGCCCCGGCGCTCCACCTCGCACAGATCGCGCACGAGCCAGGAGCAGCAGCTGCCGCAGTCGGCCGTGGTGGCGACCACGGCGTCGGCCCGCCGCTCGATCAGGTCGAGCTGCTCCTCGGACAGGTAGCGGGTCGTGCCGCCGAGCGCCCCCGTCATCTCGACGAACGTCACCCCGGTGAAGCGGGCGTCGATGAGCTCCCGGGCCCGCGCGAGCGCGTCCAGGCCGTTCTGCTTGCCGTTCCAGTACAGCACCACGGTCGCCCCGTCCAGCGTGGCCGGCCGCGGCGCCGGAGGGAACCGATCGCCGTCGGCGCGTGACCTCGGCGTCGCGACCGGATTGACGATGGTCAGCCGCGTGTTCATGCCAGAACCTCCACCACGAGCTCCTTTTCGGGGTTGCGCCGGCGCAGCGTCTCGGCCATGAGCTGCCGCAGCTCGTCCTGCGGCAGGATGCAGACGTCGTCCCGGCAGTCGGGGCCCGCGCTGCCGGGCCGGTAGCCGACGCGGATCACCGCACCGTCCTCCGCCAGGAGGGTGACCTCGCCACCGTCCCGGCGGACCATCCGATCGAACTCGGCGACGAGTCGCGCCCCGACCGATGTCTCCGCCATGTCTGCGCCTCTCCTTCGTATCACCGTTCCGGATAATCCAGGAACCTAGTCTTCTCGTATGCCCGTAATCAATAGCTCTGCCAGGGATTAAACCAGGAACCTATACGTCACACTCAGGGTACGGTCATGAACGACGACGGGCCTCTATGATTGCCATCATTTACATGTTAGGCTGCCGTCATGTCCGACGCCAGCCCGGAGCACGACGACGTGCTCATCCGAGCGCTCATCGGGCGCGCCGCGTACCTCGCAGACGAGGGCACTCCCGACGACTACCGCTCGCTCTACACCCATGACGCCACCTGGACCTTCGGGTCCGACACCCAGACCGGCGTCGACGAGATCGTCGCGGCCACCCGGCGGCGGCGCGCCGGAGGAACCAGCGGACCCGGTACGGCCACCCGTCACCTGGTGGTCCCGCTGCACGTGACCGTCGAGGGCGACGCCGCCACCGCGGTGTCGTACTTCCTCTTCTTCTGCGACACCACGTCGACGCCCGTGGTCCGGGTGTTCGGCGTCTACACCGACGAACTCACCCGGACGGCCGAGGGGTGGCGGATCCGGCGGCGCGTGAGCCGCGCGGGATGACCGGCCGCTTCCGGCCTCCCGATCCGCTACCCGGGGCCGCCGAACTGGTGGACGTCAGACCAGGCGATCACCTGCGCGGTCTGGCGGGGGTAGCCCTGCCTGAGCCGCCGGCCGAGCTCCTCCTGGAGCTCACGCATGGCCTCGCGGGCCCGTTCGGGGTCTCGCGCGGCCACCGCGGCGTGCACGACGCGAAGACGCGCCAGCACCTCGGCGCGGTGCGGCTCGTCCGGCACGTAACCCCCGCTGTTGACGATGGCGCGCAGTGCCGGGCTGAGAAACGCGAGCAGCTCGTTGTGGCCCGCGGCGGCCAGGCGCAGCCAATATCTTTCGTACGCCTCCGCGAAAGCGCGGTAGGACCCCAGCCCGCTTTCGATCTCGTCGAGATCCGCGGCCATCATGGCCAGCTCCTCATCGGTCGCGTGCCGCGCGGCGAGCTCCGCCACACCGGGCTCGATCACCGTCTTGACGTCCAGCACCGAGTGCAGCGGCGCCCCGGCGAACTGCAGCAGCAGCGCGATCGTCGAGGCGAGGTTGCGCCAGTCCGGCTGGACGATCTCCGGTCCCCCGTTCGGTCCGGGGCGCATGACGATCAGGCCCTGGTGTTCCAGGAACCGGAGGGCCTCGCGGTAGGTGCCGCGGCCCACGCCGTGGCGTCGCATCGCCTCGGCCTCGGGATAGTAGCGGTCACCCGGACCCATGCCCGCCTCGCTCATGGTCTGAACGATCTGCCGGGCCACCTCGAGGGAGAGCTTCGGGCGCCGCACGGATCCGGCGCCGGGTTCGGGGCGCACATGGGGATTGTATGCGGCACGGCCGGGCGTTCCGGCCGGAAGGAGGGACCGTGCACGATCTCGGAATAGTGAGCCTGTGTCACGTCGGCCTGGCGGTCCGCAGCATCGCCGAGTTCCGCGCCACATGGGGCGCCCTGCTGGGCGTCGAGAAGTGGCTCGTCCAGAAGGTGGAGCAGCCCGACGGACTGCTCCAGCTCCACGGCGAGCTGCTCGCCGGGTCGAGGTCCACGGTGGCCATGGCCCGGCTCGGCGACATCGCGATCGAACTCGTGGAGCCGCACCAGGGCCGTACGCGCACGTCGCAATGGCTCGACGAGCATGGCCCCGGCATCCATCATCTGGCCTTCTGGGTCGAAGACCTCGGCCGGGCGATCGACGCGCTCGGCGAGCGTGCCGAGGTGAGCTACTCCCTCGCCGCGCGGCGTCCCGGCCTGACGCCGCCGTGGGGGGCGGTGGTGCGCGGCAGCGGGGCGCCGCCCGTGGCGCCCCCGCCCGGCGGTCCGGGATTCTGGGCCTACGTCGAGGACCGGAACGCGCAGGTGCCGTGGTGCCTGGAGCTGCTGGACGCGGGCAGCGCCGACACCGTGCGCGCCATCTTCGGCGATCACCTCGTCTATCCCGATCCCCCCTGCGAGGACCAGCGATGACCACCACGCTCGACGAGCTCCTGGCGTCCGCCGCGAAGGACGCGGCCGACGTCACCGCGTTGATCTGCGAGGGCGAGGCGGTCTCGTACGCCGAACTCGACGAACGGGTCCGGGCGGGCGCCGCGGCCTGGCAGCACCACGGCCTGCGCCCCGGCGACCGGGTCGCGGTCTGGGCCGTGAACACGATCGACTGCACCGTGGCCATGTTGTCCGCCGTCATCGGCGGCGGTGTGCTCGTGCCGCTCAACCCCCGCTACACGATGTCGGAGGTGGGCGAGATCCTGCCGCGGGCCGACTGCCGTTTCCTGCTCGCACCCGACCTGATCGCGGGCCGCCGGCTGGCGGAGGAGGCCCGGTCGATCGCCGGCGCCGCCGAGGTCGTGACGCTCGGGGAGAAGGTGCCGGAGGGCGGCGTGAGCTGGCGCGATTTCGTCGCGGCAGCGGCCGGCCGCCCGGTGCCCCAGGTGGCGGCCGGCGACATCATGACGATCCAGTTCACCTCCGGCACCACGGGCCGCCCGAAGGGCGCGCTGCTGCGGCAGCGGCCGATGATCGTGACGGCGCGCACCTGGGCGGAGGTGGTCGGGCTGCGGCGCGGCGACCTCTACCCGGTGACCTATCCACTGGCGCACATCGGCGGTTTCAAGACCGGGCTCATCTCGCCGTTCCACGCCCGCGCGACCGCGGTGCTGATCCCGGTCGTGTCGGCCGAGTCCGTCGCCGACGTCGTCCGCACCCACCCGGTCGCGTTCCTCAACGCTCCGCCCGCCGTGCAGCAGTACATCCTCGCGGCCCGGCGGGCCGGCGAGATCCCGGGCGAGCTCGCGATCCGGACGGCGGTCATCGGGTCGGCGATCGTCCCGCCCGTCCTCGTCCAGGGTCTCGTCGACGAGCTCGGCGTCGACGACGTGATCATCGGCTACGGGCTCACCGAGGCCACCGGGGTCTGCACCATGACCCGGCCGGGCGATCCGCTCGACCTGGTCTGCGGCACGATCGGCCGGCCCATCGACGGCGTGCGCGCCCGGATCTGGGCTCCCGACGCGACCGGGCACCCGGTCGTGGGCGAGATCGAGATCACCGGTGACAACGTCATGGCGGGCTACCTCGACGATCCCGACGCCACCGCCGAGGTGATCCACGACGGCTGGCTGCGTACCGGCGATCTCGGCTGGATCGGCGACGACGGCTACGTGCGGATCGCGGGGCGTGCCCGGGATCTCGTCATCGTGGGCGGGTTCAACGTCTACCCCGCGGAGATCGAGCATGCGCTCGCCGAGCATCCGCACGTGCGGGAGGCCGCCGTCGTCGGGGTGCCCGACGAGCGCCTCGGCGAGATCACGGTGGCCTTCGTGGTGCCGGCGGACGGCACCGGGCAGGACGGCGCCGGTGAGGAGGATCTCGTCGGGTGGTGCCGGGAGCGGCTCGCGAACTTCAAGGTGCCGCGGCGCGTGTGGGCGGTCGACCGCCTCCCCCGTGGAAGCGTGGGCAAGGTGGCCAAGCTCGAGCTGCGCGAACGCGCCGTCGAGCTGCTGCGCCGGACCGGCTGAGCGCCGTCGCCCGCCGCCGGGCACTTGCTCACCGGATCCATCAATGAAACTATCATTGTAATAATAGTCATAATCCACCTTCGGAGTGGCATGGACATCCAGCTCAGCGCGGAGCAGCGAGCGTTCCGCGAATCCTGTGGCAAGCTGGCCGCCGATCTCGCCGCGCGGTGGCACCTCGGCCGCGGCCCGCACGACGTCGCCTCCGCCGTCCCCGACGAAGCGGCGTGGTCGCGCGTCGCCGAGGCCGGCTGGCTCGCGCTGCGCCTGCGTGAGGAGAACGGCGGCGCCGGAGCGAGCGTCGTCGACGTGACCGTGCTCGTCGAACAGCTGGGCTACCACGCGGTGGCGGCCCCCGTGCTCGGCACGGTCATCGCCGCCGAGCAGCTCCAGACATGGCAGGCTCCCCCGGGCCTGCTTCAGGAGATCG
Source organism: Sphaerimonospora mesophila NBRC 14179 = JCM 3151 (assembly GCA_001552515.1). Taxonomy (GTDB): domain Bacteria; phylum Actinomycetota; class Actinomycetes; order Streptosporangiales; family Streptosporangiaceae; genus Sphaerimonospora; species Sphaerimonospora mesophila. The sequence goes on from BCRI01000092.1 coordinate 20,956, forward strand.
CGGAGGGCGCGGTGCGGGTGGCGCCGGCGTTGGACCGCGACCTGACGGGGTTCGCCGGGACCGCGGCGGAGGCCCTCGCCTGGGACGCCGCCGGCGCCGAGATGGCGGTGATCCCGACGAGCGGGGCCGTGCACGGCCTCGGCGGGCCGCTGCCCTTCACCGACCTGACCCGCGAGGTCCGGCCGCTCGACGGCCGGCCGGTGGACCCGTCGTCGCTCACGCTCACCGCGCCCGGCGACGACGCGGCGGCGCGGCTCGACGCGTTCGCTCTGAGCCTGCTCACCGCCGATCTGCTGGGCACGATGCAGTCCGCGCTCGACGCGGCCCTCGATCACGCCCGCACCCGCGTGCAGTTCGGCGCGCCCATCGGGTCGTTCCAGGCCGTGCAGCAGCTTCTCGCCGACAGCCACGTCCTCGTCGAGGCCACCCGCAGCGCCTCCTACTACGCCGCCTGGGCGGCCGACGCGCTCGACGGACGCGCGGCTTCGCGCGCCGCGCGTACGGCCAAGGCGTTCGCCTCGCGTTCCGCCGTCGAGGTGTGCGAGAACGCCGTCCAGGTGTTCGGCGGCATCGGCATGACCTGGGAGGCGCCGGCGCATGTCCGGCTGCGCCGCGCCCACGCCGATCGCCGGGTGCTCGGTGACGAGCACCACCACCAGGGAGTGATCGCCGACACCGAGTTCTCCGGCCCGGCCGATGCCGGCCGCGCCGAAGCCGACCTCTCCAGGAGCTGAGATGGACTTCTCCGACGCCCCCGCCGTCGCCGACTTCCGGGCGGGGCTGCGCGCCTGGCTGCGCGACCATCTGGACGAGCACCGCGACGCCAGCGGATACGAATCCGCCGAGTCGGTCGAGCGGACCCTGCGCTGGCACCGCGCCCTCGCCGGGGCCGGCTACGTGGGCGTCTCGCTGCCGGCCGCCTACGGCGGGCGCGGCCTGCCGGACATCTACGAGGCCGTGGTCAACGAGGAGCTCGCCGCGGCCGCCGCCCCGCCGCCGCCGCCGATCGGCCACATCGCCCACGCCATCGCCGACTTCGCCGACGAGGACCTCAAGGCACGGGTGCTGCCCGGCCTGGTCGGCTGCGAAGAAGTGTGGTGCCAGGGGTTCAGCGAGCCGGGAGCGGGGTCGGACCTGGCCGGGATCTCCACCACGGCGACGCCGGACGGCGACCGGTTCGTCGTCAACGGCCAGAAGATCTGGACCAGCGGCGCGATGTGGTCGCGCCGGTGTCTCCTGCTCGCGCGTACGGAGACCGACCTGCCGCGCCATCGCGGCCTGTCGATGCTCGTCGTCGACATGGAGACCCCCGGCGTCGACCGTCGCGAGATCGTGCTCGCCAGCGGCAGCCGGGAGTTCGCCGAGGTGTTCTTCGACGACGTGGCCGTGCCCGCCGCCGACCTCATCGGCGAGCGCGGCCAGGGCTGGCGGATCGCGATGCACATGCTCGCGTACGAACGCGGCCCCGCCGACATGGGCTGGGTCGGCCGGCTGGGCCGGGTGCTGGCCGGCGCGCGGGACGACGTGCGCTCCGGCCGGGTGACGGCCGACGCGCCGCTGCGCCACCGCCTCGCGGCGGCCGCCGTCGACGTCCAGGTGATGCAGTGGCACGTGACCCGGTCGCTGGCGAACCGGGCCGCGGACTCGACCGGTTCCGGCGGCTCGGTCGACAAGCTGCTCGCCACCCGGGTCGAGCAGAACCTCTACCGCGTCACCGCCGACCTCGCCGGGCCGTCCTTCACGGTGGGCCCGTCGGGGCCGTTCGCGGACTACCTGTGGTCGCGCGCCCAGTCGATCTACGGCGGCACCCAGCAGATCCAGCGGCAGATCGTCGCGCAGCGGGTGCTCGGCCTGCCCCGCGGCTGAATCGTGCGGATGCGAGCGGGAAAGAGAACCGCTCGCACCGCCGGAACGGCCGGGGCGGCCACCTCCTCAGGAGGTGGCCGCCCCGGCCGTTCGACACCGGACTAAGGCTCACCGGCCCCGTCGATCGCCGGGACCCGGCCCATGCAGACGTCCTTGAGCCGCTCGAGGTCGTCGATCTCGCCGACGGGCGAGCTCAGCGTCACCTTGCCGATGTCGAGCACGATGACGTGGTCGGCCACGTCGACGGCCGCCTCGACCGCCTGCTCGACGAGGAGGATCGCGAGGCCGGACTCCTTGAGCAGCGCCACCCTGGACATCACCTCGGCCACGATGGACGGGGCGAGGCCGCCGGACGGCTCGTCCAGCATGAGCAGGCGGGGTTTGGCCATGATGGCCTGCCCGATCGCGAGCATCTGCTGCTGGCCGCCGGAGAGCGATCCCGCTGGATGCCGGCGCTTCTCCCGCAGCACGGGGAAGAGCTCGTAGACGCGGTCGCAGTCGGCGTCCAGCGCCGAGCGGCGTACGCCCAGCGTGTAGCCGCCCAGCCGGAGGTTGTCCTCGACCGACTGCTGCCGGAAGACCCGCTTGCCCTCCTGCACGTAGCTGATGCCGGCCTTGACCCGCCGGTGGGCGGCGAGGCGGTCGATGCGACGGCCGTCGTACTCGATCCGTCCGCCGTGCACCGGGTTCAGGCCGGCGACCGCGCGCAGTGACGTCGTCTTGCCGGAGCCGTTGCGCCCGAGCAGCGCGGTGACCCGGCCCGGCCACACCTGGAACGAGACGTCCCAGACCACGCGGAGGTCGCCGTACCCGGTGGCGAGCCCCTGCACGTCGAGCAGCGGCACATCGGGCAGCGGCGTGGTCATTTCGCCGTCCTCTCCGGAAGCGTCCCCGCTTCCTCCACGGCGGGAGCGTCGCCGGGTTCGACGATCCCGAGGTATTCGTCGCGGACCCGGACGTCGTTCTCGATCTCTTCTGGCGTGCCCTCGGCCAGGACGGCGCCGCGCGCCAGCACGACGATCCGGTCGGCCAGCGAGAGGACCAGGCCGAAGTTGTGCTCGACCAGGATGACCGCGCAACCGGCGTCGCGGATCCGCCGGATCACCGCGGCGAGCGTCTCGACCTCGGCCTCGTCCAGGCCCGAGGCGGCCTCGTCGAGCAGCAGCACCTTGGGCTCGCGGACCAGCGCCCGCGCGACCTCGAGCATCCGCCGCTGACCGAGGGGCAGCGTGGCCGCCTCGGTGTCGAAGAGGTGCGCGAGTCCGACGAGGCGCAGCATGTCCTCGGCACGAGCGAGGTCGTGGCGGCGGATCCGGCGGAACTTCGGGCCGCGCAGCACCGCGCTGAGGAAGCCGACCTCGTCGCTGGTGTACCGCCCGGAGATGACCACTTCGGCGACCGACACGCCCGGCGGGATCAGCGGCGTCTGGAACGTCCGGGTGACACCGAGCCTGGCGATGCGGTGCGGGGACGCGCCGTCGATGGCGGTGCCCGCGACGGTGATCCTGCCCGCGTCCCTGCGGTAGAACCCGCAGACGAGGTTGAGCAGCGTGGTCTTGCCGGAACCGTTGGGCCCGATGAGCGCAGTCACCTGGCCGGGCTCGGCGCGCAGGGAGACCTCGCGCAGCGCGCGGTTGCCGCCGAACGCCTTGGCCACCGCGTCCACCTCGAGCGCGCCGCCCTCGATGGGCGGCAGGTCGACGGCGTCCGCCGCACCGCCCCCCGCCTCGCCGCCCCCCGCCGCGCCGGCCGGCCGCCGGGGCCACAGCCCGGCCGCGCGGTCGAGCCGGCGGATGCCGGTGCGCAGGAGCCCCGCCACCCCGCCGCGCAGCAGAACGCCGCCGATCAGCAGGAACGCACCGAAGAACACCAGGGAGTACTCGGCGAAGTTGCTCGACTGGTCGTTGTTGAACTGGATGATCGACGCCCCGAAGACCGCGCCGTACACGCTCATCGAGCCGCCCAGGATCGAGGCCGCCAGCGCGCCGGTCGCCATGTGGAACGTGAACGCCTCCGGCGTGACGAACAGGTCGAGGTTGGCGAGGAGCGCGCCGCCGAAACCGGCGGGCACCGCGCCGATCGCGTAGCCGGTGAGCTTGGTGCGGAACACCGACATGCCGACCGACGACGCGAGCACGGGGCTCTGTTTCAGCACCTGGAAGGCGATGCCGTGGCGGGAGGCCACCACGTTGCGGAACACGGCGAACCAGATGATCGCCACGATGACGATCACGTAGTACATGGCGTCGGGGGCGAGCGACCGGCCGAACAGCGTCGGGTTCAGCATCGTCGACAGGCCCAGGTGACCGCCGGTGTCCTCCTCGAAGATGTCGACGATGTCGGGCACCAGCAGGACGAGGAAGAACGAGGTCATCGCGAGCGACCACGACCCGAGGCGCAGGCCGGGAATGCCGGTGAGGATGCCGACGGCGAGCGCCGCCAGCCCCGCCGCGACGATCTGCAGCAGGAGATCGGTGTGGCCGGCCGAGGAGAGCATGCCGGCCGTGTAGGCGCCCGCCGCGTACATCGCGGCCTGTCCGATGGCCAGCTGCCCGGCGTAGCCGAGCGAGATGTTGAGGCCGCTCACGACCAGCGCGAGGATCAGCGTGAGCTCGATCTGCCTGGTCAGCTCGTAGCCGGGCCCCAGCAGCGGCAGCACCAGCACGAAGAGCCCGATCGCCGCGGGGAACACCCAGGTCGGCACCTTACGGACGGCGGTCCACAGTTGGAGCATGTCACACGGTCCGTTCCTGGACGCGACCGAAGAGCCCGGTCGGCCGGATCATCAGGACGAGCAGGAGCAACACGAAGACGCTCAGGTTGGTGAAGTTGGAGCCCAGGTAGCGGGCGACGTACTGCTCGACGAGCCCGATCGCGAACCCGCCGAGCAGACCGCCGTACATGCTGCCGAACCCGCCGATGGCGAGGGCGACGAAGCCCTTGATGGCCAGGGCGGCGCCGAGGGAGGCGACCGCGAACGTCTTCGGCCCGATCGCCGCTCCCATCAGGCCGCCCAGGACCCCGGTGACGGCGAAGGCGGCGAACGCGAGCATGCGCACGTCGATGCCGCGCAGCGTGGCCGCCTCCTCGTCCTGCGACATGGCGACGACGGCGAGGCCGCCCATCCGCCGCCGGGTGTAGAAGGTGATCGCGACCACCAGGGCGACCGCGAACACGACCAGGGCGACCTCGACCGGGAAGACCCGGCCGCCGAGGATCGTGAGGACCTCGGCACCGGCGAAGAAGGGCACCTGCAGGGGCTGGGTGCCCCAGATGAGCTGAGCTACGCCGGTGAGGATCGTGCCGAACCCCAGCGTCGTGATGAGCTGCGTCTGGTGGTCGGACACGGGCCGGATCGCGATCCGTTCCTCGATCGCGCTGAGAACCGCGACCACGACCATCGCCAGCGCCAGGACGGCCACCGTCGGCAGCTTGAACGTCACGTAACCCGTGTAGGTCACGAACGCGCCGATCATCATCAACTGCGCCTGCGCGAAGTTGAAGGAGTGGGAGGCGATGAAGACGATGTTGTACCCGATCGCGACCAGGGCGTATACCGCGCCGAGCGACAGGCCGGCGTAAATCAGCGTCATGCCGTCAGTTCTCCGCGCTGCCGATCTGGCCGTCCTTCAGCACGCCGGGCGCGACGAACGTGTGCGTCTCGATCGGCAGTTGCGGCTGGTGGTCGTCGGCGGTGTAGGGGTAGGTGTCGTAAACGGCGGTGCCCGCCTTGGTGTTGACCTCGGGGAGCAGCAGCGCGTCGGCGACCGCCTTGGTGTCGTTGCTCTTGGCGTGGTTGGCCGCCGCGGCGAGCAGCATGACCGCGTCGAAGTTCAGGCAGTTGTTGAGGCTGGCCTTGATCTCGCCCATCGACTTCATCGCCTCGATGGCCTTCTTGGTGGCCTCGCTCGCGGTCGCGACGTTGACGCTCGTGGTCACCTCGATCTTGAGGTTCTTCGTCTCCGGGGTGCCGATGAGACCGTCCGGCGGCATGGTCGTCACGAGCGGGGTCGAGGTCACCGACGTGTCGCCGAGGATCGGCACGTTCCAGCCGAGCTTCGTGATGCCCTGGAGCACCAGGCCGACCGGGGCGCCGTATCCGTTGAAGACCAGGACGTCCGGGTTCTTGGCCTGCAGCGCGGAAATCTGCGCGGTCATGTCCAGTGCCTTGGCGTCGTACTCGACGACCGAGGTCTCGTAGCCCTTCTCGGTGAACACCGACTCCGCCAGCGCGCCGAACTGCTTGGCGTACGCCGAGTTGCCGTGCAGCACGGCGATCTTCTTGTACCCGTTCTGCTCGAACTGCGGCAGGTATCCCTCGACGACCGTCTTGAACGGCGCGGCGAGGTGGAACGCGTACGGATTCTCGGCCGGCTTGTTGGTGTCCGCCGAGTTGCCGGAGTCGAGGAAGATGATCTCGTTCTGGCGGAGGATGCCCGCCACCGCGGTGCTGACGTTCGACCCGGACGCCACGAGGTAGGCGTCGGGCCTGTCCTTGGCGATCTGGGCCCGGAGGTTGGAGAGCGCCTTCTGCGGGTCGGCGTTGTCGGGGGACTCGATGAGCTCGACCGGCTTGCCGTTGATGCCGCCGGCGTCGTTGACGACCTTGACGGCGGCCCTGGCCGAGATGACGCCGGTGGTCAGCTGGTCGGTCTGGCCCCCGGCGTCCGAGCCGGCGCTGATCATGATCTTGTATGGCGCACTGTCCGCCTGTGGCTCGTCCCCACTGCCGCCACAAGCGGTCATCACCATGGAGCCGACTGCGGCTAGCCCGACGAGAAGTCTGAGGCGACGCTTCACGGTATCTCCACTTCGGAGGTGATCACACAATCTTGAGATAGTTATCTTAATTAAGATAGCTATGTTCATAATGATTGCATGGCACGCTGTTGCTTGGCAAGGCCGGTCAGGAGCTCAGCAGCCGCCCGGCCGCGTCGAGGAGCGCCGCCCGCGCGCGCCGGGTGACGTCGAGGTCGGGGAACATTCCGGTCGCGCCGTGGAACAGGCCCGGGTACATCCGCAGCTCCGTCGCCACGCCCTGGTCGGCGAGCCGGCGGGCGTAGTCGATGCCCTCGTCGCGTAGCGGGTCGGCGGAGCAGACGCCGATGTACGCCGGCGGCAATCCGCGCAGGTCGGCGGCCCGCGCCGGGGCGGCATAGGCGGGCACGCCGGTCACGCCCCGGAGGTAGTGCGCCCAGCTGTCCAGGATGTTCGTACGGGTCCACATCGGCGTGTGCTCGTACCGGGCCGAGCCGGTCTCCGCCCGGTCGTCCAGGACGGGGATCTCCAGTAGCTGGGCGGCGAGGCGCGGGCCGCCTTCGTCACGGGCCCGCAGCGCGATGCCCGCGGCGATGCAGGCGCCGGCGCTCGAACCGGCGATCGCGATCCGCCCGGGGTCGACGGCGAGTTCGCCCGCGTTGGCGGCCACCCAGCACAGCACCGCGTGGCCGTCGTCGTGCGCCGCCGGGTACGGATGCTCGGGCGCGAGCCGATAGTCCAGCGACAGCACGAGGCCGCCGGTCGCCCGGGCCAGCTGCGCCGGCAGCGGCTGGTCTCCTTCCGCGTCGCCCATGACGAAGCCGCCGCCGTGCAGATAGACGATCGCGGGCGCCGCCGGCGCGGGCGCGGCGGGACGGA
>BCRI01000093.1 GCA_001552515.1 Sphaerimonospora mesophila NBRC 14179 = JCM 3151
CTAACGTTCACCATCGTTGTCTGAAGGCCGACCGGAAGGGGAGCGACGATGAGGATGATCCGTGGTGGGCTGGCCCTGGTGGTGATAGGGGTCGTCCTGGTCGCGGGCGCCGTGCCGGCACAGGCCGCCGGAGCCGCTCCCCTGACCGAGGCGGAGGTCAAGAAGGCGCTCCTCACCAAGAAGGACCTGGGCAAGGGGTGGATTGTCCTCGAGGATGACTACAACGGCGCCCGTCTTTCGACCTATCGGGTGGACGTCGCCCGCTGCGCGGACGCGCTGGAGGCCCACGATGCGGTGTTCGGCGGCGCGCGGCCCGGTGTGTTGCTCTTCGGCGAGAAGGGCGGCGGGCTGCTCCAGGTCCTCACCGGGAACACGAAGGAGATCGGGCGGCTGAAGAACGCCGCCGCCAGGGTCGGCAAGGCGTGCGACGGAGTGGTCGGGTTCCGTGAGGGAAGCGCGTTCAAGAAGAAGAAGGTGACCACTCTCGGGGATTCGACATATGCCTTCGAGGTGACCTTCGACCATGCCTCGTATCCCGGGGCGGACACCTCGACCATGGTCTCCGAGATCGTCGTCGTGCCCTACCGCAGCTCGGTCGTCGTCTTCCAGGGTCTCACCGGAAAGGGCCGCTCCACCTGGCCGAACACCATGAAGATCGCAAAGATGGCCGTTGCCAAGGTGAAGAAGCTCTACGCCAAGCGCAAGTAAGGATGATCATCGGGCCGAGCCGTACGGGATGAAAGTTTCATGGCCCGTTGACGGCCGGGGCGCCCCGCCATCAAGATCTTGATGCCGCCTGGTCAGGAGGGGGCGCCGAACCAATGCCGCTATCCATGGCGAGGTGTGCCGTGCCCGAAAACCTATTGAGAGTCGCGTCAGCCGTCGTGCTGGTGGCGGCCACCCTGAGCGCTCCAACGGCGTACGCCGACGACGGCGACGGTGAGGTCACTCCCGTCGCGGTGACCGTCAACGCGCGCGCCGCGCTTTCCACCGTCCCCGAGACCGGCATCGGCACCAACCACGCGATCTGGGACGGCCAGCTGGGCACCGACGACACCGCGGACCTGCTCAAGGACGCGGGAGTGAAGCTGCTGCGCTATCCCGGCGGCTCCTACTCCGACATCTACCACTGGGCCGACCACACCGCCCCCGGCGGCTACGTCGCGCCGAACACCGACTTCGACACCTTCATGGCGGGTGCGCGCCGCACCGGAGCGCAGGCCATGGTGACGGCCAACTACGGGACCGGCACGGCCGAGGAGGCCGCGGGCTGGGTCCGCTACGCGAACGTCACGAAGGGGTACGGGATCAAGTACTGGGAGATCGGCAACGAGAACTACGGCAACGGCCACTACGGCGCCGCCTGGGAGGCCGACGACCACGCCGACAAGAGCCCGGCCGAGTACGCACGCCACGTCGTCGCCTACGCGGACGCGATGAAGGCGGTCGACCCGACCATCAAGATCGGTGCGGTGCTGACCACGCCCGCCAACTGGCCCGACGGCCTGGTCGGCGGGGGAGACGAGGGGACCTGGAACAAGGTCGTCCTGTCGACCGCCGGGCCGAAGATCGACTTCGTGATCCTGCACTGGTATCCGGGCGCGCTGGACAAGACCGCCCACATCCCCGACATGATCCAGCTCACCCGCCGGCAGATCGCCGAGTACGCCGGGGCCGGGTCGGACCGGATCGGCATCGCGATGACCGAGTTCAACACCGGCAGCAACAGCTCCGGCACGAACACCCAGCCGGGTGCGCTGGCCGCCGCCGACTCCTACGCGACCCTGATGGCCAACGGGGTGTTCACGGTCGACTGGTGGAACGTCCGCAACGGCATCGGTCCCGTCAAGGAAGTCGAGGGCCACACCGACTACGGCGACTTCGGCCTGCTGTCCAGCGGCTCGTGCACCTCTGACGGCAGCGTCTGCGAGCCGGCGCTGAACACGCCCTTCGCGCCCTACTACGCGCTGCAGATGGTGAGCAAGTTCGCCCGCCCCGGCGACCAGTTCATCCGGGCCGCCACCGACCAGGCCGAGGTCGCCGCGCACGCCGTACGCCGTCCCGACGGCTCCCTCGCCGTCATGCTGATCAACACGTCGTCCGGCACGTCCTACCCCGTCGAGATCGACTACTCCGGCTTCAGCCCGGCCGCCGGAGCGCCCACCGTGCTGAGCCACACCAACGGCGCCACCGCCATCACCAGCTCGACCACGGGGAGCGCGAGCAGCCAGACGCTGCCGCCGCTGTCGCTGACCACGATCGTCCTGCGTCCCGCCACCGCCCAGACGGGGCTGCCGGGAGCGCCGGGTCAGCCGACCGCCTCGAACGTGACGGACAAGGCCGCCACGATCTCCTGGCCGGCCGCCACCGCCGGCGCCCGTCCGATCGCCAAGTATGAGGTCCACCGCCAGAACGGCGCCATCAGCGAGCAGCTCGGTGAGACCTCCGGCAGGTCCCTGACCGTCGGCAACCTCAGGCCGGGCACGCGCTACACGGTCAACGTGATCGCGCGGGACGCCGGCGGCGCCGTCTCGTGGGCCTCCCCGCCGCTGACGTTCACGACCGGCACACCCTCCTCCAGCGCCTGCACGGTCCGGTTCACCGACCAGAACGACTGGGGCAACGGCTACGTCGGCGGCATCGACATCACCAACAACGGCGCGCCGATCGACGGCTGGACCCTCAACTTCAGCTGGCCCAGGCCGTGGCAGAGCCTGGGCAGCGGCTGGAGCGCCGTCTGGACGGAGAACGGCTCGGACGTCAAGGCCGTCAACGACTCCGGCAACGGAAAGCTCGACACCGGGGCGTCGACGACGATCGGCTTCGTCGGCAACTACAGCGGCCCGAACGTGCTCCCCACCGTCTTCACCCTCAACGGCACCGTCTGCAAGACGCTCTAGCTCTAGCTCTAGCTCTAGGTCTAGGTCTAGGTCTGGAGCTCTAGGTCCGGCCGTCGTCCGGCGGCCTACCTCCCCGGCCCGGGGCCCCCCTTCGCGGAGCGGCTCCGGGCCGGTTCCATGCCGCGCCGAGGCGCCTCACCGGTGGGTCCGCCGTGTCGTGGGGATGCGGGTGTTCCGTCCGTACTGTCCTGACTGGAACGGTACAAAAACGCCCAAACATGACAAAACGCGTGACATCTGTTCAAATAGGAAGGGATTGCGAGGTGCCCTCCAGGTGCCGCGATCGTGAAAGTTCCCCACTTCTGATCGCTAGGAACGCCCTACGGTGACCTTGACCTACGAAGCCGCGCCCTCGGCTGTACCGTCCCTGTCCCCCAAATTCCGTGTATTCACCACGAGACACCTGGACGAGCTGCTGGCTCGTGCCGGCCTGACCCCCGATCAGCGGTTCGCCGCCCGGGCGGTCGCCACAGTGCTGCCCTTCCGTACGAACAACTACGTCGTCGACGAGTTGATCGACTGGCGGGCCGCCCCCGACGACCCGATCTACCGGCTGGTCTTCCCGCAGGAGGACATGCTCCCCGCCGAGGACGTCGCGCGCCTCGCGGACCTGCTGCGCCGCGAGGCGCCCGCCGGTGAGGTGACCGCCGCGGCCACGGCGGTGCGCAGGAAGCTCAATCCGCATCCGGCCGGACAGCTGCAGCTCAACGTGCCCGCCTTCGCGGGCGAGGAGCTGCTCGGCGTCCAGCACAAGTACGACGAGACCGCGCTGTTCTTCCCCAAGCAGGGGCAGACCTGCCACGCGTACTGCACCTACTGCTTCCGGTGGGCGCAGTTCGTCGGCGAGCCCGACCTGAAGATGGCAGCGGAAGAGGTCGGCCAGCTGAAGGAGTATCTGCTGGCGCACCCGCAGATCACCGGCGTCCTGTTCACCGGCGGCGACCCGATGATCATGAGAGCGCCGGTGCTGAGCAGGTACGTCGAGCCGCTGCTGGAGCTGGAGCAGCTCGAGGCCATCCGGATCGGCACCAAGTCCCTGGCCTACTGGCCGTACAAGTTCGTCACCGACCCCGACGCCGACGAGATGCTGCGCCTGTTCGAGAAGGTGGTGCGGTCGGGCAAGACCCTCGCCTTCATGGCGCACTTCACCCACCCCCGGGAGCTGGAGTCCCCGGTTGTGGCCGAGGCGGTGCGCCGGATTCACGACACCGGCGCGATCATCCGCACCCAGGCTCCGCTGATCCGCTCGATCAACGACGATCCGGTGCTGTGGGAGAGCATGTGGCGGCAGCAGACCCGCATGGGGATGGTCCCCTACTACATGTTCGTCGAGCGTGACACCGGCCCGCAGGACTACTTCGCGGTGCCGCTCGCCCGCGCCTACGAGATCTTCCGGGACGCCTACCGGAACGTCTCCGGCCTGGCCCGGACCGTACGCGGCCCCTCCATGTCGGCCACCCCGGGCAAGGTCTGCGTCGACGGCGTCGTGGAGCTGTTCGGCGAGAAGGCCTTCGCGCTGCACTTCATCCAGTGCCGGGACTCCGACCTGGTCAACCGGCCCTTCTATGCCAAGTACGACCCCGAGGCGATCTGGCTGGACGACCTCAGGCCCGCCTTCGCCGACCGGTTCCCCTTCGAGCATCTGCGGTCCGTGGAGGATCCGGCCTGACGAGCGGTCGGCCCGATCTCACGGCGGACGGCCGGGCCCGGCCGGAGAAACGACCGGCCGGGCCCGGCGCCGCCGAACGACGACCGGCTTCAGGCTCCTCTGCCACGTCCGGCCGCGCCGATCGCCTCGACGACGAGCCAGACGTTGCCGGACGGATTACGCCCCTTGCGGTCCGGCCAATCATGATCCGGATCCGCCCATCGCGCACGTTTCCCCGCCACCTCGTGCTCTCCGTACGGAAAATCCCCGGCAGATGCTTGTCATACCGAGGAAGGTGGCCGGTGATCTTACGCTGGACCTCGGCTCGATTCGTCGCCGACGCGTAGTCCTGGAAGTGGTAGAGCACCCATAGCTCGAAACAGGGTAACGAGACGATGACGTTCACCTTGTTACGACGGCTGTTGTGAGTGCCGTGTCCAGGGTCGTGTGCTCATCGACATCGACCAATCCGGCGCGACCAGCCTCTAATACAATCACGCCCCCGTCTGCGACGGAACTCTCCGTAACTCGCCCTGAGAGTGTCGTGAACCTGCCGAGGCGCCGATCCGGCCTCGAGGTGTGACGACTTGCGTTCGCGCTGCTGGGAACGTATGTTCGAGGTAGCGGCGAGTGAGTTCGCCGATCGATCCGCCCGCCTTCCCCCGGGTGGCCCGGAGCCACAGGGAGAAGGGTCTTGAGCAGGCTTTACGGCGATCCGATCGAGGTGTGGATCAGGGACGGGCAGCCCGTCCAGTTCGTCTGGCGTGATCGGCTCTACGCCATCCGCGAGGTGCAGGACCACTGGGTGGTCGCCCGCGAGTGGTGGAAGACCTCCGACAGCGACCCCGGCGAGCGGCGGTTCTGGCGGGTGGTGGCCGCCACCGGCCGGGAGAGCGGGACCTATGAGCTGCGTTTCGACACCGCCGGCGGTGATTGGCTCCTGTTGAGGGCATGGGACTGATGAGAACGTTCCGGTCTCGAGACGAGGTGGGAGGGCCCTGATGGCCCCCTTCATCCACCTGCACACGGCCTCTGCCTACTCTCTCAGGTACGGCACCGCATTTCCGGACGCCCTCGCGGGGCGGGCGGCCGAGCATGGCATGGACATGCTCGCGCTGACCGACCGCGACGGCCTCTACGGCGCGATCAAGCACGTCCAGGCGTGTCACGACAGGGGCATCGCCCCGATCGTCGGTGTCGACCTCGTCCTCCGCGACGGCCATGCCGTACACGGCGTGGACAGCGGGGTGCACGGCGCGGAGCGGGGGAAACGCGCCGGATCGGCCGGGCACGGCGAGCCGCCCCGGGTCGTCGTGCTGGCCCGCTCCGATGGCTGGGCGGCGCTGTGCCGTCTGGTCACGGCCGCCCATCAGGTGGGGGAGCGCGGCGAGCCGTACGTCACGCCGGAGCTGGTGGCGGAGCACGCCGTGAGCACCGGCGGCGGGCCGCGGCTCACGGTGCTGCTCGGCCCCCGTTCCGACGTCGGCCGTGCGGTGGCGGAACGCCGCGACGACCGGGCACGCGCGCTGCTGGACGCCTGGCGCTCGGCCGTGCCCGACGTCGTGGTCGAGGTGACCGATCTGTACGGCTACCGCGACGCGAACACCGCGACCCGCATGCTCGGCCTGGCCCGCTCGATGGGCGTGCCCGCCGTGCTGACCAACGAGGTCCGCCACCTGCACGCGGCCGACCATCAGGTCGGCGACGTGCTCGACGCGGCACGCCGGCTCGTGCCGCTCCACCCGAGGCACGTCGAGCATCCCACCGCGCACGCCTACCTCAAGGACGGCCGCGAGATGGCACGGGTGGCCGTCCGGATCTGCGGCGGCGACCTCGACCTGGCCGAGCGGCTGCTGGCGCAGACGCGGCGGGTCGCCGAGCGGTGCGCGCTCGACCCCGTCGAGATCGTCCCGCTCCTCGATGCCGAGGACCCCCGGCTCCACCTGCCCGAGATCGGCGAGGACCCGGTGCCGCTGCTGCGCAGCCGCTGCGAGGACGGCCTGAACCGCCGGGGTCTGGACCGTACGGCGGACGCGCGGCACCGGCTCGCCGCCGAGTTGGCGATCATCGAGAAGAAGCGGCTGTCCGGATATTTCATCACTGTCGCCGACATCACGGAACTGATCCGTTCGATGGGCGTCCGCTGCGCCATCCGCGGCTCGGGGGCGGGCAGTCTGGTCAACTATCTGATCGGCATCGGCGACGTGAACCCGCTCGAACACGGCCTGCTGATGGAGCGTTTCCTGTCCGAGGGACGCCGCGGCCTGCCCGACATCGACATCGACGTGGAGTCCGCACGCCGTCTCGACTGCTATCGCGCGATCCTCGGCCGGTACGGCGAGGCCGGCGTGGCCTGCGTCTCGATGATGGAGACCTATCGGGCCCGCAGCGCCATCCGAGACGTCGGGGCCGTAATGGGCCTGCCCCCGCACGAGATCGACGTCATCGCCAAGGCGTTCCCGCACGTCCGGGCCAGGCAGATCCGCGCCGCGCTGTCCGATCTGCCCGAGCTGCGCGACAGCGGGCTGAACGACCGGTCGCTGCAGACCGTGTTCCGGCTGGCCGAGCGGCTCGACGGGCTGCCCAGGCACATCGCGCTGCACCCGTGCGGTGTGCTGATCGGCAACTCCTCGCTTCGCGATCACACCCCCGTGGAACGCAGCATGCTGGACTTCCCGATGTCGCAGTTCGACAAGGACGACGTCGAGGCGGCGGGTCTGCTCAAGCTCGACGTGCTCGGCGTGCGGATGCAGTCGGCGATGGCCTGCTCCCTCCGGGAGATCGAACGGGTCGACGGCCGGAAGATCGACCTGGACGCCGTCCCCCGCGACGACCGCGACACCTACGACCTGATCGGCGTCGGCCGCACGCTCGGCTGCTTCCAGATCGAGTCGCCCGGCCAGCGGGAGCTGGTCGCCAAGCTGGAGCCGCGCACGATGCACGACCTGATCGTCGACATCTCCCTCTTCCGGCCGGGGCCGGTCAACTCCGACATGGTCACGCCGTACCTGGAGGCCAGACACGGCTTCCGCGAGCCGGACTATCCGCACGAGAGGCTGCGGGAGCCGCTCAGGGAGACCCACGGCGTGGTCGTCTTCCACGAGCAGGTCCTGAGGGTCATCGACGTCATGACCGGATGCGGGCTGTCGGAGGCCGAGAAGGCCCGCCGCGCACTCGGGACGCCGGAGGGCCGGGAGGCCGTGCGTGCCTGGTTCGTCCCGCTCGCCCGGGAGAACGGCTTCGCCTCCGATGTGGTCGAGCGGGCGTGGCGGGTGCTCGACGCGTTCGGCGGGTTCGGTTTCTGCAAGGCGCACGCCGCGGCGTTCGCGCTGCCCACCTACCAGTCGGCCTGGCTGAAGCGGCATCACGCTGCCGCGTTCTTCGCCGGTGTGCTCACCCACGAGCCCGGCATGTACCCGGGCCGGGTGATCCTCGACGAGGCCCGCCAGTGCGGCGTCGACATCCTGCCCCTGGACGTCAACCACTCCGGCGGGACCTGGCAGGTCGAGCGGACCACCGGGACCGGGGCGCGCGGGCACGCCGGGATCGGGCGGGGGTACGGCCTGCGGGTGCCGTTCTCCGCCGTGAAGGGGGTGAGCGACGCCGAGGTAGGGCGGATGGTCGCCGGGCGGCCGTACACCTCGCTGGCCGACTTCTGGGAGCGCGCCCGCCCGTCGCGGCCGGTCGCCGAGCGGATCGTGGCGGTCGGCGGTCTCGACGCGCTGCACGGCCTGCGGCCGGGCGAGCCGAGGTGGCGCCCGGGTGAGCTGACCCGGCGGGACCTGATCGCCCAGGTGGGCGCCCTCGACCGGGCCTCCGGCGCGGGAACGGCGGGGCAGCTGCCCATGGGGTTCGCCGAGCGGGTCGCGCCGGGGGAGCTGCCGGAGATGAGCGAGGCCGAGGCCGTCGAGGCGGAGCTCGAGATCCTCGGCATGGACGTGAGCCGCCACGTGATCACTTTCCACGACGAGCTGCTCGACGCGATCGGCGTGACCCGGTCCAGAGACCTGCTCCGGCTACGCAACGGCGCCGAGATCCTGGTCGCCGGGGCCAAGGTGGCCACCCAGACTCCCGCCGTACGGTCGGGCCAGCGGGTGATCTTCACTACGCTGGACGACTCCACCGGCCCGATCGACCTGACGTTCTTCGAGTCCGTGCAGGCGCACACGGCGGCGACCGTCTTCGGGTCGTGGCTGCTGGTCGCGCGGGGCGTGGTCAGGCGCACCGGGGGCAGGGCCGTCTCGCTGCGCGCCCTGCACTGCTGGAACCTGCTCGACCTCGACCGGCTCTGGCGCGATCACGGCATCGACGCGGTGCGCGCCGTGCTGAGCGAGACGCCCGCACCGCCGGATGCGGCGGGCGCGGGCGTCGGCGGGCGGCCCATCGAGTACGGCAACGGCTATCGGCTGTCGCCCTACTCCGACATCGGACCGGCCTCCGGCGTGCGGGAGGGGCCGTTCCTGCGCCATCCGGAGGAGCCCCAGCGCCGGCTCTGGCACGCCAGCTCGGGTAGCTCGGGCCCGGCCCCCTCCGCCCGGTGACCGTTCCGTACGGCCCGGCGATAGCTGGAGCGATGCGCCGGCGGGCGGGTCCGGCCGGGCCGGCCGGGATCGTCCAGGCCCTGCGCCGGATGGGCCTGGCGGGCCGTCCGGCTCTCCCCGGATCCGTCGATCTCGCCGTCCCGGCCCGTGCCGGTCTGACGCGTGCCCCCGCCGTCACGGCTCTCGTGGTCGTCGTGGTCCTCGTGCAGGGAAGTGATCTCGCGGACCGTGGCGGCGCACAGGACGGCGGCGACCACGACCGCGGCCAGCGCGGGCAGGCCGATGCCGGTCAGGTCTCTCCCCGGGTGCGTGGGCCGGGCGAACACCAGGCCGAGCGCTCCCAGCCAGCTCAGCCACCAGCAGCCGACCAGTAGCAGCCATCGCGGTCGCTGCGCGCCGCGTCCCCACGCGGCCCGGAGACCGTTGTTCCGTACGGCGTCGCGCCAGGCCAGGTCGGCGAGGATCGGCGGCATCACGAGGTTGACCCCGGGCAGCAGCCACACGGCGGCCAGCGCCGGCGCGGGAATGCCGGGCCGTACGCGCCGCAACCAGGACAGGTACGCGGATCCGGCCAGTGCCGTGGCCGCCGCGACGGCGATTATCAAGACTGCGAAGAAGCTCACGGCTCCGATCAGCCGACCCGCCTCCGGCGCGTCCGGATCACCGCCGAACGCCGCGAGCTGGGCGGCCAGCCGTCGCCCTCGCGTCTCCTCGAAGACGGCCAGCGCGGCCATGGAAACGGCCTGGGCCGCCAGGCCCGCGTACACACCGGCCGCCGCCCGGCTGAGGCGCGCCGACCTGTGGACCCCCGACGAAGTGGACCGCATGTGAATCTCCCCCCGGCATGCGCGTCACTTCCCTCACTCCTATCCCACGGGCGTTGTCCCTAATCAGTGTGGATCGCAGCCTCGGCGGCGCCGGACCTCCGCACCGAGGGGCGTGTTTCTCCGAGGTCACACCTTCGTGGACGTCCCGATCCAATCGAAAGAACGTTCTTCACAAATCGGGGTCTTTCCGTAATGTTGTCTCGCCGTCAATGATCGAGGAGGACACATGAGCCGCCGGGGCTGGCTGCTGTTCGTGATGATGTGCTTCATCTGGGGTGTCCCGTACCTCATGATCAAGGTGGCGGTCGAGAGCGTCTCGGTCCCCGTGCTGATCTTCGCCCGCACCGCGGTCGGCGCCGCCGTCCTGCTTCCGCTGGCGCTGCGCGGCGGGCAGCTGGCCGGGCTGGCCCGCTACTGGCGGCCGCTCGCCGCCTTCGCCGCCATCGAGATCATCCTCCCGTGGTGGCTGCTGTCGGACGCGGAGCGGCGGGTCTCCAGCTCGATGGCGGCCCTGGTCATCGCGGCGGCGCCGATCCTCGCCGTGGTGATCGCCAGAATCATCGGGGACACCGACCGGCTCACCCCCACCCGCTTGGCGGGCCTGGTGCTGGGTTTCGCCGGGGTCGCCGTGCTTGTCGGCCCCGACCTGCGCGGCGGCGATCCCTGGGCGATCGTCGAGCTGCTGCTGACGGCGTGCGGGTACGCCACCGCCCCCCTGCTGGCGGCCCGCAAGCTCAAGGACGTGCCGTCACTGCCGATGACCGCCGTCTGCCTGACCCTCGCGGCCCTGGTCTACGCCCCGGCGGCGGCGCTGACCTGGCCGCAGACCATGCCTCCGGGGCGGGTCCTGGCCGCGCTGGCCGGCCTGGCCCTGATCTGCACCGCGCTGGCGTTCATCGTGTTCTTCGCGCTCATCCGCGAGGTCGGGCCCACCCGCTCGGTGGTCTTCACCTACATCAACCCCGTCGTCGCGGTCCTGGCGGGGGTCCTCATCCTCAGCGAGCCCGTCACGCTCAACATGCTCATCGCCTCCGTGCTCATCGTCGGCGGCTCGGTGATGGCCGCCGGTCGCGCGCGGCCGGCCGAGGACGAGGCCGCGGACGATCCACGGGGCGAGGCCGTGCCGGAGCCCCGTGACCGGGAGGCCGGTGACGGGGCTCACCCGTCAGGCCGCCAGGCGCTGGCGGACGCGGCCGGGCGGGCCGACGAGTGAGCCCCTCCCACTGACGGAGGCGGAGACGGTCAGAAACGCAGGACGGCCCCTATTCCGTCGGGCGACGGGAGATGGTCGACGAACCAGAAGTCGGCGTCCGTCCCGGCGACGGCCCGCGCCAGCGCGGAGTCGACCCGCTCCTCGAACGGCTCGGCCACGCCCCAGTCGAGCAGCTCGGCCCGGTCCGTGGACAGATGGGTCGGCTCCGGGCCCACCCACATCGTTGCCGTCGACGACGGATCGTCGTGCAGCAGCAGCGTCTGCACCCGTGCGTCGCGCAGCGCCCGGGCCGTCTCCTGCAGCCCGATCGCGTACGGCCCCGCCGCGTGGGCCTCGAGCAGCGCGGCCCGGCACCGTTCGACCCACGCCGCACACGCACGCTCCACGTCGGCCTCGAAGTTCCGCAGGTCGGCTCCGGCCGCGCGGCTGCCGTGCTCGGACGTCGTGACCTTCCTGGCGGTGTCCTTGCAGAGGCATTCCAGCACGAGCCCGCGCGCCCTCGGATCGCCGCCCAGCACCACGACCTCGGCGGCGGATCCCTGGGTCTCCTTGTCCACCACCTCGGCGACCGCGACCGCGTTGCGCCGCCAGACCTCCTCGACATCGCGCTCGTAGCGGGTCTGCGACCAGCCGCCCTGCCCGGTCTTCTGGATCGGCCACTCCTCCACGGCCTCCACGGTCTCCGTCCGCCGGGCTCCGTTCCTGAAGATGGTGAGTTCCGCGCCCATGCGATCGGCCAGCACCCGGATGTGCGGCACGGGCTCGCCACGCTGGGCCAGCAACGGGACCACGTGGGGGAGCGGCGACCAGCGCGCGGTCTGCCGGCGTGGCGGCGCGGGGAGGGGATGGTGGAGCACGATCTCGTCGCCCGCGGCGAAGACGACCCGGCCGGGCGCGACCATGCGGGGATCCAGCACCAGTTCACCGATCGGATCCAGCACCCGCGCCGGGGCCCCGGCCGCGGTGAGCCGCTCCCTGAGCATGGCCCACCGTCGCTGGACCACATTGGCCTGTCCCTCGTTCGACCGTTCCGTGTCGAGATAGACCGAGGCGTACGGCCCCGGCCGGTCGTACAGCGGCCGGATGAAGTCGAGTCTCAACGCCCCTCCCGTCACCAGCGCCGACGTTCGATCCCGAGCCCGAGGGCCTCGGCGACCTCGGCCACGTTGTGGAACCTGAAATGCTCGGGAAGCCGGCGGACCGCCTCGATCACGGCGTCCGGGGCGTTCCTGTCCTCGGCGTGCGCCAGCAGCTTTCCCTGATCGGCCGGGTAGCCGGCGTCGCTCAGCCACTTGGCGAGGTTGCTCCGGCGCTCCACGTCGACGGGGGTGATCCCATGGGGGGTTCCCGGCTCGTGCCGCGGTGAGTAACTCCGGGACTCGAGGTCCTCCTCGGGCAGATGAGACGGCTCGGGTTCCTTCCACTCCTGCGCATGACTCGAACCCGATCCGCGTACGAGGCCCTCCGTCTCGTGCTTCTGCTCATCGTCGAGGCGTGGACCGTGCTTGGCGCTCCCGCGTTGGATACTCATGACCTCACCTCCCGATTAGGGTCACTGTCGTGCCTCGTACCCGTGGCGACCGCGCCAAACATGGTGTGCGTCCGGGCCCGCGCGCCGCATCCGATCCCGGTGGGCGATGGGGGTCCACCGTTGGTCGTGACCGGGAACCGCGCCGTCCGGGTGGACACGAGGCGGACGGCATCCGCCGGGGAGGGTGTCCTGCGGCAGGCCGATCCGCTGCCGGTCGGGTGGGCGGATGCCGTACTGTTCGGGGTGCTAAAGGGGGAGATTTCATGACAATTGGTAAAGAATTGCTGCACGGTCTGTGCCGTACGGTCAAGCGGACCCCATGATTGGGCGCGGAAGGCTATCCTCGCGAGCCGGGACGACGGCTACCCGCAAGTCCAAGGCATGGGAGATCAGGTAGATGAAACCGCCGCTGCTGCTCATCGGTCATGGCACACACGATGAGACCGGCGTGGCCGAGTTCGGCCGGTTCGTTCATCGGCTCCGCTGCCGCCTCGACGGGCTTCCCGCCGAGGTGAGCGGCGGCTTCATCACGAAGGCGCGCCCGCCGCTCAGCGACTCCATCTCATCCCTGGTCACCCGGGGTCACCACCACATGATCGCGGTGCCGCTGAGCCTCACCGGCGACCGGCACGCCCTCGGCGACATTCCGGGCACGCTGGCGCTGGAGCAGGAGCGGCACCCCACCCTCGAATACGATCTCGGCCGCCCCCTCGGCCCCGATCCCCGGGTGCTCGAACTGCTCGCGGAACGGCTCGCCGACGCCCGTGCGGAGATGCCGAGGTTCGTGACCGAGGAAGCGCCCGAGGAGATCGGACCGGCCGAGACCGCCGTCGTGCTGGTCGGCCACGGCTCGACCGACCCCGCCGTGAACGCCGAGGTTCACCGGGTGTCCCGGCTCTTCTGGGAGACCCACGCCGGCGACCTGCTCACGGTGGAGACGGCCTATGTGTCGCACAGCCGTCCCGGCGTGCCCGGTGGTCTGGAGCGGTGCCGCAGGCTCGGCGCCAAGCGGGTCATCGTCTTGCCCTACGTCCTGTTCGCCGGTGCCGTGCTCGAGCGGATCTGGGCGCAGGCGCTGGCCTACGGCGCCAATCACGAGGGGCTCGACATCCGGTGCGCCGAGGTGATCGGCGACTGCGAGGGCCTGGCCGACGTCGTCATCGATCGGTACGAGGAGGCGCTCGCCGGGGTCGGCCTGCCGTCCGCGGACCGCCGGAACGCGTTCGACGAGATCGACACGGTGCCCGACACTGAGATCGACACCAAGCTCGACAGGGAGATCGACACGGAGATCGGCGCCGGGGCGGACTCGGAGCTCGACCGTGAGATCGAGACGGAGATCGAGACGGAGATCGGATCGGAGCCGATGCCCCGGCCCGGCGTCCCCAGCGCCGTTTGAACAGGTCCGGTAGGCCGTTTGAGCAGGCCCGGTAGACGGTCGCGCCGAGCCGGCTCCGCGACCGTGCCGAGCCTGTACGAGACCGTTCCGGGGCCGAGACGAGGAGCATGAGCGATGACGTCGATCGACGAGACGATCTCGGCCATCCGGCCGATCGACCCCGAGGCGATGGCGGAGGCACGGGCGCATCAGGACCGGCTCACCAAGCCGCGCGGCTCCCTAGGGGCGCTGGAGGACGTCGCGGTACGGCTGGCCGGCATCGCGGCCGCGTGCCCCCCTCCGCTGCCTACGCCGGTCGCGCTCGCCATCTTCGCCGCCGACCACGGTGTGCACACCCGGGGCGTCTCGCCCTGGCCGCAGGAGGTCACCGCCCAGATGGTGGCCAACTTCACGGCCGGCGGAGCGGTGGCCAACGCGTTCGCAGCGCAGGTGGGGGCCACGGTCACCGTCGTGGACGTGGGCGTGGCGGCCGACCTGCCGTCGGCGCCCGGCCTGATCTCCCGCAAGATCGCGTACGGCACGGCCGACCTGTCCCGCGGGCCCGCGATGACGGCCGAGCAGGTCGGGCAGGCCCTCGCGGCCGGGACCGAGGTCGCACGCGACCTGGTGGCGGCCGGCCACCGCTGCCTGATCACCGGTGACATGGGGATCGCGAACACCACCGCGTCCGCCGCCCTGATCTGCGCGTTCGCCGGTCGGGATCCCGAGTCGGCGACGGGGCGGGGGACCGGTGTCGACGACGCCACCCATCGGCACAAGATCGAGGTCGTACGGCAGGCGCTGCTGGCCAACGGAATCCCCGTGACGGGAGTTCGGACGGAGGACGGGCCCGAGGACGCGCTTCGGGTGCTCGCCGCGGTCGGCGGCCTGGAACACGCGGCGATCGCCGGGTTCCTCCTCGGCGCGGCGGCCGAGCGGGTGCCGGTCATCCTCGACGGGGTGATCGCGGGGTCGGCCGCGCTGGCGGCCGCAGCGCTCGTGCCGGACGTCGTCGGCTACTGCGTGGCGGGTCACCGGTCGGCCGAGCCGGGCCACGCGGCCGCCCTGGCGCACCTCGGCCTGCGCCCCCTGGTGGATCTGGAGCTGCGTCTCGGCGAGGGCACCGGCGGTCTGCTCGCCCACCCGCTGGTCGCCGCCGCTGCGCGGGTCATGCACGAGGTCGCCACCTTCGACGCGGCCGGTGTGGCAGAGAAGAACGCATGAGGCACCATGGATCGGGCCCGGAGGACGATGCCGCGGGCGGTGCCGTCGTCCGCCGCGCCGACACGCTCGGGGCCCAACCGGTGGATGCCGTCGCGACCCGACGGTAGGTTTGCTTCCTAACAAGGCATGCTTGACGGATTGGGAGACAGGGGTCATGGCGCCCTACCTGCTCGGCCTGCGCCTCGACGGGCGGCGGGTGCTCGTCGTCGGCGGCGGACGTGTCGCCCAGCGGCGGATCCCCGCGATGCTCGCCGCCGGCGCTTCGGTGACCCTCGTCTCGCCCAGCGTCACCCCGGCCCTCGACGATCTCATCGCGGCCGGCCGGGTGACCTGGGAGCCCCGGCCCTACCAGGTCGGCGACTGCGACGGCGCCTGGCTGGTGCACACCTGCACCGATCAGCGAGACGTGAACACGGCGGTCGCCGCCGAGGCGGACGCGAAGCGGATCTGGTGCGTGCGCGCCGACGACAAGGACGCCTCGGCGGCCTGGACGCCGGCCGGCGGACGCGTCGGCGAGGTGAGCGTGGCCGTGACCGCCGGAGGCGATCCCCGGCGTGCCGCGGGGATCCGCGACGCCGTGGTCGGCGCGCTGCGCGACGGCACCGTCGACGCCCGCCGCCACCGCACCAAGCCCGTCGGCGTCGCACTGATCGGCGGAGGGCCAGGAGACCCCGGACTGATCACCGTCCGGGGCCGGCAGTTGCTCGCGCAGGCCGACGTGGTCGTCGCCGACCGTCTCGCGCCCCGGGCCCTGCTCGACGAGCTGTCGCCCGACGTCGAACTCATCGACGCGGCCAAGGTTCCGTACGGCCGCTCGCTCTCCCAAGACAAGATCAACGAGCTGCTCGTCGAGCGTGCCCGCGAGGGCAAGTTCGTGGTCAGGCTGAAGGGCGGCGACCCGTTCGTCTTCGGCCGCGGCGGCGAGGAGGCCATCGCCTGCGCGCGGGCGGGCATCCCGGTGGTCGTGGTGCCCGGTGTCAGCAGCGCGGTGGCGGTCCCCGCTTCGGCGGGCGTCCCCGTCACCCACCGCGGCGTCAGCCAGGACTTCCATGTGGTCTCCGTGCACGTCCCACCCGGTGACCCCCGGTCCACGGTCGACTGGCCGGCCCTGGCGAGATCGCGAGGGACGCTGGTCCTCCTGATGGCGGTCGAGCGGATCACGGAGATAGCCGACACTCTGCTTAGAGAGGGACGTTCACCGGAAACTCCCGCAATGGTGGTACAGGACGGTACGCTTCCGACGCAGCGAGCCGTCTCCGCCACGCTGTCGACGGTGGCGGAACGGGTAGCCGCGGTCGGGGTACGGCCACCGGCGATCGCGATCATCGGCGAGGTCGTCAGAGTCGGCCAGGAGATCGAAATGGTGCGAGCGGAGCGGATCCCGTGAAATCCGCAGCCAGGCAGACGCCGGACGATTCCGCGAGCGGGGGCGGTGCCGCCGTGCCCGCGGATCCTGCCGTCGACGCGCACTCCATGACGCCGGATGAGCACGGCACGCGGGGGGAGACGGAGACGCCTGGCGAGCAGACCATCGCGTTCCGTGCGATCGGTGTCGACGACCCAGGCCCGCGTCCCTCCGACACCGGAGCGGCCCGGCCCGCATCCGCCGACGACGACACGGTGACCGACGCCGGCGGTTCCCCTGCCGGTGCGGCCGACCACGGCACCACCGACGGCGCCGAGGCGGACGAGCCCGAGGCGGACCCCGGAACCGGCCGCGAAGACGACACTCCCGAGACGGGTGGGTCCGAGCGCGACGGGTCCGTAGCCGCCGAGTCTCGGGGAAGCGCGGCTCGGGAGGACGACAGGCCGAGGGAGACTCCGGCCGGCGGCCGGCCCCGCCGGGAGCTGCCGTTGCCGGAGCCGGTGTCGGCGGCGCTGACCGAGGCGCTGAACCAGCTCCGCGTGGCGGTCAAGGGGCTGCACTTCGGGCTCGATGTGCCGGGATCGGACGAGGCGCGCAAGGCGCAGGCGGCCGTCTTGGCCCAGCTCGACGACTACGTCATCCCACGCGTCCACCTCAGCACGGCGCCCGCCCTGATCGTCGTGGCCGGCTCGACCGGCGCGGGCAAGTCGACCCTGGTCAACACGCTCGCCGCGCAGAAGGTCACGGCCACCGGAGTGCGCCGTCCGACGACCGCGACGCCCGTGCTCGCCTGCCATCCCGACGACTACGAGTGGTACGCCACGGGCGACCTGCTCGGCGGCATGACCAGGCCCGGCGGTCCGGACGGCGATGCGGGACCGGGCGGGGTGACGCTGGTCCCGACGCCACGGCTGCCCCAGGACGTGGCACTCCTGGACACCCCGGACATCGACTCGGTCGTCGAGGAGCACCACGAGATCGCCCACCGGATGCTCGACGCGGCGGATCTGTGGATGTTCGTGACCACGGCGGCCCGGTACGCCGACGCCCCCTCCTGGGGACTGCTGCGCCGGGCCAAGGAACGCGGTGCGCGGCTGGTCATCGTGCTCTCCCGGGTGCCCGCGAAGTCCCGCGACGTCATCGTCAAGCACTTCGGGCGGATGCTCGACGAGTACGGCCTGGGCGAGGTCGAACGTTTCGTGATCAACGAGACGGCGGTCAGGGACGGCCGGCTGCCCGAAGCGGAGATCGCCGAGCTGCGGATGTGGCTGGCCGAGCTGTCCGTCGACGACCAGCGGCGCGCCTCGGCCGTACGAGCGACGCTGAACGGCGTGTTCAACAGCTTCCGGATCCGGCTGCCCGCCCTCGCCCGCCACCTGGAGACCCAGGTGGCCCTCCGGGCCGACCTGCGTTCGGACGTCGACGCGGCCTACGCGGGCGTGCTCACCGAGATCGACGAGGCCACCCGCAACGGTTCGCTGCTGCGTGGTGAGGTGCTGGCCCGCTGGCAGGACTTCGCCGGATCCGGTGACCTCATGCGCACGCTCCAGTTGCGGCGTGGCGGCAAGAGCCGGCAGCAGGGGCCGGAACGGGTCCTGGCGCTCAGATCGGCCCTGCGCACGGCACTGGAATCCATGATCGTTTCAGCCGCCCAGCGGGCGGCCGAAGACGTCGTCGTCCGCTGGGGGCACCGGGCCGGGGCGGGCGACCGGCTGGCCGCCACCCCGGGTCTGGGCCGCCACTCCGAGGAACTGGTGCGCAGGACGGCCGGCGCGATCACGTCCTGGCAGGACTACGTGACCGAGCTGATCCGGACCGAGGGCGTGACCAAGCGATCGGTGGCGAAGATCATCTCGTTCGACGTCGAATCGCTCGCGTTGATCTTCACCGTCGGCCTGCTCGGGTACGGCTCCACCGACATGACGGCGGTCGGCACCGGCACCAGTTCGCTGCCCCAGCGGCTGCTGCGCGGGCTGCTCGGCGCTGAGTCGCTGCGTAGCATCGGTGCCAAGGCCCGTAGCGATCTACGTGCGCGGATCGGCCTGCTCTTCGACGAGGAGATGCTTCGTTACGTGGACGTTCTGGACAGTGCCGGGATTCCGGACGAGGCCGCCGCCACCCGGTTGTACCAGGCGACCTACAACCTCGAGGCGGCGCGATGACCGAGCGTGTCCGCGGTCTGAGATTCCGTACACTCGCCCGCGATCCGAGGTTCCGTACGCGCGCCTCCGGTACGGAGTTTCTTACGCGCGCCTCCGGCGCCGGGTTTCTTACGCGCGCCTCCGGCACCGGGTTTCTTACGCGCGCCTCCGGCACGACGGGGAGGAGTCGATGAGCGCTGTCAGTACGGCGGAGAGGCAGCACGGGCTGGGAACTCGGCTCGCGGCTCTCTCCCAGATCGTCGAACTCGGCCAGGGCAGGGTGGAACCGGCCCTGCTGACCGAGGCCGCGCAACTGCTGCTGCGGGCCGGTGACCGGATGAGGCTCTCGCCGGATCACACCGTGGTGGCCCTGGCCGGGGGCACCGGAAGCGGCAAGTCGTCCCTGTTCAACGCCGTCTCCGGGCTGGAGCTCTCGCCGATCGGGGTGAGGCGGCCGACCACGGCGCGCACCCACGCCTGCGTGTGGGGGCTCGACGGCGCCGGCCCGCTGCTCGACTGGCTGCAGATCCAGTGGCGGCACCGCTTCGCCCGTGCCAGCGCGCTCGACAAGGGTGAGAGCAGGCTCCACGGTCTCATCCTGCTCGACCTGCCCGATCACGACTCGATCAGGGCGCTCACCGACCCCGAGGCCCACCGGCTGATCCAGGCGGCCGACCTGATCGTCTGGGTGCTCGACCCGCAGAAGTACGCCGACGCGTCCGTTCACCGGCGCTACGTCACCGACCTGGCCGGGCACGACGCGGTGACCGTCTTCGTGCTGAACCAGTGCGACCGCCTCACGCCCGAGGAGCAGGCCGAGTGCGTCGCCGACCTGGAGGATCTGCTCGGGCGTGAGGGCGTCGCCCATCCCCGGGTGATCGCGACCTCGGCCACCACCGGCGGGGGAATCGACGACCTCAAGGCCGTCCTGGCCGAGTCCGTCGTCGCCCGCAGGGCCGCGCACCAGCGACTGGAGGCCGACCTCGACCGGCTGATGCTGCGCCTCGCCGCGGACCTGCCGGAGATCCGGTACGTCGAGCCGGCCATCGACGCCACCCGCAGGGCGGGGCTGACGGACGCGCTGTGCGACGCCGTCGGCGTCTCCGCGCTCGGTGAGGCCATCGAGAACGTGTACGGCGTACGCTCCCTCGACTGGGTCGGCTGGCCGTACGCCCGGTGGGCCGCGAGACTGCGGCCCGATCCCGCGAGCAGCCTGCGACTCGGCGGGGTGAAGGAGGAGATCCGCGGCCTCGTCGGCAGCACGGTCAGCGCCCAGCCCGCCGAGGTGGACAACGCCGTGCTGTCCCTGGCCAACGGGCTGTCCACCGGCATGCCCGAGGTGTGGCAGCGCGGGGTGCGCGAGGCCGCGCGGTCACGGCCCGGACGCATCACCGAGGCGCTGTCGCGCGAGCTCGCCCAGGTCGCTCCGCCGCTCGACCGGGTGCCCGCCTGGTGGTGGCTGCTCAAGATCTGGCAGTACCTGCTGGTCGTGACCTCCCTGGCCGGGCTCGCCTGGGGCGGCTCCATCCTCGCGTACGGGGTTTTCAAGCTCGGCAGCCCGCCCGCCGAACCGCTTGGCGACGTCACGATGCTGCCCTGGCTGGGATTGTTGGTGATCGGCGCGCTCGTGTTCGGCCTCCTGTCCGGGGTGGCCGGCAGGAATTTCGTACTGCTCGACGCGAGCAGGGAACGCGACCGCATGGAGCGCGACATGCGACGCCGGGTCGGCGCGCTCACCAACGACATGGTCATCGAACCGGTGGAGCGGGAGTTGCGCCGCTACAACGAGTACTTCGACGCCATGGCCACCGCCAACCGCTGAGCCCCCGCGCGGCGGCCAGAACGCGAGTTGTCCACAGAACGGGGTTCGGCGCCGCGGCGCCCGGGTGGCGCGGGCCAAGGTGGGCTGCGGGTCCGGCGAGCGTCCGGACCCGTGGGAGGCACTCCATGAGCGACATCTACGTCACGCTGAGCGGGAACGTCACCAAAGACCCCGAGCAGTTCCGGTTCGCGGACGGCTCGCGTGTCACGACCATGCGGATGGCCGTCAACCGGCGGTTCCTCGACCCGCAGTCCAACACCTGGCAGAACAGGGACACCACCTTCTACACGATCCGCTGCTTCCGCAGGCTCGGCGACAACGTCCAGCAGTCGATCCGTAAGGGTCAACCGGTCGTGGTGTACGGCAGGCTCCGCGTCAAGCAGTACGAACGCAACGGGGAGCAGCGTTACTGGGTCGAGGTCGAGGCCATCTCGGTGGGCCATGACCTGAAGTACGGCATCACCGCGTTCGAAAGACCCTTCCGGAGCTACGCGCACCCCGTGCCGGTCGAGGAGGACCGACAGGAGATGGAGGAGGCCGTGAGCCGGTGGGAGCTCACCTCCGCCGAGGCGCCAGGGCCGCCGGGCGAGGACCCGCCCGGGGCGTGGGAAAGCGGCACGCCGCACGGGCCGGTCGCCGGGGCAGGCGCACGGGTCCGTACGGCAGGCGACGGGACGCCGTCGCCCGAGGACGAGATCGAGGGCCCCGACGGCCACACAGCGGATGACGGCATGGGAGACGACGGCACCGGGAGCGGTGAGGTCCGGCCGCTGGCCGCCTGATCTCGTCTCCCGGAGGTCTGCCGTCGCGGGCACGTCGTGGGCCGGTGGGTTCCGGGGGCTCGGGAACTGCGCCGCATCGAGGTGTGCGCCGCCGCCCGGGGTCTGTGCCGCCTCGAGATCTGTGCCCCTCGAGGTCTGTGCTGGCTCCAGGTCTGATGCCGCCTCGGGGTCTGTGCCGCCTGAGAATGTGTGCCACCTGAGCCCTGTGCCGTCTTGGGACCGGTGATGCGGTGGGTCCGGAACCGGACCCTTGTGACGGTCACCGCATGCCAACGTAGTGGTTCCCGTCGCGTTCCGCACCCTCCGCAACTATTGTGTTACACATCGTGAGATGCTGTTTTGGGTGCGTTGGGGGGTGGCATGACGGCAACGGGTCAGACCTCTGTGAAGCCGCGAGACGCCATCTGCTCGCCGGGCCGGTGGCCCCTGCTGGCCCAGTCGCGTGCGCTCGTGGCCTACCTGTGCGCGATCGTCACGCTCGATCTGGTCGTGATCGGGGTCCTGGCGAAATCGACGGAATTCCGTCTCGCCGACCTCGCGACGTTCGCCGCGCTCACGGGTTGCGGGGCCGTGTGCATCGAGGCGACCCGCCGTCTCGGCATGCCGGCCGGGGTGCCCCGCGACCTGCTGTCGGCATGGTGGCTGCCGGTGGCTTTCCTGCTGCCGCCGGTTTACGCGCTGCTGGCGCCCGTTCCCCTGCAGATCCTGCTCCAGCTCCGGGTGCGGGCGACGGTTCTGTACCGGAGGGTCTTCACCTCGGCCGCCGTCGGGCTGGCGGCCGGCACGGCGTCGGTGCTGTTCCATTCATGGACCGGCGACCGCGTGGGGCTGTTCGGGACCGCCGGGTCGTTCGACGGCGCCGCGATGCCCTGGAGCGTGGGTCTGCCCGGACTCGACGGGGTGCTGGCGGATGCCGGATCGGTGGCCGGCGGCCTGTCCGCCGGCGCCGGGCAGGCCATCGCCGTCGCGGTGCTGTGCGCCATCGTCTTCACGGTGCTCAACACCGCCCTCATCGCCGTCGCCGCCCACGCGGCCGATCCGGAGGGCAGGTGGGGCGAGGTCCTGTGGGACCGTGAGCGCCTTCTGCTCGACGCGGTGGAGTTGTGCCTCGGTGTGATCGTCGCCGTGCTCTGCGGGCTCAATCTTGCGCTGCTGCTGCTCCTGCTGCCGCCCGTCGTGCTGCTCCAGCGCAGCCTGCTGCACGCCCAGTTGCAGGCGGCGGCGCGAACCGATCCCAAGACCGGGCTGCTCAACGCGGCGGCCTGGCAGCGTGAGGCCGACACGGAGATCGGCCGGGCACAGCGCATGGGCAACTCGCTCGCGCTGGTCCTGGTGGACATCGACCATTTCAAGAAGGTCAACGACACCTATGGCCACCTCGTCGGAGATCAGGTGCTGATCCAGGTGGCCGCGACACTGCGCAGTCAGCTCCGCGAATACGACGTGGTGGGCCGGTTCGGCGGCGAGGAGTTCGTCGTGCTGCTGCCGGGCGCTGACGTGCACGAGGCGCGACGGGTGGCCGAGCGGCTGCGCACCCGGGTGGGCCGGATGGCGGTCGCCGCCGAGCAGGCGATGGTCACGGTGACGGTCTCGGCCGGGGTCGCCGTCATGAACCTGCACGGCGCCGACCTCATCGAGTTGCTCGCCGCCGCCGATCTCGCCCTGTACCGGGCCAAAGAACTGGGCAGGGACCGCATCTGCCTGCCCGCCACCCCGGCCGCGCCGCCCCCGCGCAGGGCGGACGGCGCCACCGGCGGCATCCCCTAGCGTCCTGACCGGCCGCGGGCGGCGACTTTCCCTCCGCTTCGCGGAAAGCCCGAGCCGGCGAGGAGCCTTCCGCAGGTGAGGCGCGGCCCGGGGCGACGTGACCGGGCAAAGCTTGGGGGAAGGGGGACTAGGCTGGGGGCATGCCGGAGTACATCTACACGATGCAGCGCGTGCGCAAGGCGCACGGAGACAAGGTGGTCCTCGACGACGTCACGCTGTCGTTCCTCCCCGGGGCCAAGATCGGAGTCCTGGGCCCGAACGGCACGGGCAAGTCGACGCTGCTCAAGATGATGGCCGGGCTGGAGCAGCCATCCAACGGCGAGGCCCGTCTGATGCCCGGCTTCACGGTCGGCATCCTCATGCAGGAGCCGAAGCTGAACGAGTCCAAGACCGTGCTCGGCAACGTCGAGGAGGGCGTCGCCGAGACCAAGGCCATGCTCGACCGGTTCAACGAGATCGCCGAGCAGATGGCGACCGACTACAGCGACGAGCTCCTGGCGGAGATGGGCAAGCTCCAGGACGCCCTGGACCACCGCAACGCCTGGGACCTGGACAGCCAGCTCGAGCAGGCGATGGACGCGCTGCGCTGTCCGCCGCCCGACGCCGACGTCACCAAGCTCTCCGGTGGCGAGCGCCGCCGGGTCGCCCTGTGCAAGCTGCTGCTGGAGCAGCCGGACCTGCTGCTGCTCGACGAGCCCACCAACCACCTCGACGCGGAAAGCGTCCAGTGGCTGGAGCAGCACCTGGAGAAGTATCCCGGCACGATCCTGTCCGTCACCCACGACCGTTACTTCCTCGACAACGTCGCCGGGTGGATTCTGGAGCTCGACCGGGGCCGCTGCTACGTCTACGAGGGCAACTACTCCACCTACCTGGAGGCCAAGGCCGCCCGCCTCAAGGTGGAGGGGCAGAAGGACGTCAAGCGCAAGAAGCGCCTGGAGGAGGAACTGGAGTGGGTGCGCTCCAACGCCCGTGCCCGCCAGACCAAGAGCCGGGCCCGCCTGCAGCGCTACGAGGAGATGGCGGCCGAGGCCGACAAGTACCGCAAGCTCGACTTCGAGGAGATCCAGATCCCGCCGGGCCCGCGCCTGGGCACCACGGTCATTCGGGCCGAGAACCTGACGAAGGGCTTCGGCGAGCGCCTGCTGATGGACGGGCTCTCCTTCGATCTGCCCCGTAACGGCATCGTCGGCATCATCGGTCCCAACGGCGTGGGCAAGACCACGCTGTTCCGCATGATCACCGGTGAGGAGAGCCCGAACGAGGGATCGATCAAGATCGGTGACACCGTCAAGATCTCCTACGTGGACCAGGGCCGTGGCGGGATCGACCCGAAGAAGAACGTCTGGGAGGTCGTCTCCGACGGGCTCGACCACATCAAGGTCGGCCACGTGGAGATGCCCTCGCGGGCGTACGTCGCGGCGTTCGGGTTCAAGGGACCGGACCAGCAGAAGCTCGCCGGCGTCCTGTCCGGCGGTGAGCGCAACCGGCTCAACCTGGCACTGACCCTCAAGCAGGGCGGCAACGTGCTGCTGCTCGACGAGCCCACCAACGACCTCGACACCGAGACCCTGTCCAGCCTGGAGAACGCGCTGCTCGAGTTCCCGGGCTGCGCCGTGATCACCTCGCACGACCGGTGGTTCCTCGACCGCATCGCCACCCACATCCTGGCGTGGGAAGAGGGCTCGAGCTGGTTCTGGTTCGAGGGCAACTTCGCCGACTACGAGAAGAACAAGATCGAGCGGCTGGGCGCGGACGCGGCCCGCCCGCACCGGGTCACCTACCGCAAGCTCACCCGCGACTGACCCGCGTACGACCGACGGACAGCGGACCACCCGCACCCCCGGCGCCGTTCCGGGGCCGCGGGTGGTCTACGTTGCTGCCGTGACCGACTTCCATCGCCAGACGACGTGCCAGGCGCCCGGCGACACCGGAACCGCCGGCCGATTCGTCTTCGAGCGCCCGGTGCGCTTCGCCGACATCGACAACCTGGGCCACGTGAACAACGTCCGTTTCTTCGACTACCTCGAGGACGCGCGGGTGGCCATGTTCCACCCGATGCGGCGGCGGGAAAGCGGTGGCGCCCGACCGGGCATGGTGGTCGCCCGGCACGAGATCGACTACCGGCGAGCCCTCGATTTCAGGATCGAGCCGGTCCGGGTGGAGCTCTGGGTGACCGAGATCACCTCCGTACGGTTCAACCTGGCCTACGAGATCCGCGACGACGACGCCCTCTACGTCGAGGCGCGCAGCGTGATGGTCGCCTATGACGTCGACAACGCCCGTCCACGCCGGCTCGGCCAGGACGAGATCGCGCATCTGAAGCGGTTCCTCGTCACGTCCTGAGGATCACCGGTCGGTCAGCCAGACCGCGGTGTCAGCAGGCAGGTCCACGCCATCGAGGGGACCGCTGGAGAGCAGCACGCGCTCGTGCGGCGGCAGCCGTACCGGCCCCTCGCCGCAGTTGATCGCGCAGGTCAGCCGGCCGCGCCGGAAGAACAGCGCGTCGCCCGGGGCGGGGACCCACTCGATCGCGTCGGGCAGCGTGCCCCTCAGGTCGCGGCGCAGCGCCAGGGCCCGCCGGTAGAACGACAGCGTGGACGAGGTGTCGGCCGCCTGCCGTTCCACCGTCAGCTCCGCCCAGTCGTCCGGCTGCGGCAGCCAGGAGCCGCCGTCGCCGAAGCCGTACGGCGGCGCCGTCCCGGACCACGGCAACGGCACCCGGCAGCCGTCCCGGCCGGGCAGTTCACCGTTCGAGCGCTTGAACACCGGGTCCTGGCGGGCCTGCGGCGGCAGGTCGGTCACCTCGGGCAGGCCGAGTTCCTCCCCCTGGTAGAGATAGGCGGACCCGGGGAGGGCGAGCATGCCCAGCAGCGCCGCCCTTGCCCGGGCGAGCCCCGCCGACGGGTCGAGCGATCCCTCGCCGTAGCGGGTGCGGTGCCGTACGACATCGTGGTTGGACAGCACCCAGGTCGGCGCCGCGACCGCGCGCAGGGTGTCGTCGATGACCTTGCGAAACGCCGTGGCCGACCACGGGGCCTCGAGCCAGGCGAAGTTGAAGCTCTGGTGCAGCTCGTCGGGGCGGACATAACGCGCGAGGTCCTCGGCCGAGTCCGTCCACACCTCGCCGATCGCGACCCGCGTCCCGGGGTAGGAGTCGAGCACGCGGCGCCACTCGCGGTAGATGTCGTGGACCTCGGGCCTGCTCCACATCGGCGATGCGGACCGGAAGCCGGGACCGGTGTCGGGCAGCCCCTCGGCCTTGATCAGCCCCATCGCGACGTCGATGCGGAAGCCGTCCACCCCACGGTCGAGCCAGAAGCGCAGGATGTCGAGGAACTCCTCGCGCACCTCGGGATTGCGCCAGTTGAAGTCGGGCTGCTCGGGCGCGAACAGGTGCAGGTACCACTGCCCGTCGGGCACCCGCGTCCAGGCCGGCCCGCCGAAGGTCGACAGCCAGTTGTTCGGCTCGCCCTCGGCCTCGCCGGGGCCGAGAGGGGCCCGTCCGTCCCGGAACATGTACCGATCGCGCTCCTGGGAGCCCCTGGGGGCCGCCAGGGCCTTCTGGAACCACGGGTGGGCCGAGGAGCTGTGGTTGGGCACGATGTCCACCATCAGCCGCAGGCCGTGCGCGTGGGCGTCGGTGACGAGGTCGTCGAAATCGGCGAGTGACCCGAACACGGGGTCCACGTCGCGGTAGTCGGCCACGTCGTATCCGCCGTCGGCCATGGGGGAGGGATAGAAGGGGGTCAGCCAGATCGCGTCGACGCCGAGATCCGCGAGGTACGGCAGGCGGCCGCGGATGCCCGCCAGGTCGCCCGTGCCGTCACCCGAGGCGTCGGCGAAGCTGCGTACGTAGATCTCGTAGACGACGGCATCGCGCCACCAGGGGGTCTCATCCATGTTTGAGTGGCTGCCCGCCACTCGTGTGGATTATGCGTTCACCAGGCTGTGGGCGGCGTAGACGAGATATTTCCAGAGCTGCTCCGCCCGCTCGGGCGGCAGCTCCAGTGAGTGGATGGCGTCCTGCATGTGCTTGAGCCAGGCGTCGCGCTCGCGCTCCCCGATGACGAACGGAACGTGCCGCATGCGCAGCCGCGGATGGCCGCGCCGCTGGCTGTAGGTGTTCGGGCCGCCCCAATACTGGATGAGGAACAGGCGAAGCCGCTCCTCCGCCCCATCGAGGTCCTCCTCGGGGTACATGGGGCGCAGCAGCGGGTCGGTCGCGACGCCCTCGTAAAAACGGTGGACGAGCCGTCGGAAGGTCTCCTCGCCCCCGACGGCGTCATAGAACGACTCGGTCTGCTCGCTCGTCACGGTCTCAGACTAGGCCAGCTACCGACTGGTAGGTTAAACGCGGCGTCAACCGGCGAAGGCCAGGCCCTTCTCGTCGAAGGCCCGCTTGATGCGCAGCCGCAGCTCGCGGGCGACCTCCAGGTGCTGGGCCGGGGCGGTCTTGGCGGTGACCCGGAAGATCACGGTCGAGGCGGAGACCTGCTCCAGCCCGAAGACCTCGGGCTCCTCGACGATCAGCGTCCGCTGGAAGTCGGGGTCCTCCCACAGCTCGGTCGCGGTGGTCTTCAGCAGGTCGCGCACCGCACCCAGATCCGAGTCGTATGCCACCGGCACGTCGACCAGCGCCCTCGACCAGCCCTGGGACTCGTTGCCGACCCGGCTGATCGTGCCGTTGCGCACGTACCAGACC
>BCRI01000094.1 GCA_001552515.1 Sphaerimonospora mesophila NBRC 14179 = JCM 3151
CGAAGTCCAGGCCCTCCCAGCCGGCGAGCGACAGCACCTCCCTGTCCGGCTCGGGAAGACGCCGGAAGGCGGCGGCGAGGGCGGACGGTTCGCTCGCGGCCTCGCAGGGAGCGTTCGCGAGTTCGGCGCGCAGCCTGTCGCTCAGCGCGCTACGCCGCCGCGCGCCCCGGTGGTGGTTGGCGAGGGTGCGCCGGGCGACGCCGAACAGCCACGGCCGGGCCCGCTCACCGTCCGGGATGTCGTCGAGCCGCCGCCAGGCGACGAGAAACGTCTCGGCGAGGACGTCGCCCGCGTCGTGGCCGCTCTCGGTGCGGCGTAAGAGGTAGGCGAGAACCGCGTCATGATATTTCCGGTAGATCTCCTCGAAGAGCTGCCTTCTTCTGTCGGGAGGCCCCAACGATTCGCTCCTCTCCCGGTACGCCACGGCGGCGCGTCTCTGTCTCACACCCTCCACGTGTCCCGCTCGCCGTGAGGCATTTCAATGAGGAACGTTCCGAGACGCACTGGAACGTCCCAAGTCACCTCCAAGTGGCAGACAAGAGGCCAAGCGCACCATTGCCCGTGTGAACGGAACATCCACGAAACACCGCATACGCGGGATGCTGATCGCCGCCGCGGTCGCCCTGGCGGCGTCGACCGCGGCTCCGGCGTCCGCGGATGCGGGCGACGACGTCTCGGTCGGGACACGCCTGGCCGCGCGCACCCATCCGGCGGTGCAGCTCACCACCCTGACCTACTCGGGCCAGGTCGTCGTCCCGACCGGCACGATCAAGGAGGGGCCGTTCAACCAGCTGGTGCAGCAGGCCACCGCCGCCGTGATCGACGGCAAGATCTCCTCGGACGAGCGCAGCATCGCCAAGTACCTGTTCCAGCGGATGGCCGCCGACGTCAATCGCTATCTCAAGCCGACGGGCCCGCAGCGTACGGTCAAGGCCGAGGTCGGCGGGCTGTGCACCGGCTGGTGGGTGACCCCGGACGGCTACATGGTCACCGGCGCGCACTGCGTCGAGCTGTCCGACCAGCAGCTCACGAACGCGTTCGCCCAGCAGGCCCTGGCCGAGCTCAACGAGCAGGACGCCAAGGAGATCATCACGGGCCTGCGCGGCATCGAGGCGGACGCCGAGCTGATCCAGCTCGCCCAGCAGGTCTACGTGAACTTCAACACCGGCCACCTGAAGATCCAGGGCCTGAGCAGGGACCTCTCTGTGGTGCAGAGCCTGCCGGGCGGCGGTGTGGACAAGACGGCCAAGCCGGTTCCGGCCGAGCTCGTGTCGGTGGGCGAGAGCTATCCGGGCAAGGACTTCGCCCTGCTCAAGGTCAACGGCCAGCAGAACCTCCCGACGGTCCCGCTCGGTGAAGACTCCGACGTGACGACCGGCAGCACGCTCTACATCAGCGGGTTCCCCGGCCTGGTGACGAACACGCCGTTCTTCAGCCTGGAGTCGAAGCTCGAACCCGCGCTGACCGAGGGTCCGTACAACGCGAAGCGGACCACGCACGAGGGCGTGCCGTACATCCAGACGCAGGCGCCGTCCTATCAGGGCAACTCGGGCGGACCGGTGTTCAGCAGGGACGGCAAGGTGATCGGCATGCTGATCGCCGGAACCGTCAGCGAGACCGGCGAGGCCTCGGAGAGCGAGAGCTTCGTGCTGCCGGTCTCGATCATCAAGGAGAAGCTGAACGAGAAGAACATCAAGCCGACGCAGTCGCTGACCAGCATCAGGTACGACGAGGCGCTGAACGACTTCTTCCTGCGGCACTACAAGAACGCGCTGCCCAAGTTCCGCGAGGTCCAGGCGCTGCACCCGAACCATCCGTACGTCGCGAAGTACATCACCGACTCCCAGCAGGCCATCTCGTCGGGCAAGGACGAGACCCCGCAGCCGCTGTGGGTGTGGATCGCGATCGGCGCCGGGGGCCTCGTGGTGGTCACGGGAGTCGTGGTGGCGGTGCTCCTGCTGCGCCGCCGCAGGAGCGCGCGGGGGGCCGCGCCCGTCCAGGCGCCCGCGTACGCATCGGCGCAGGAATGGCAGCAGGCGAACGTTCCCGCCCAGAGCTGGCACCACCCTCAGCATCCCCAGCAGGCCCAGCAGGCCGGGCAGCCGCCGGTCGTGGAGACGGGATTCCAGCCGGGCGGTCAGCAGTACGGATACCCGCAGCCGGGGAGCCCGCAGGCGATGCCGCCGACCATGCCCCACCCCGTCCAGCCACAGCCCGGCCATTCACAACCTGGCCATTCACAACCTGGCCACCCGCAGGCCGGTCACCCACAGGCCGGTCACCCACAGAGCGGCCACCCCCAGACCGGTCAGCCCCAGTCGGTGGCGGCCCTCGAACAGGAGATCGCCGAACTGCGCCGCCGGCTGGATCAGCGCCCGCCGGGCGCATGACGCCCACCGGCCGGATCGGCCGCTCAGCCCTCCGTCAACCCGGCGAGCGTCTCCAGGGGGCCCTGATCGGGCTCCGGGTGGCGCTCGTCGGTGACGGCCGCCGACACGATCCGGTCGAGCCGGAAGACCCGTACGTCGTCGCGCAGCCTGCACCATGCGACCAGATACCAGCGGCCGCCCCGGCCGCCCAGGCAGATGCTCGGCTCGACCTCCCTGGAGGTCACCGCGCCGTCGGCGCCGCGGTACTCGATCCGCAGCACCCGCCGTCCGAGCAGCGCACGGTCGATCTCCCGCCGCACGATCTCGGGCCCGGCCAGCGCGTATCCGGGCTGACCGAGCCGGATGGGCACGCCCGCCTCCCGGAGCCTCGCCACATCCCGCACCACGGTGCTCTTGCTGACCCCGAGCCGTGACGCCAACTGCCGGGCGGACAGGCATCCGGCGTTTCTGAGCTCCTCCACCAGTGCGTCACGGCGCTTCATGATTTGAAACTACGTCGACCTTCCCGGTAAAACCACTCTTAAATCCCCTAACTCACCCGACACACCCCCATCACCTCAAAGGGAACCCTTCGCCGGTCGTCCTCGTTTTTCCAACCGACCGTGTCCTTTCTCGACAATCCGATATCAGGAGCCTGATGGCCGTCCCCCCGGCACACCCGTCACCACCGCCTCAACCGAAGTCGTCCGGGGGCGGCCCCAAGTCGTCCACCGTGGTCAAGCTGGGCGCCGTGGGGGTGCTCTCGATCCTCGTCGTCGGTTTCTGCGCGGCGCAGCGGACCCAGAAGGTCAACGCCGACTGCGTCGACACGTCCAGGCCCCTGCCCGACGGGTCCTACGCCGTCGTCGACGACGACCACTGCGACGATTCCTCCTACCGCTACCACGGCTCCCACGGCGCCTATCGCTGGTACTACGGCGGCAGCCGCAACGGAGGCCGGGTCCGGGGCGGGACCACGGCCAAGCCGGCCGACGCGCAGATCACCACCAGATCCGGCCGGGTGATCCAGCGCGGTGGCTTCGGCTTCCATGTCGGCGGACGCGGAGGCTGACCGGATGCGCAGGCAGACATCGCCGCCCCGCGAGGACTGGCCGGTCATCGTCGAGTCACAGGGCCTCGCCTTCCACCGGTCCGCCCATCCGGACGGCCTGGCCAGGCCGTACTGGGACGAGAGCGTCCACTACGTGTTCACGATGGACGAGGTGCTGGAGCTGGAGGCCCAGGTCGAGGAACTGCACCGGATGTGCCTCGCCGCCGCCGACCACATCGTCGCCGAAGACCGCTTCGCCGACCTCGCCATCCCACCCGCCTGCCGCGCGGCCGTCGCCGAGTCGTGGCGGCGGCGCGACCCGTACCTGTACGGCCGCTTCGATCTGCACTACGACGGGACCGGGCCGGTCAAGCTGCTGGAGTACAACGCCGACACCCCGACGAGCCTGGTCGAGAGCTCGATCGTGCAGTGGTTCTGGTTGCGGGACGTACACCCCGACGACGACCAGTGGAACTCCGTGCACGAGCGGCTGATCGACCGCTGGAAGTCCTTCGCGCTGCCGACCGGCCCGGTCCACTTCGGGTGGACCAACGCCGACGAGACCGGCGAGGAGGCGATGACGATCGGCTACCTCCAGGAGACCGCCGAGCAGGCCGGCCTGGCCACGGTCGCCATCGCCGTCGAGGACATCGGCTGGGACGTGCTCAACCACCGTTTCGTGGACATGGAGCACCGCATCGTCAGATCGCTGTGCAAGCTGTATCCCTGGGAGTGGATCGTCGCCGAGCCGTTCGGGTCGCACGCCCTCGCCCTGCAGCCCTCGATGGCCTGGATCGAGCCCCTGTGGAAGATGCTGC
The DNA here is from genome assembly GCA_001552515.1 of Sphaerimonospora mesophila NBRC 14179 = JCM 3151. Classification (GTDB taxonomy): domain Bacteria; phylum Actinomycetota; class Actinomycetes; order Streptosporangiales; family Streptosporangiaceae; genus Sphaerimonospora; species Sphaerimonospora mesophila. Next base: position 4,239 of record BCRI01000094.1, read on the forward strand.
TGTCCAACAAGGCGCTGCTGGCGATCCTGTGGGAGCTGTACCCGGGGCATCCGAACCTGCTTCCCGCCTACCTCGACGGCCCGCGCGAGCTGGCCGACGGGCCGGGCTACATCAGCAAGCCGCTGCTCGGCCGTGAGGGTGCGTCCATGAGCATCGTCGCGCCCGGTGTCGAGGTGAGCACCGACGGCGGGTACGGCGCTGAAGGCTACGTCCACCAGGAGTTCGCGCCGCTCCCCGACTTCGACGGCTGGCATCCGGTGCTCGGCGCCTGGATGGTCGGCGACGAGTCCGCCGGGCTCGGCATCCGCGAGACCTCCGGCCTGATCACCGACGACACCTCCTCGTTCGTCCCCCACAGAATCCAGATGTAAGGCTCTCCGTGAACAGAATCGACACCCCTGACACCCTCACCCTCGCCGAGGTGCTCGGCAACGGCGCCCTGGCGATCATGGCCTATGCGATTTTGGGGGTGCTGCTGCTCGCCGCCGGGTTCTACGTGGTGGACCTCGCCACGCCCGGGCGGCTGAGCAAAGTGATCCGCAACGACCGCAACCCGAACGCGACCCTGATCGCCGCTTCGGGCATGGCCGGCGTCGGCCTCATCGTCGCCGCGTCCATCTGGTCCTCGGGCGGGGCGCTGCGTGAGGGACTGCTCGTCACCCTGGCGTTCGGCCTGGTCGGCATCGCCGCGCAGACGCTCGGCATGTTCGCCTTCGACAAGATCGCCGGATTCTCCGTGGCCGAGCTCGTCCGCGAGAGCACGCTGCAACCGGCCGCGATCCTGCTGTCGGTGACGCGTTTCGTGATCGGCCTCATCACCGCCGTGGCGGTCATCTGACCCCGGTACGGCTCGGCCGCGCTGACGGAAAAGCGCGATGCGGAAAGCGCGGCCGAGGGGATGACCTGGCACGCTAGAGGGCGTGAGTGAGCGGGGCACAGACCGGATCGGCGACAAGATCAGGGAAGACACGGCGCGGCGGCTCGACCGCGCGATGGGCAGCCTGGGCACGGCGGCGATGGCCCGCATGGAGGATCAGCTCGCCTGGTACCGCGCGCTGTCGGCCGAGGACAGATCGTGGGTCGGCCTGGTGGCCCAGGCGGGCATCGCGGCGTTCGTGGAGTGGTTCGGCCACGCCGGCGAGGGGCGGCCGACGCCGAGCATCGAGTTCTTCGGCACCGCCCCGCGCGAACTCAAGCGCAGCGTGTCGCTCCAGCAGACCGTCGACCTGGTCCGCATCGTCGTCGAGGTGGTGGAGGCCCAGGTGGAGGAGCTGGCCGCGCCCGGCGGCGCGGAACTGCTCCGCAACGCGATGCTCCGCTACACCCGTGACGTGGCGTTCGCCGCCGCTCAGGTGTACGCCAGGGAGGCCGAGGCGCGCGGCTCCTGGGATGCCAGGCTGGAGGCGCTCATCGTCGACGCGCTCGTCCGCGGTCAGGTGGACGACGGCCTGCACTCGTGGGCCGCGGCGCTCGGCTGGACGTCCGTGCCCGTCGTGGTCTTCGCCGGCCACACCTCCGGCGAGGACCCGCAGAGCATCATCGACGGGCTGCGCGACAAGGGCCGCCGGGTCGGGCACGAACTCCTCGCGGGCGTGCAGGGCGACCGGCTCATCGTGATCGTGGGCGGGGCCGACAGCATCAAGGACGCCGCCCGCCTCGTCGTGCCCCGTTTCGGCCCGGGACCGATCGTGATCGGCCCCGAGGTCCCCGATCTGCACGCGGCGGCCAGCTCGGCGCGGGCCGCCATCGCGGGCCTGCGCGCCGCCGCCGCCTGGCCGGACGCGCCGCGGCCGGTGCTCGCCGAGGACCTGCTGGCCGAGCGGGCCCTCGACGGGGACGAGGACGCCAGAGCCCAGCTCGTGGAGAACGTCTACAAGCCACTCGCCGGAACCCCGCTGCTCGACACGCTCGCCACCTACCTCGAGCAGGGGACCTCGCTCGAGGCCACGGCGCGGCTGCTGTTCGTTCACCCCAACACGGTCAGGTATCGGCTGCGGAAGATCACCGAGCTCACCGGCTACCAGCCCACCGAGGGGCGCTCGGCGTTCACCCTCCAGGTGGGGCTCATTCTCGGCCGCCTGTCCGTGGGTTGAGACGGTCGGCGCGGATGTGCGGGCGGTTCCGGGCGGCCGTAACCTGGGTGACACCGAAACTGTAGGGACCACACAAACTACCCGCGGCAAAGTTCGTTCGGATCACCATCGGTGTGGCGAACTCCTACAGGGCAGGGTGGACTACGTGCTCGTCATCGTCGCTCCGGGCCAAGGCGCCCAGACTCCAGGTTTCCTGACTCCGTGGCTCGAACTCCCCGGATTCCGCGACCGGCTGTCCGCCTGGTCCGAAATCGTGGAGCTCGACCTCGTCTCGTACGGGACGACCGCCGACGCCGACGAGATCCGTGACACCGCGGTCGCGCAGCCCCTGCTCGTGGCGGCCGCCCTGGCGTCCTACGAGGCACTCGGGGTGCGGCCCGACCTCGTCGCCGGCCACAGCGTGGGAGAGCTGGCGGCGGCGGCGATCGCCGGAGTGCTGACCCCGGAGGAGGCTCTGGGCCTGGTGAGGGAGCGCGGCCGGGCGATGGCCAAGGCCGCCTCGGTCGCCGAGACCGGGATGCTCGCGGTGCTGGGCGGGGCCGAGGACGAGGTCCTCGCCGCGATAGCCGCGCACGGGCTCACCGCCGCCAACATCAACGGCGCCGGCCAGATCGTGGCGGGCGGCACGCTGGAGCAGGTCGAGGCATTCAAGGCCGCCCCGCCGGCGGGTGCGCGGGTGCGCCCGCTGTCGGTCGCCGGTGCCTTCCACACCGTGCACATGGCCCCGGCCGTCGACCACCTGCGCGACGCGGCCGCCGGCCTCACCCCTCGCGACCCGCAGATCACCGTGCTGTCCAACGCGGACGGCGCGGCGGTCGCCACGGGAGCCGAGTTCGTCGACCGGCTCGTCGGCCAGGTGGCCAGCCCGGTCCGTTGGGACGCCTGCATGACGGCGATGGCCGAGCGCGGCGTCACCACGGTGATCGAGTTGCTGCCCGGCGGCACGCTGACCGGCCTGGCCCGGCGGGGCCTGCCCGGCGTGAAGACCGTGGCCCTGAAGAACCCTGACAATCTGGACACGGCGCGAGAGGTGCTCAAGTGAGGATCAGTCAAGGCGCTCCGGGCGCGAAGGTGCTCGCGTTCGGTGGCTACCAGCCCGCCGAGATCGTGACCAACGACGCTCTGTCCAAGCGGATCGACACGTCCGACGACTGGATCCGCACCCGCGTCGGGATCCAGGAGCGCCGCATCGCGGGACCGAACGAGTCGGAGATCGACCTCGCCGTGCAGGCCGGCGGCAAGGCCCTGGCCGCGAGCGGCCTGTCCAGTGCCGACATCGACCTGGTCATCGTCGCCACGTGCACGCTGGAGGCGCAGATCCCCAACGCCGCCGGCCGGGTCGCCCACCGGCTCGGCATCCAGGCCCCCGGCGCTTTCGACGTGAACGCGGCGTGCGCCGGGTTCTGCTACGCGCTCGCCGCGGCCAGTGACGCGATCCGGGCCGGCTCCGCGACCAACGTCCTGGTCGTCGGCTCGGAGAAGCTCAGCCAGTGGGTCGACTGGGACGACCGGGCCACCGCCGTCATCTTCGCCGACGGCGCGGGCGCCGCGGTCGTCGGTCCGTCCGACACGCCGGGCATCGGGCCCGTCGCCTGGGGCAGCGCCGGCGACAAGGCCGACGTGGTCGCCATCCAGGACCGGCGGTCCTTCCTGTACCAGGAGGGCCAGTCCGTGTTCCGCTGGGCCACCACCGCGCTGCACCCGGTGGCCGCGCTGGCGTGCGAGCGGGCCGGAGTCGACCCGGCCGAGTTGGCCGCCTTCGTCCCCCACCAGGCGAACCTGCGGATCGTCGAGTCGATCGCCCGCAAGCTCGGCGCGGACAACGCGGTCGTCGCCCGGGACATCGTCCTCGCCGGCAACACCTCCGCCGCGTCGATCCCGCTCGCGCTGTCCCGCATGATCGAGCGCGGCGAGGTGCCTTCGGGCGGCCTCGCACTGCTGCTCGGCTTCGGCGCCGGTCTCACCTATGCCTCTCAGGTGATCGAGATCCCTTAGGTTGTGTTCCAACACCTGTACGGACCGCCGTACAGATCCGGAAAAATGCTCCGGAACATCGGAAAATCAGAAAAATCAAGGAGAAGTCGCGCCATGGCAATGACCGAGCAGGAAATCCTCGCCGGCCTCGGCAAGATCGTCAACGAGATCACCGGCGTCCCTGCGGCGGAGGTCACCCCGGAGAAGAGCTTCGTCGACGACCTCGACATCGACTCGCTCTCCATGGTCGAGATCGCCGTCGCGGCGCAGGACGAGTTCGGCGTCGAGATCCCCGACGACCAGCTCAAGCACCTCAAGACCGTGAAGGACGTCATCAACTTCATCCAGGCCTGAACGCCGGGTTCCCGGACCACGGCGGGTCACTGAAGAACAACCAGAGGAGTGCGGACAAGTGAGTAAGGACCGGGTACGTGTCGTCGTCACCGGGCTCGGCGCGACGACGCCTCTCGGTGGAGATGTCGCATCCACCTGGTCGGCGCTCCTCGACGGGCGGTCGGGCATCCGGACGCTCACCGAGGACTGGGTCGACACCGTACCGGTGAAGTTCGCCGGCGTGGCGGCCGTCGACCCCGGCGAGGTGCTTCCCCGGCCCGAGGCCAGGAGGCTCGACCGCGCCGAGCAGTTCGCGCTGATCGCCGCCAGGCAGGCCTGGCAGGACGCGGGGGCCCCGGAGATCGACGGGGAGCGGCTCGGCGTCGTGGTCGGCAGCGGCATCGGCGGCATCGGGACGATCCTGTCCGCCTACGACCTCTACCGTGAGAAGGGCTGGAACCGGCTCTCGCCGTTCACCGTGCCCATGCTCATGCCGAACGGCTCCGCCGGCTGGATCAGCATCGAGCTGGGCGCCAAGGCCGGGGCGCACGCAGCGGTGAGCGCCTGCGCCACCGGCGCCGAGTGCATCGGATACGGCATCGACATGATCCGCTCGGGCCGGGCGGACATGGTGGTGGCGGGCGGCACGGAGGCGGCCATCCACGGCCTGAACCTGGCGTCGTTCGCCGCGGCGCGCGCCATGTCGACACGCAACGACGAACCGGAACGGGCCTCGCGCCCGTTCGACAAGGGCCGGGACGGATTCGTGCTCGGTGAGGGCGCCGGCATCGTGGTGCTGGAGTCGGAGGAGCACGCCCGGGCGCGCGGCGCCCGGATCTACGCCGCGGCCGCGGGAGTCGGTTACACCAGCGACGCCTACCACATCACCGGCCTCGACCCCGACGGCCAGGGCGGCAAGAACGCCATGCTGGCGGCGCTCAAGCACGCGGACATCGCCCCGGCGGACGTCGTCCACGTCAACGCCCACGCCACCTCGACGCCGCTCGGCGACGAGATCGAGGCCCGTGCGATCAAGGAGGCCATCGGCGGCCACGCGATCGTCACCGCGACCAAGTCGATGACCGGCCACCTCCTCGGCGGCGCGGGCGGCGTCGAATCGATCTTCACCATTCTCGCGCTGCACGAGCGGATCGTGCCGGCCATCGCCAATCTCGACGATCCCGCGGACGGCATCGAGGTCGACCTCGTGCGCGGCGAGCCGCGAAAGCTCGACGGCGACCAGCTCGCCGCGATCAACAATTCGTTCGGGTTCGGCGGACACAACGTCGCCGTGGCCTTCACCACCGTGTGACTAGGAGTCCCACATGACCGTGCTTGACAACCGGGTGGTGAACGATGCCTCCGACGCGGAGGCCGTCGATCCCAGAGACCCCCTCGTACGCCTGGGACATCTCCTCGACGAAGGCTCCATCCGGCTGATCTCCCCCGAGGACAAGAGCGGCGTGCTCGCCGTGTCCGGACGGGTCGAGGGCGTCCCCGTCGTGGCGTTCTGCAGCGACGCCAGGTTCCAGGGCGGCGCGATGGGCTCAGAGGGCTGTGAGCACATCGTCCACGCCTACGACGTCGCCGTACGCGAGCGGGTCCCCATCATCGGCGTCTGGCACTCGGGCGGTGCGCGCCTGGCCGAGGGCGTGGAGTCCCTGCACGCGGTCGGGCGGGTGTTCACCGCCATGACCAAGGCCTCCGGCGTCGTCCCGCAGATCTCCGTCGTGGTCGGTCCGGTGGCCGGCGGCGGCGCGTACGGCCCGGCCCTGACCGACATCGTGATCCTCGCCGACAACGGCCGCATCTTCGTGACCGGGCCCGACGTCGTGCGCAGCGTGACGGGCGAGGAGACCGACATGGCCTCGCTCGGCGGCCCCGAGCCGCACAGCAAGCGCAGCGGGGTCGTCCACGTCACCACCAAGAGCGAGGGCGAGGCCCTGCTCAGGGCCCGTCAGCTCGCCGTCCTCCTCGGTCACCAGGGCCGGGTGCGCGGCGACGTCGACGAGGTGGACTTCAACAGCCTGCTCCCGGAGAACCGGCGCCGTGCCTACGACGTGCACCCGCTCGTGAAGGGGCTGCTGGACGAGCCCGGTGTGGAGCTCCACCCCAAGTGGGCGCCGAACATCGTCACCACGCTGGGCCGCCTCGGCGGCCGCACGGTGGGGGTCATCGCCAACAACCCGCTGCGCCTCGGCGGCTGCCTCGACTCCACCTCAGCGGAGAAGGCCGCCCGGTTCGTCCGGATGTGCGATGCCTTCGGGGTGCCGCTCGTGGTCGTGGTCGACGTCCCCGGCTACCTCCCCGGGGTCGGCCAGGAGCACGACGGCATCGTACGGCGCGGCGCGAAGCTGCTGCACGCGTTCGCCGAGGCCTCGGTGCCGAGGGTGACGCTGATCACCCGCAAGGCGTACGGCGGCGCCTACATCGCGATGAACTCCCGCGCGCTGGGCGCGACCCGCGTGTTCGCCTGGCCCGACATCGAGGTGGCCGTGATGGGCGCGGTCGCGGCCGTCCGCATCCTCAAGCGGCGCGAGCTGGCCGCCGCACCGGAGGAGGAGCGCTCTGCGCTGGAGGCCCGGCTGGCCGAGGAGCACGAGAAGGCCGCCGGCGGGCTCGAGCGGGCCGTCGACCTCGGGGTCGTGGACGAGGTGATCGACCCGGCGAAGACCCGCGGCGCCATCGCCAGGGTCCTCGCGCAGGCCACACCGGCCCGCGGCGCCCACGGCAACATCCCGCTCTGAGAAGTCCCAGGTCAAAACGACGGGAGAAGCGCCGGTCCTCCGGGATCGGCGCTTCTTCGCGTTCGCGGCGTGCCCCCGAGGTGTTCGCGACCCGCCGGACCGAGGGGACCGACGGGGCCGGCGCCCCGGGAGGGGGCGGCTCAGACGGCGGCGTGCAGCCAGCGGACCGGTGCGCCCTCCCCCGCGTACCGGAACGACTCCAGCTCCTCGTCCCACTGCTTGCCGAGGAGGCGGTCGAGCTCCTCCTCCAGGACGACTCGGCCCTGCGCGGCCATCAGCATCACGTTGCGCAGCCGGTCCTCGGGGATCAGGATGTCCCCGTTCGCGCCGACGACGGCGGTGAAGGCGCCCAGGGTGGGCGTGTAGGCATGTCTGGACCCGTCGACGCCGGGTGAGGCGTCTTCGGTGATCTCGAAGCGGATGCGCTGCCAGCCCATGAGAGAAGACGTGACCGCCGCCGCCGTACCGGGACGGCCCTCCCACTCGGCCTGGGCCCGCAGAGTCCCGGGCGCGGCGGGCTGAGGGGTCCACGTCAGGTCGACGGGCACGCCAAGAACACCTGCGACGGCCCACTCGATGTGCGGGCACAGCGCAGGCTGAGCCGAGTGGACGTACAGGACGCCACGAGCAGCAGCCACCGGACCTCCCAAATCGCATGAGGTGCGCCTTCCCCAACGGCCTCATACAAGGGATGATCACGATTGGATGACTAGTAGGAGAGACTACCGTCCGTCGTAACGCGACACCAGAGCAGGGTCATACCGATTGACGCATGGAAACGTAATGGAACGGGAAGGATACGGTCCGTAAACAGGAGATCGGAAGGGTGTCGTGATGCGCGCGCGCTTGGTGGAGCCCCTCCCGGACAGGCCCGCTCTCATCCGGCCCGGCGAGTTGCTCACCACCGCGCCGGCCAGGGTCGCCCGATGGACCCTCGACGCCTCACCCGTCCACTCCCCGGCCCATCACGCGCGCGTGGTCCATCACGTCCGGCTCTCGCCGGACGCCGACGTGCTCGACCTCGTCGCGACGTTGCGCGACCGCGGGCTTCCGGCCTCGCCCAACCACGTCCTCGCCGGGCAGCCGCTGTTCTTCGGCGGCCCGCGGGGCGCGCCGTCGCCCGCTCCGGCGGTGCCGTACGAGCCGGGCCCGCCCTCCGGCGTGACGGTCGCCGTGCTGGACACCGGGGTCGTCCCCCATCCGTGGCTGGCGCGCTGGTATCGGGACGACGCCGCCGACACCCCGGACGCCGACGGGGACGGCGGTCTCGACGACCAGGCGGGACACGGCACGTTCGTCTGCGGGCTGATCCTGCGGCGCGCCCCCGGGGCGGGGCTGTGCCCGGTGCGGTTCCTGGACAGCGACGGCGTCGCGGACGAGGCCGCGCTGCTGCGCGCGCTCACCCGGCTCGGCGCCGAGCGCGTCGACGTTCTCAACCTGTCCTTCGGGGGTTACACCTTCGACGACCGGCCGCCGCTGGGGCTGGCCGAGGCGCTGGCCGGCTTTCCCGCCGTGGTGGCCTGCGCCGGCAACACCGGGCGGTCCCGCCCCTTCTGGCCGGCCGCCCTGCCCGGCGTCGTCGCCGTGGGCGCGCTCGACGGGGACGCCAGGGCGTCCTTCTCGGCGTACGGCCCGTGGGTCGACGCCTGCGCCCAGGGCGTCGGCCTGACGAGCAGCTTCGTGGAGTTCGGGGAGTTCCGCGGTTACGCCACATGGAGCGGCAGTTCCTTCGCCTGTGCGACGGTCACGGGGGCCGTCGCCCGGCTGAGCCGCGAACTGCCGCCAGCGCAGGCCGTACGGCTCCTGCTCTCCGGCGGCCGGCGAATCCCCGATCTCGGAGTATGCGTCCGGTGAGATCGCTAGAGTGTCGAACACTCACAGTGACACTCCGACACTCTTTGTGACCAGGCATGCCCCCAGACATCTCACCCCGCCCACCGTCCGGGCCGCCGCTCGACCGGGTGGCCTGGGACGACCTCGTCGCACGGTTCGACGGACGGATGTGGGCGGTCGCCCGGGCGTTCGGGCTGAGCCCGGCGGACGCGGCGGACGCCGTCCAGGGCGCCTGGCTGCGGCTGGTCGAAGGTCTCGGCGCCATCCGGGATCCCGATCGGATCGGAGCCTGGCTCATCACCACCACCCGGCACGAGGCGGCCCGGCTGAGCCGGTCCCGGGCAGGATCGGGACCCGCCGACGAGGTCGCCGACGTCCCCGACCCCAGCGCGCCGGACCCGGCGGCGGCCGTGGTCGACGCCGACTACGGCCGTCAGGTATGGCGACGGCTCGATCTGCTCGGCGAGCCGTGCCGATCGCTGCTGCGCCTCTGCGCGCTGCACCCGGAAGCCCGCTATGCCCAGATCGCCCTGCGTCTGGAGCTGCCCGTGGGCAGCATCGGCCCCACCCGGGCCCGTTGCCTGTCCCGGCTCAGAGCCCTGCTGGAGGAACCCTCGTGACGGCACCGGCCGACGAATATCTCCTGGCCGCGCTGCGGATCGCGGCCGGGACCGATCCCGTGCCCGACCGTGTCTCGGCCGACGCGCGGTCCGTGTTCGCGCTTCACCTGCCCGGCGGGATCGCCGCCGTCCCACTCGCGACGGCGGCCGGAGAAGGCGCCCGATCCGCGCAGCCCCACGAGAGGCCGCGCGCCCACCGGTACGCCGCCGCGGGTCTCACGATCGACATCGAGCCGGTCGTCGCGGCCGGCCGGGTGGACGTGGCCGGGCAGATCTCCCCCGCCCCCGGCGCCGGATCACTGGTCGAGGTGCGGACGCCGCACGTCAGCGACAGCCGCGTGCCCTCCGAGGGCGGCCGTTTCGTGGTCACCGGGCTGCCCGCCGGATGGATCAGCGTGGTCTGCCACCGGCCCGGACACCCGCCCGTGTTCACCCGCTGGACGCACGTACGCCCCTGACCTCCGCAACCCCTGACCCGCTCACGCCCCTGCTCCCCTCATCCCGCTGCCCGCTCACGCCGCTGAAACAGGGATGCCCATGATCTCGGTATCGCCCGCCGTCCTCGTCACCCGGGCCGAGGAGGCCGTACGGCTGTCCGGGACCGACCCCCGCCTGGCACTCGTCCGGGCCCGGGCCGTACTGACCGAGGCCAGGGCCGTACCGGCCGAAGCCGGGACCATGCTCGCCGAGGCCGGGGCCGGTATGGAGACCGTGGGCAGGGGACCCGTCGGCCCGGACGCCTGGGCGTACGGCGAGGCCATGTCCGTCGCGCTGCGCGCCGCCGCGCTGGCCGCACGGGAGCTCGGCGACCTGCGGCTGGCCGACGAGAGACTGCGGGAGGCGATCGAGGCCGGACGCCGGTTTCCGGTGCGGGTGGCGCAGGCACGGATGTCCCTGGTCGCGGTCCGGGCACTGCTCGGAGATCCCGAAGGCGGCCTGCGCCTCGCCGATCTGGCCGAGCGGCATCTCACCGGGACCGACCCGGCCCGGCTGGACGTGCAGCGCTCGGTCGCACTGACGCTGCTCGGCCGATATCGGGAGGCGGTGCGCCACTGCGACCGGGCGGTCAGCCGCCTCGGCGACGACCCCTGGTTCCAGTCGGGCGGGCTGCTCAACCGAGGAGTCGCCCTCACCTATCTGGAGGAGTACGGCGCGGCCGAGACGAACCTGTCGGAGTGCGCGAGGATCGCCCGGGCGGCGGGCCTCGATCACGTCGCCATGCTCGCGGAGGGCAATCTGCCGTTCGTCGCGGCCCGGCGCGGCGACATCGCGGCCGCCTTCGCACGCTATGAGGTGGCGGAGGCGGGCATGACCGGCTATCCGGAGCGGCTGGCCGCGATGCGCGCCGACTTCGCCGAGGCGCTGGTGGCCGCCCACCTGCCGGGAGAGGCCAGGGCGCTGCTCGAGCAGGCCCTGCCCGATCTGGTGGCCTGCGGAGCCCGCGCGGCGATCCCGGACGCGCGGCTGCTGCTCGCCCAGGCCCAGTTGCTGGCCGGAGAAGCGGAACAGGCCGCGGCGACGGCGCGGACCGCCCTGGCGGAGCTGCAGGCGCAGGGCAGGGCGGCCGTGGCCCCGCTGGCCACCGAGGTGGTGCTGCGCGCCCGCCTCGCCAAGCCGCCGACGGACGCGGAGGTGGCGTCTCTGCTGCCCCGCGTCCTGGCCTGCGCGGCCGACCTGGACGGACACGGCCGACCGGGTGCCGCTGCCGCGCTCCGGCTCACGGCGGCCCGCGCGGCCCTGCCGGCCGGGTATCGGGCCGTCGCCCGGGCGCAGCTCGATCTCCTCACCGAGACCGTCACCCCGCCGATGGTCAGGTGGCATGCCCTGGCGATGCTCCGCCGACTGGACGGGGACCTGCCCGGCGCCCTCGAATCGGCTCGCGCGGGTGTGGAGGCCCTCGCCGCCGCGGGGAGTGCCGGGCGCGACGCGGAGCTCAGGGCGTACGCCGTCCGCCCCGCCGAGGATCTCGCCGCGTTCGGGCTGGATCTCGCGCTGGAGACCGGGGACGCGTGGACGGTCCTGGACTGGGCCGAACGCTGGCGGGCGCTGGTGCGGGGCAGGCCGGTTCCCGCTCCGTTACGCCCCGGAGCGTTGTCCGGCCCGCGACAAGCGCCGCAGAACGGTCCGGGAACGCTGATCGAGCTGGTGCGCAACGGGGACGAACTGTGGGGCGTCCTCCTCGCCCCGGCGCCGGCCGGAGCGCGGGCCGGGGGCACCCGGTGCGTGCTGCGGCCGCTCGGCTCCTACCGGTCGGCGGTGGAGGCGACGGTGCGCGTGCGGTACGGCCTGCGCCGGCGGAACCTGCGCGACCTCGGCCACTGCGGCGAGAGGGCCGACCACCGCGAGGGCACGGTCTCGGAGATCATGGACGGTGAGCTCGCCGCGCTCGGCGAACGGCTGCTCGGCCCGTTCACTTTCGACGGCCGGGTCGCCCTCGACGGCTCGTTCGCCGTCGACGGCCCTGGCGCTTCGTGCGGCCCGGTCGTGATCGTGCCCACGGGCGCGCTGTGCACGCTCCCCTGGCCGCTGCTGCCCGCGCTGGCCGGACGACCGGTGTCCGTCGCCCCCGACGCCACCTCCTGGAGGCCGTCGGGAGGGAGTCCGGCAGAAGAGGGTCCGATAGGGGGCGGGAGGGCGGGCAGGCCGCTGGTGCTCGCGGTCGCCGGGCCGGGGCTGCGGCACGCCCGCGACGAGGCGGACATGGTCGTCATGACCCATGCCGGCGCCGAGCGGGTCGGCGCCACGCGGCGGGAGGTGCTCACCGCGCTCGAACGCGCCGACGTGCTGCATGTCGCTGCGCACGGGATGTCCTCCCCGCGCAGCCCGATGCTCTCGCGCCTCACGCTCGACGACGGGCCGCTCATGGCGTACGACCTGCTGCGGGCCGATCGGGTGCCGCGGCTCGTCGTGCTGTCCGCGTGCGACGCCGGCATGGCCCACGCCCCCGTGGACGGCGCCGCGCTGGGTCTGGCCGGGACCTTCCTCGACCGGGGCGCCGCCTGCGTGATCGCCGGCGTGGTGCCGGTCCGGGACGACGAGGCCCTGACGCTCATGACGGTCTTCCACGCCGTGCTGGCCGAGGGCCGTTCCCCCGCCGAGGCCCTCGGCGTCGCGGCGGCCAAGACCGCCGTCGGCGGCTTCGTCTGCTTCGGCGACCCGTACGGCCGCCGCCCTACCTAGCCGGTGGCGACGGGCCGGGCGGGGTCGGCCACCCAGTTGGACCACGAGCCGACATAGAGCGCGGCCGGCAACCCGGCGATCTCCAGCGCCAGCACCTCGTGGGCGGCGGTCACGCCGGAGCCGCAGTAGGCGCCGACCCGGACGCCCTCGACGACGCCCAGCACGTTGAACCGCTCCCGCAGGAACTCCCTGTCGTGGAACCGGCCGCCGGGCTCGACGTTCTGGGCCGTGGGGGCGCTGACGGCCCCCGGAATGTGACCGGCGACCGGATCGACGGGCTCGACCTCGCCGCGGTATCGCTCTGCGGCCCGGGCATCGAGCAGCACCCCGCATGTGGCCAGCTCGGCCGCCCGGTCGGCGTCGAGCACGGGCATGCCGCCCGGCCTCGCGGTGAAATCACCCGGCTCCCCGGCTTCCGCGTCCCCCGCCACGGGGAGACCCGCCTGGGTCCAGGCGCGCATCCCGCCGTCGAGCACCCGCACGTCGCCGTGTCCGAAGTAGCGCAGCGTCCACCACGCCCTGGCCGCGGCGGTCGAGTCCGCGTCGTCGTAGACGACCACGGGTCGGGCGTCCGACACACCGAGGCGGCGCATCGCGGACTGGAACGCGGCGGCGGGCGGCAGCGGATGCCGTCCCTCAGGACCGGGCGGGGCGGCGAGGTCGGCGTCGAGATCGCAGAAGACGGCGCCCGGAATGTGCCCCTCCCGGTAGGACTCGATCCCCAGTGGGCCGCCGAGCCGCCATCGCACGTCGAGGATCGTGACGTCGCCTTCGAGCGCGGCCAGTTCCTCCGGCCGGATCAGCGGGCTCGCGGGACTCGGGCTCATCGGCGCCTCCGTGCGGTCGTCATGCCGTTTCGTGCCCGTCATCGGCGGATCTCCAGCAGTGGCACGTTCTGTTCCGCCGGAGTGAGCGAGCCGTGGCAGCCGATCAGGGCGGCCTCCAGCGGCTCCGCCTCGGAGGCGACGATCACGCAGTCGCCGTACGGCACGGCCAGCACGTCGCCGATCCGCCCGAGCCATTCGCCCCGGACGGATCGGCCGAACCAGCCCTGGTCGACCGCCTCCTCCCGCGTGACCACCCACGCCCGGCCACGCAGTGCCTCACGCCAGGTCTCCAGCACGGCTTCGGCGGCACCCGGCGCGGTGTAGAGGTGCCGGGCCCGGCTGTCGCCACCGAGCATGAGCACGCCTTCACGAAGGTCGGGCCGGTGGTCGAAGTCGACCTTCTCCCCGGCGTTGATCATGCCGTGGTCCGCGGTCACGTACAGCGCCGACCCCGGCGGCAGCGCCTCGGCGATGGCCTCGGCCATCCGGTCGACGACCGCCAGCCGGTCCAGCCACTCGGGGCTGCCCCATCCCTTCACATGCCCCATGTGGTCGACGTCGCCGTAGTAGACCGTGACGTACGAGCTTTCCCGCAGCGCGTGCCGTACCGCCTCGATCCGCTCGTCCGCCGTCTCCGCCGACCAGTAGCGCATTCCCCGGTAGACCGCACGGGTGAGGCCGCTGCCGTCGAACAGGGCGGGCGCCACGTAGACGGGATCGACGCCGAGTGCCGCCATCCGTTCGTAGACGGTCTCGGCCGGCTGCCACACCTCGGGGTCGATGGTCAGGCCGGGCGCGGTCCAGCGCAGGCAGTTGAACAGCCGGCCCTCCCCCGGCACGGCCATCTGGATGCCCACCATGCCGTGCTCTCCCGGGGGCGCCCCGGTGCCGAGCGTGGCCAGGCTCGTCGGAGTCGAGGACGGGAAGCCCGCGGTGAGCGTCCGCCGCAGATGCGCGGACAGGAAGGGCGCCACGTCCGGGTGCGCGGCCAGGAGCTCGGCCCCCAGGCCGTCGACGAGGAAGAGGCACACCCGGCGGGCCGGGCCGAGGCCCAGCGTGTTGCCGGTCGGCACGCCGAGCGAGGCGAGCAGGGATCCGGGGAGATCCGCCAGCGACGCCTCGCCGTACGCCGGCACGAACGGAACGGCACCGGATGGGGCCTCCGGCGCGCTTTCGGGCACGGTCGGCCCGGCGGGGTCGGGATCGATCACATCGCCTCCGGGCTGGACTCAGGACGCGGCCCGGGCGGTCGCCTCGGACAGCGCCTTGGCGAAGGCGAGCACGTGACCGACCGCCTCCGGGCCGTCGGCCGCCTCGCTCACCCGGAGCGACAGATCGTCGGCGGTGATCGCGCCGGTGTAGCCGTGATCGGCCTCGCAGTTCTCGTCGCCGCAGGTCGCGGGCTCGAGGTCGACATGGGAGATCGCGCCCCAGCCGATCGTGAGCGTCACCTCGACCGGAGGAACCCCCGGCACGTACGCCGCCGGATCGGGGACCACTCGCGTCACCGCGACCGACTGGATGCGGCTGAGCCGTACGGCCTCGGTCGTGGTGGAGGCGTGCGAGGCCGGCATGCCCTCGGCGGGCGGGTGCTCGTCGGTGTGACAGACGATGAGCCGGGTGGGCGACAGCACCAGCACCGTCACGTGCCTGCGCACCTCCATCGCCGGGTCGAACGTGGCCTCGTGATGCACGACGTACGCCATGACCTGCTCACTGCCGAGCGCGGTGTCGACGGCGTCGGCGACCAGGTCCGGGTAGTAGCCGCTGCGGTCGATGGCCTCGCGCAAGCCCGCGGCCGAGACTCGGGTTTCCCTCATGGGTCCATCCTGCCCTGTAAGGGACACCTGTTTCACACCCGGACCGGATGGTTTTCCCTGACGACGGCCCGACCGGCCGCGGCCCTGCCCGTGATCAACGCAGCCGCCGGGGCCCGACGTCGGGACGGGGCCCGGTGACGGGCCGCAGGACCGCACGCGCGCCCAGCACCACCACACCGGACGTGCCGGCCAGCACCGGATCCAGCGTCATCCCGGCCACCTCCGGCAGCGCGTCCGCCAGCAGCCCGACCCGGACGAGAAGATCCTCGAGCGCCTCGACCGCCACCGGCTGATAGCCGTACCGGCCGAACAGCAGCGGCGCGGCGCGCAGCGACCGCACCAGGGTCGACGCGTCCTCGGCGGTGAGCGGGGCGAGGCGGTAGGCCTGGTCGCCGAGAAGGCGGGCGGCGACCTCGCCGAGCCCGAACGACACGACGCCGCCGAAGTGCCGGTCCTGCACCACGCCGACGACGGTGGGCACCGCCGGCTGCGGGGCCATGCGCTGGACGGCGAGCCGCGCGCCCGGCCCGAGGAGGGCGGCCAGGTCCGCGTACGCCTGCCGGATCGCGACCGGTTCCGTGAGCCCCATGCGTACGGTGCCCGCCCGGCTCGCGTCCACCGGATCGGCCGACTTGATCACGACCGGCGACCCCAGACGGCTCGCGGCGGCCACCGCCTCCTCGGCCGAGAGCACGATCTGCGCCGGCCACACCTCGATCCCGTAGCACGCCAGCAGCCCGGTGGCGTCGATCTCCACCTCACGCTCATGGTGGTCGTCAGACGCTTCGGACCCGGCCAGGGCGTCGGCCACGATCCGGCGGGCCCCGGCGAGGTCCACTCCCGGGGGCGAGGGGATCAGGCCGGCGGGCTCCCGGCTCCGGCAGGCGTACCGGACGACGTGGGCGAGTGCCCGGACCGCCTCCTCCGGCGCGGGATAGGACGGGATGGATCCGCGCGCGGGCGAGCCCTCTCCGTCGACGCGCAGCTCCGGCGGCATGCCCATCTCGCCCTGGAAGGTGGCCAGCACCGGCTTGCCGCAGTCGCGCGCCACCCGCACCAGTTCGGCCGCCACCTGAGTGGCGTCCCCGGGGATCGGCGGCATGTAGACGACGACTGCCGCGTCCACATCGGGGAGCGTGTCGGCCAGCGCGGCGGCGAACTCGGCCGCCCCCGCCCGGGCCCCCAGGTTCACCGGGCCGCGCGGCTCCAGGCCGGCGCCGAGGCAGGCGTCCGCCGCCAGCAGCGCGAGGGCGTCGGAGTTGCTCACGACGCCGACCCGGGGGCCGGACGGCAGCGGCTGATGGGCGAGGAGCTGGGCGACGTCGAAGAGCTGGGTGAGGTCGTCCACGCGGATCACCCCCGCCTGCTCGAACAGCGAGCGCTGGGCGGTCTCGGGCAGGCCGAGCACCGGGGCGGCGTGGCCGTCGGGCGCTCCGCGGCTCTTGACGACGACGATCGGTTTGCGCCGCGAGATCCGGCGGGCCAGCCGGGTGAACTTGCGCGGGTTACCGATGGACTCCAGGTAGAGGAGGACCACGTCGGTCGCCTGATCCTCCTCCCAGTACTGCAGCAGGTCGTTCCCGGACACGTCGGCCCGGTTACCGGCCGAGACGAACGTCGAGATGCCCATGCCCCGCTGGGCCACCCGCTGCAGCAGCGCGGTGCCGAGCGCACCCGACTGGCTGAAGAAGCCGACCCTTCCCCGCCCGGGCAGGGTCGCCGCGAGGGTGGCGTTGAGCCGTACGGCCGGGTCGGTGTTGGCGATGCCCAGGCAGTTGGGACCCACCACGCGCATGCCGTACGCCCGCGCGATGCGGACCAGCTCCTCCTGTCTGGCGCGGCCCTCGGGGCCGGTCTCGCCGAACCCGGAGGAGACCACGACCAGGCCCTTGACGCCCTTCTCCGCGCACTCCTCCACGAGTTCGAGCACACCCTCGGCGGGAACGGCCAGCACCGCCAGATCCACCTCCCCGTCGATCGCGGAGACGCTCCGGTACGCCCGGACTCCCGCGACGGCCCGCACCTGCCGGTGCACGGGGTAGACCGGTCCGGTGAAGTCGGCGGAGAGCAGGTTGCGCAGCACGGTCTGCCCGATCCCGCCCGGCTCGCGGCTCGCTCCGATGACCGCGACCGAGTCGGGTGTCAGCAGGCGGGCGATCGAGCGCGCCTCGGCCCGGTGCTCGCGCGCGAGCCGCACCTCCAGCGCGGTCTCGGTGCTGGACAGGTCGAGGGTCATCCGGACGACGCCGTCCTCGAACTGGCTCTGCGCGGTGTATCCGGCCTGGCGGAACAGGCGGAGCATGCGATGGTTGCCGGGCAGCACGTCGGCGATGAACGTCCGGATCCCGTGCTCGCGGGCCGCCGCCCGCAGGTGCTCCATCAGCACCGCGGCCACGCCCCTGCCCTGATGGGCGTCCTCCACGAGAAACGCGACCTCGGCGTGGTCCTTCGGCTCCACCCGGTCGTACCGTACGACCGCCACCATCTCCGCGCCGATCGTCGCGATCAGCGCCAGCCGGTTGTCGTAGTCGACGTTGGTGAACCAGGTGACGTCCCGGTCGGTGAGGTGGGGTCGGGGGCCGAAGTAACGGAAGTAGATCGACTCCGCGGAGAGACGTGAGTAGAACGCACGCAGCAGGCCGGCGTCGTCCGGCCTGATCGGGCGCAGGTGTGCCGTGCCGCCATCGGCCAGCACGACGTCCGCCTCCCAGTGAGCGGGGTACTGAGGTCGCACGATCCCGAGGTTAGCGCCGCCCGACCCGGTATGGGTTGAGATGTTCCTTACCGCCGGAGAACCATGTGACGTGAGGGGCCTCTCGTGGTCGTTCACGCCTCGCCCCTTCACGGCTGTGGTCCGTAGCCGCCAGAGGCGGCTACGGTACGGGATTTACCGCCCTTACGGGGGCGAATTGGGCAACGCTTGTGCATCGACTCCATCGGGCTGTCTGATCCACCTCCCATGATGTGGCCGGGAACTGTTAGGTTTCTTGGGGTCGGCCTCATCGCACGTTGGCAAGGTGGTGACATCATGACGCGGGTCGTCGTGGTGGGCGATCTCATGACTGACGCACTCGCCCGCGCCAAGTTCCCTCTCGCCAGGGCGAGCGACACCCCGGCCGTCGTGACCATGCACGGTGGCGGCTCGGGTGCGAACATCGCCTCCTGGCTTGCGGTCGAAGGGTCGGAGGTCGCCTTCATCGGGCGACGCGGCGCCGACATCACCGGCCGGAACCGCGACATGGAGCTCATGGGCTACGGCGTCGACGCCCGCCTCGTGATGGATCCGGAGCGGCCCACCGGCACCTGTGTGGTCATGGTCACCCACAAGGGTCAGCGGACGATGCTCTCCGACCCGGGCGCCAACGCCGCGCTGTCCCCGGAGGACCTGCCGCGCGACCTGTTCGCCTCCAGCGGCCACCTGCACATGTCCGGCTACACCCTGCTCAACGAGGGATCGCGCGACGCGGGACTGGCCGCGCTCGACCTGGCCCGCCGGGCCGGCATGTCGATCTCGGTGGACTGCGCCTCGGCCGCCCCCGTCGAGCGGACCGGCGCCGAGCCGTTCCTGGAGTGGACGCACGGCGCCAAGCTGCTGTTCGCCAACATCGACCAGGCCAAGGTGCTGACCGGCCGGGACGAGCCGACAGCGGCGGCGAAGGTCCTCACCGCCTGGTTCCCCCAGGTCGTGATCAAGCTCAACGCCGAGGGCGCGCTCTGGTACACCAACAGCCGCGCCGAGCCCATCCGGGTCCCCGCCGAGACCATCGACCGGGTGGTGGACGGCACCGGCGCCGGGGACGCCTTCACCGCCGGCTTCCTGCCGCCCTGGCTGGCGGGCAAGCCGCCGACCGAGGCCCTGGCGGCCGGCAACGCGCTCGCCGCCAAGTGCATCTCGAACCTCGGCGCCCGCCCCCGGCTCTGACCCGCCCCCGGCTCTGACCCGCCCCTGCTCTGACCCGCCCCTGCTCTGACCCGTCTCAGCTCTGACCCGTCTCAGCTCACGGTCGCCAGGACCAGGGGCAGGACCGCGCGGGCGCCCGCGTTGCGCACGTGGGCCGCGGCCAGCGTCATCGTCCAGCCCGTGTCGATCTGGTCGTCGACGAGCAGCACCGGCCCGCCCGCCGCCGAGATCCTCTCGGCGAGCTCTCTCGGCATCGCGAGCGTCCCGCGGACCGCGGCGACCCGCTGGGCGCTGTTGTACTGCCGGCCCGGCGGGCCCTGCCGATATCCCAGCTCGCCGAGATAGGACAGCCGGCCGATTCGCGCGATCCCCTCGGCGAGGCCGCGGATCAGAGTCGGCCGGGTCGCCGACGGCACGCTGACGACCGCGACGGGCCGCTCCGCCCAGTCCCATGCCCGAAGCACCGCCACCATGGCGTCGAACACCTCGTCCGGGACCGGGCCGTCACCCGCCGCCAGGAGCTCACGCAGCCGCGTGCCCCAGCCGATGTCGGTGAGGCGGCCCAGCGCGCGTCCCGGCTCGGCCGACAGCTCGGGCTTGATCCGCCCCTTCAGGTCCGGCAGGCCGGTCGGCCACTGTCGGCGCGCCTCCACCTCGACGCCGGGCCGGGTCAGCCGGTCGCGGGCGGCTCGTACGGCCTCCGCCGCCACGTCGGCGGACCGGTGGGCGCCCGTGCAGTTGTCGCAGCGCCCGCACGGCCGTGCCGCCTCGTCGTCCAGGTGCCGCCGCAGGTACTGCTCCCGGCACTCGGTCGTCGTGAGGTAGCCGAGCATGGCCTCCTGCTCGGCGGCGCGCTCGGCCGACACCCGCGCGTAGCGGTCGGCGTCATAGCTCCACGACTCGCCGGTCGCCTCCCAGCCGCCCTTGACCCGGCGGACCGCGCCGTCCACGTCGAGGACCTTCAGCATCATCTCCAGCCTGCCGCGGCTGAGGTCGACCCTGCTCTCCAGCGCGGCGGTGGACAGCACGCCCTCCTGCGCCAGCGCCTCGATCGTCGCCCGCACCACCGTCTCCGGGGGAAAGGCGAGCGAGGCGAAATAGGCCCAGATCGCCCGGTCCTCGGCTCCGGGCAGCAGGATCACCTCGGCTCGCCGTACCCCGCGGCCGGCCCGGCCGACCTGCTGGTAGTACGCCACGGGCGAGGCGGGCGCACCGACGTGGACGACGAACCCGAGGTCTGGCTTGTCGAACCCCATGCCCAGGGCGGAGGTCGCGACCAGGGCCTTGACCCGGTTGGCGAGCAGGTCCTCCTCGGCGGCCAGCCGATCGGCCGGCTCGGTCTGCCCGGTGTAGGCGACCACCTGATGCCCCTGCTCCCTCAGGTACGCGGCGATCTCCTGTGCGGCGGAGACGGTCAGCGTGTAGACGATGCCGGACCCCGGCAGCTCGCGCAGCGCCCCGGCGAGCCAGGCGAGCCGCTGTTCGGAACCGCCGAGCCGTACGACACCGAGGTGCAGGCTCTCCCGCTCGAGCGGGCCGCGCAGGACGAGCACGCCGTCGTCTGAGCCGCCGGCGGTGTCGGGGGCATCGGGAGGGCCGTCCCACTCGGGCCCGGCGGCGAGCTGCTCGGCGACGTCGCGCGTCACGCGGGCGTTCGCGGTCGCGGTCGTGGCGAGCACGGGTATCCCGGGCGGGAGATCGGCCAGCAGCGTGCGCAGCCTGCGGTAGTCGGGACGGAAGTCGTGACCCCAGTCGGAGATGCAGTGCGCCTCGTCGATCACCAGCAGGCCGGCGGTCTCGGCCAGCTCGGGCAGCACCTGGTCGCGGAAGTCGGGATTGTTCAGCCGTTCCGGGCTGACCAGCAGCACGTCGACCACGCCCTCGGCGACCTGTCCGTAGGTCTTCTCCCACTCCTCGGGGTTGGCCGAGTTGATGGTCGCCGCGTGGATGCCCGCACGCTCAGCGGCCGCGATCTGGTTGCGCATCAGCGCGAGCAGGGGCGAGACGATGACCGTGGGCCCCTCGCCCAGCTCCCGCAGCAGCGCGGTGGCGATGAAGTAGACGGCCGACTTGCCCCACCCGGTGCGCTGCACGACGAGCGCACGGCGGCGGTCCACGACCAGCGCCTTGATCGCCGCCCACTGATCGTCACGCAGGCGCGCCTCGTCGCCCGCGAGCGCCCTCAGCCGGGCCTCGGCCTCTTCCCGCAGCGTCTCTTCTTCACCCACCCGTCATTGGTACCAGGTCTCGCCGACGGTTTCCCCCCCGACCGCGTCCCCGGCCGTCTCCCCCCGTTCGAGTCACCAGACGACGGGCGCGAACTTGAGGGGAAGCTGGGCACCGAGACGGCTGTACAACTCCAACTGGTCGAAGTAGAGGCGTTGGGTGAGGATGAAATCGCTCTCCACCGTGAAGATCCAGGAGCAGCGCACGCTGATGCTCCGGCCGGTCGCCTCCAGGACGTCTCCGCCCGCCACCAGGTAGGGGCCGGTATGTGTGCCCGTCGCCAGCGTCTCCACCGCGATCGCGTCCCGGCAGACGATCTTCTCCCACACCGTCAGGTGATGGTCCGGGAAGCCCTGCCAGACGTGCAGGTGGTACGAGGCGATCTCGTCGAGGTTCTCCGCCTCCATCTCCGGCCCTACGACGACCGCGTCTCCGGCATAGCAGCGCATCACCGCGTCGAGATCATGGGCGTTGAGCGCGCCGATCAGCCGGTCAACGACGTCAGGCATCGCGAGAATCCCCCCTTCTCGCAGATGAGTGCCACACTACCGGGATCACGGCAAGAGACGGATCAACCGATCCCGAAATTCGCGAATCGCCAGAAACGATCCATTCACCCTCTCTCCAGGACGTACCCGGGCGGAAAAGCACGTGCGGTCGCGACCGGTCGCCGTCATCGGCACAATGTTCGATATGGCCCGACGCACAACCACACGCACGCCCGACGAGGATTTCGAGGAACGGATCGTCGACATCGACGTGTCCGCCGAGATGCGCGCCAGCTATCTGGAGTACGCGTACTCGGTGATCTATCAGCGCGCGCTCCCGGACGCACGGGACGGACTCAAGCCGGTCCAGCGCCGCATCCTCTACTCGATGAGCGAGATGGGCCTGCGCCCGGAGCGGGGACACGTCAAGTCCTCTCGTGTGGTGGGCGAGGTGATGGGCAAGCTGCACCCGCACGGTGACGGCGCCATCTACGACGCGCTGGTGCGCCTGGCGCAGCCGTTCTCGATGCGGCTGCCGCTGGTCGACGGGCACGGCAACTTCGGCTCGCCGGACGACTCGCCGGCGGCCATGCGGTACACCGAGGCACGCCTCGCTCCGGCGGCCATGCTCATGGTGCAGTCGATCGACGAGGAGACGGTCGACTTCAAGCCCAACTACGACGGCCAGGAGACCGAGCCGTCGGTCATGCCGTCGGCGTTCCCCAACCTGCTGGTCAACGGCGCCAGCGGCATCGCCGTCGGGATGGCCACCAACATGGCGCCGCACAACCTCGTCGAGGTCGTCGCCGCGGCACGGCATCTGATCAAGAAGCCGGACGCCACGCTCGAGGAGCTGATGCGCTTCGTCCCGGGCCCCGACCTGCCGACCGGCGGCATCGTCATCGGGCTGTCGGGCATCCGGGACGCATACGAGACCGGTCGCGGCACGTTCCGCATCCGGGCGAAGGCGACGATCGAGGCCGTGACACCGCGACGCAAGGGCATCGTCGTCACCGAGCTGCCCTTCAACGTCGGTCCGGAGCGGGTGGTCGGCAAGATCAAGGAGTTGGTGAACGCCAAGAAGCTCACCGGCATCGCCGACCTGAAGGATCTGACCGACCGGCACAAGGGCCTGCACCTGGTCATCGAGATCAAGAACGGTTTCAATCCAGAGGCCGTGCTGGCCGAGCTCTACCGGCTGACGCCGATGGAGGAGACCTTCGGCATCAACAACGTCGCGCTCGTCGACGGCCGGCCGCGCACTCTGGGCCTGCGCGACCTGCTGAAGGTCTACGTCGACCACCGCATCGAGGTGGTGCGCAGACGGTCGGCGTTCCGGCTGCGCAAGCGTGAGGAACGCCTCCACCTGGTGGACGGCCTCATCATCGCGCTGCTCAACATCGACCAGGTCATCCAGGTGATCCGCGGCTCCGACGACTCGGCTCACGCGCGTACCCGCCTGATGGAGACCTTCGAGCTGAGC
>BCRI01000095.1 GCA_001552515.1 Sphaerimonospora mesophila NBRC 14179 = JCM 3151
AGACGTAGTTGGCCACCGTCTTGCTTGACAACCCGAGACGTTCGGCGATGATCGGGTTCGGCAGCCCCTGGGCGAGCAGGTGGGCGATCGCCCGTTCCCGCTCGGTGAGCGACTGGTAGCCGGGCGGCTCGTCGTCCGTGGCCGGTGCCTCCAGACTCGGTAGCGGAACCCCCGGCCCGAGCATCGTCGCCCCGGACTCGGCGGCCCGGATCGCCGCGACGATCTGTGCCGGTAACGCGTCTTTGGTGACGAACCCGGCGGCGCCGGCCTCGAGTGCGCGGTGCACGGTCACACCGTCGTTGTACATCGTGATGACCACGACACGGACCTCGGGGTGCCGAGCGGTGATCTGGGCGGTGACCGTGATGCCCGACATATCTGGGAGTCCGAGATCCATGAGCACGACGTCCGGTGCCACGGCGTCGACGACGGCAACCGCCTCCCCGGCGCTGGCGGCCTCCCCGGCGACCTGCAGGCCGGACGCCTTCAGGAGCGCAGCGAGTCCGCGGCGGAAGACGGGGTGATCGTCGACGATGACGACGCGAGTCATGAGGTCACCTCCTCGACGGGCCGGGGTGGCGGGGCGGCGTGCGGGGTCGGACCGGAAGGCAACGACACGTGGACTCGAGCGCCGCCCCCCGGTGCGGCACCGAAGAACGCCGTCCCGCCGAGCTCGTGGGCGCGCTCCCGCATCGACGCGAGCCCGATCCCCTTCCCGCGGCCTGTCACCGCGGGGAAGCCGACTCCGTCGTCGGTGACCGTGATCTCGAGGGCCTCCTCCACAAGGGCGAGACGTACGGTGCACTCGGTGGCACGGGCGTGACGCCGTACGTTGGAGACGGCCTCCTGGACGATCCGCAGGGCGGCGATCTCGACTGCGGCGGCCAGCACGAGCCGGTTTGCGGGCGCGTCGATCCGGACCCGCAGACCGCCGCCCACCCGTTGCACCCGCGCCCGCACCGTGGCGACCAGGCCCTCGTCGTCGAGGATCGGTGGTCGAAGGTCGTGGGTCAGCTCGCGGGTCTGTGCCATCGCCGAGTTGACGTCCTTGACCAGCGTGTCGGCCACCGCGGCGGCCTCCGGGTCGCCGTCCCTGACGAGGGCGGCGACGGCCGCCGCCGACAGGCCCAGGCCGGCGAGGGTGGGGGCGAGGTCGTCGTGGATGTCGCGGCGCAGCGCCTTACGCTCCTCGGCGCGCAGCCGGACGACCCGCGAGCGCGCTTCGCTGAGTTCGGCGAGGGCCCGGGCACCGTGCAGCGCGGGGGCGGCATGCAGGGCCAGCCGCCGAAGCACGGCGGTGTCGCGCCGGGTGAGCGACGTCTCACCGCGCCGGGGCGAAACGACCAGGGTCGCCAGACGCTCATCCTGGTAGGTCACGGGAATCGCGAACTCCGGGTCGCCGACCGTCCGTACCCGTGCCCGCAGGACTCCGTCCCCTCGCAGCTCGGCACCGTCGAGGGAGAGCGCGTCGACGACGGCTCGCAGGACCACGGCGGGGACCCGGGCCGCGTCCGGCTCCTCGGCCAGCGCCCGGCCCAGGTCTCGTACGGCACGGCCCGGGTCCGGCCGGCCCCGGTAGACCAACCAGTCCGCTGCGGCGCCCGCGAACCGCGCGGCCGCGACCGCCGCGGCAGCGCCCGCCAGCGCGCCGATCCGACCGGCCGCCGGCGCCTCGGTGCCCAAGGCTTCGAGCGCCGTCGTCGTCGCCCAGTACGGGATGCCCACCGCGGCGAGGAGCACGAGGCCGGAAACGACGACGCGCAACGCGACATCGACATCGAGGAGCCGAGGCCGCAGGAGTCCGATCAGGAGCCCGACAGGGATGGCCAGCACGACCAGGTTGCCAACCGCGTGCACCAGAGCCGGGCTGTCATCCTCGATGGTCGTTCCCACGCCGACGAGGAGACCAACGCACCCGCTGAGCGCGACGAGCATCGACAGCACCACCCAGCGCACGCTCTCCCGCTCGGCGGTGGTGGCCCGCCGCCGGTAGCGGTAGATCTGGCCGGCGAGCAGGAGTAAAGTCACCCAGCCGACCGCCCGCCACCACGGCTCCTCTATCACCGTGCCTTTGGTGACGATGGCCACCACCCCGAACCCGGAGAGTGTCAGGGCCGGTACGGCGAGCCAGCGTGGCGTGAACCTCCCATCGGGGTACGTGCCGAGCAGCACCGGCAGGGCGACGAAGCTTGCGCCCAGCACCACCGGGGTGATGCTCTCGCCCTGGGCCGCCGGGTTCAACACGTCGAAGACAAAGACAAGGCTCCAGGCGACCGACACGACCGCGAGGGCGCTCGCCACGATGGCGAACCTCGGCTCGGACCTCCTGCGCCGCACCGCGGTGGCCCCCAGGATCACGACCATGGGCCACACGACCCCGTGCCACGCGATCAGGGTGACCAGAAGGGCGATCTCCCCTGGCCTCATGAGATGAGCCTGCCAGGCCCGGGCGGGGCCGCCAATGGGCTCACCGGCTCCGGCGCAGCATCGACACCCCGGCGACGATGAACGCGGGCGCCGTCGCAAGGACACCGAACGGCTGGGACAGCGCAAGCATCGGCACGAGGCACACCGCCGCGGCGATCAGGGCGACCACCGCCGCAGGCAGCCCGATCACGCCCGCCCGGCGTCCCGTCCGCCCCAGGCCGATCAGCCAGCTGGCGGACGCGACAGCGGTCAGAGCGAGTACCCCGGCGATCACGACGCTGCCCATATGAAGTGCCACCCGCATGGTCGGCTCGTCCGCCCCGATCTCGGCCATGGCGCGCGCCACCGAGCTGTAGAGGCCGATGCTGAGCCCTGCCAGCAGGAGCCACCCGCAGGCGGCGACGATCCCCAGGACGTGCGCCACGCCCCACCACGGCGAAGCGTCCCGGGCACCGGTGCGCACGAGGCGGCCGACTCCGAGCACCGCGGCCAGGAGGCCGATGCCGACACCGGTGAAGACTGCCCCCTCCACCGGGCCCTGCCAGAAAACATCGGCGATCTCCGTGGGCGAGAGGAACACGTTCTCGGGGCCGGAACTGGTCGCCTCCATCACGGCTACCAGGATGGGCTGGAGGAAGTAGCAGACGCCGCTTAGCGCCGCCCCCCAACCCGCGAACCGGTACAGCTTCCGGCGGTCGACGGTGCCGGTGACGGAGGGGGTGGGCTCGGCGGACTGCGAGTGAGAGACGGAGGTCATATCGCGTTCCTTCTGCTTGGAGGCTGCTTGGTGTACTGGCTGACACTCCAATCAGTAGGAGCACGACTTCCCGGGAAGGAAGTGAGAGGCATTCCCAGGAAGCGTGGGACGCCCTCAGCATCCCGGGTGGCCTGCACCTGCGCGAGCAGACGCTCCAAGGTCCCGTCGGCCGACCAGTGGCCGCAGGTCCCGCCATGGCACCCCGGTACGAGCCCGGTACAGCACCCCGTTGATGACCATGCGGTGCTCACTCCACCGCGGCCGAGGGCTGCTCTTGGTGACGTATGGCTGCACGGCCTAGAAACGATCAACGGCGTCCGACCGGTGCGAAGTCGCTGGTCAGACGCCGTTTTAGCTGGGTGAGCGGAGAGCGTGGGATTCGAACCCACGAGGACCGTCACCGACCCTAGCGGTTTTCAAGACCGCCGCCATCGTCCACTAGGCGAGCTCTCCTCGGCCGACACCCGAAGGTGTCATACCGCACCTTAGTCTCTCATCACCCGCGCGGAGACCGCGACGGAAATAGGCGATCACTTGCTCCGGCAGTCCGTACCCGCGGCTCTGGGGTTGGGCGTCTCCCGGCTCGTCGTGCCGACCAGCCGGGATCGAGCATGCTCCGTCCTGGGTGAGCAGCGTTGGAGTCGCCGGGTGGCCCTTCGGCCGGCCTTCAGCCGAAGAACTTCGCGAGAATCGCCGCCAGCGCCGTCGGCCGCTGCAAGACCGCGTGGTCCTCCCCGGCCATCACCCGCAGTTCGGCACCCGGCACGGTCGCCGCGACCATCTTCGTGGCCGCCGCCAGGCCGGGTGAGGTCTGGTCGCCGTAGACCGCCAGCACCGGCACCTTGATGCCGGCGATCCGATCGAGTGGCATCAGCTGCCACGGTGTGCTGAGCAGCACGTCGTACGGCAGGCTCGGGGCCTTGTCGACCAGGAACGGCCACGTCTCTCCGGCCTTCATCCCGGCGATCACCTCGGCCGGGACACCGACCACCTCGCCGAGAAAAAGCTCTGTGGCGCCATCGCGGTCCCCGGCGGTGAGCAGGCCCTTGAGCCGGTCGTGGACGTCGGCCGGTGGCTTCGGCTGGTTCTCGTCGGCGCAGTACGAGGGCTCGTAGACGGCGACCCGGTCGATCGGCAGCCCGTGCATGGCCCCCTCCAGAACGAGGACGGCGCCCGAAGAGTGGCCGAACACCGAGGCCTCGCCGCCGACGTGCTCGATGACCGCCGCCAGGTCGTCGATCTCGTTGGCGACCAGGTAGTCGTCGCTTCTGTCATCGCTGGCTCCCCGGCCGCGCCGGTCGTAGGTCACCACCGTGAACCCCGACGCCAGTTCGGCACCCAGCTCGGCCACGGTCGAACGGTCGTTGAACGCGCCGCCGATGAGGATCACCGGTGCGCCCTGACCGATCGTGTCCACGGCGAGGGTCGTGCCGTCTTTGGTGGTGATGTTCGTGGTGATGTTCGTGGTCATGTCTGTTGTCTCTCCTGGCTTGCTGAAGGGAAGCATCGGGGTGCCGCGCCGTCCGAGGACGGTCAGAGCCGCGGACTACGGTCGTGTGAAGGTCATGTGAGTAACGCCACTGGGAGTGGTCACGGACTCGATCTGGAAGCGCTCCTCGAGTCCTTCGAGCCCGTCCCACAGCCGCTCGCCGCGGCCCAGGATGATCGGGACGATGACGACATGCAGGTGGTCGATCAGGTCGGCGGCCAGGAACTGGCGGACGGTGCTCGGTCCGCCGCCGATGTGCACGTCCAGGTCACCCGCGGCCTCGCGTGCCTGACGCAGCGCCTCCTCGGGGGTGGCGTCGATGAAGTGGAACGTGGTGCCCCCTTCCATCTCCAGGGTGGGGCGGGGGTAGTGGGTCAGGACGAACACCGGCGTGTGGAACGGCGGGTTCGGCCCCCACCAGCCGGTCCACTCGTGGTCCTCCCACGGCCCGCGCTGGTGTCCGAATTTGTTGCGACCCATGATCTCCGCGCCGATGTCCACGTTCCACCTGCGGGCCACGGCATCGTCGACTCCGGCGCTGCCGCCGGTCTTCCCTTGCCTGGCATGGAAAGTTTGCGTTTCGAAGAACCACCGGTGGAGCCGGTCACCGGCGTGGCCGAACGGTGCGTCGAGGCTCTGCCCGTCACCTGTGCCGAAGCCGTCCAGGGAGATGGCGAAGTTGTGGACCCTGACACGCGACATGGATGATCTCCTTTTCCTCCCAAGTGGTTGCAGCGTGCAATCACTAGAGGAGAAGAGTAGTCTAGGTGGTTGCGAACTGCAATCACCGAGGAGTCGTCAGGGAGGTTGTTCATGCGCGACGAACCGCGATCAGGGTGTGCGATCAACGCCGCAGTGGAGGCACTCGGGGACAGATGGAGTCTTATCGTGCTGCGTGACGTGATCTTCGGCGGCCGTCGGCACTTTC
The DNA here is from genome assembly GCA_001552515.1 of Sphaerimonospora mesophila NBRC 14179 = JCM 3151. GTDB lineage: Bacteria > Actinomycetota > Actinomycetes > Streptosporangiales > Streptosporangiaceae > Sphaerimonospora > Sphaerimonospora mesophila. The sequence continues at coordinate 5,602 of BCRI01000095.1, forward strand.
GCGATCTCCTCGTCAACTCGGAGGAGGGGATCGCGTCGAACATCCTCAGCAGCCGCCTCAAGGCCCTCGTCGCCGGAGGTCTCCTGACGCACGAGGAGGCGGAGCGAGGACGGCGAGGGACCTACAGTCTCACCGAGGCGGGCATCCAGACCGTACCGATCATGGTCGCGCTCGGCTCGTGGGGCCTTCGGCACCGCCCGACGACACCGGAGTTGAGCGTGCGGGCACGCCTGCTGGAGGAGGCCGGCCCGTCCCTGTGGAAAGACCTGATGGACGAACTACGCGAGGTGCACCTGGGCATCTCGCGCCCGAACCCCGACCGCCCACTGGCGTCCCGACTCCTGCAGGAGGCTTACGAACGCGTCATGGCGGAGTCGGCCTGACCCAGGAGTCGACCGACCCAAGAGGCCGACCAACCCAGGAAGTCGACCTGACCAGGAGTCGACCGGCTTACAGGTGGTCCGGGATCTCGGAGAACCGGCGCTGCGTCAACGCCTGCGCGCCGACGAACCCGTCGCCCACGCTGGCGGCCAGCCGCAGGTACGCGTCCCGCGTCGCCTCCTGCAGCCGCTCGAGATCGATCTCCGCACCCTCCTCCAGGTGCGGGTCGTACGGCACGCGGACCACGGACCGGCAGCGGGCGGCGAAGTGGGACTCGAGCTTGTCCAGGTCGATGGTCGACTTCGACCTCGGCCGTACGCTGCACAGCACCACGCTGGCGGCCCGCACCAGGTCGTCGTAGTGGTGCGCCTCCAGCCAGTCGAGCGTCGCCGACGCGGCGCGCGCGCCGTCCACGGACGGTGAGCTGACCAGCACGATCTGGTCGGCCATGCCCAGGACGCCCGACATCGCGGAATGAAGCAGGCCGGTGCCGCAGTCGGTGATGCAGATCGAGTAGAAGTTCTCCAGCACCTGCGCCACCGTGTGGTAGTCCGTCGCGCTGAACGCCTCGGACACCGACGGGTCACGGTCGGATGCCAGGATCTCCAGCCGCGAGGGCGTCTGGGAGGTGAATGCCCTGATATCCACATACCGGGTGATCTGTGCGCGTTCGTTCAGGAGATCCCGTACGGTCGCCGCCGTCTCCAGCTCGACCTTGTCCGAGAGCGTTCCACGATCGGGGTTGGCGTCGACCGCGATCACGCGATCTCCCCGTACCTGTGCGAGGGTGGCCCCGAGACCGACGGTCGTGGTGGTCTTGCCCACCCCGCCCTTCAGACTGAGCACGGCGACCCGATGATGTCCGCCCGCCACCGGCGTCCTGGCGCGGTTCATCAGCTCGCGGCGACGCCGCACCTCCGCGGGCTCGCCCGGCTTGATCAGCCCGGCCGACGCCCGATACACGAGCCGCCGCCACCCGGACGTGGGAGCGTTCCGACGTCCCCGCAGCAGGCTGACCGGGTCGAGACTGTCCGCGGTCGGCTTCCCCGCGCCCGCGCCGGTCCCGCGTGCCGGTTTGCCGCCGAACGGCGGGTTCGCCGGCGCCTGCCGGCGCCTCGGTTGGTACGGCTCCCGCTCGCCGGAGGCCGCCCGGTCGCGCCGGTGCTGTTCGTGCTCGCGCTCAGCGCCCGGACCGCGATCTCGATCGTTCAACCCGGAGTCGCCGTCCCGGTCGCCGGCCGGCTCGCGGTCCCGCTCGTAGGCCTCACGCGCCTCCGTGACCGGAAAACCCCTGATAGGACCGGTGGAGCGGTCGTCCGGGAATCCGCCGGACTCGGCGAGGCCGGTCGCCGACTCACTCGACGACCCGGTGGCGAAGGTCGGCTTGGCGATCTCGCCGGTGTCCGACTGCCTTGCTTCCGGCTTCCCGCTGCCGAACTCACCGCTGCCGAACTCACCCGTGGTGAAGAGCGGCTTGCCGTCGAGAGGAGTGGGCGTCTTGCTCTCGGCGGAGGAGAAATCGGCCGAGGCGAAACGCGACGTGCTCTCCGAGTCGGGGGAGGCCGACGAGGAGGAGAAGGCGGGGAACGCGGGGAAGGTCGGCGACAGCGTGGCCGAGGAAGCCGGGGACGAGGGAATGTGTCCGAACTCCGGCTCTTCCTGCGCGTGCGGGTCGGCCGACGCCGCCTTGGCCGAGGGATCCACCGGCACAGCGGGCTCCAACCAGCCGCGCAGCGGCTGATCCCGCCCAGAGCCGGATGACTCCGACGAGCCCGACGACTCCGCCGAAGCCGAACCCGAAGCCGAACCCGAAGCCGAACCCGAAGCCGAACCCGAACCCGAAGCCGAACCCGAACCCGAACCCGAACCTGAGGCCGCAGTCGAAGCCGACGGAGCAGAAACCGAAGAGGACGACGAAGAAGACGAAGAGGAAGAAGACGAGGAGTCGTCCCCGAGGCCGGCCCAGGGCTTGTACGGCCCGTCGGCGCCACCGGCTCCGCTGGCCCCGGTTCCGCTGTCGCCGAAGGCCCCCAATCCGCCCAGACTGTACGAGTCGGTGTCCGCCGGAGAGGACGCGAAGGCACCGCGGCCGAGGGCGGCCCCGTCTTCACCGGCGTCCCGCTCCGAAGTCTTGGCCTCGGCCGTGTCCGTCGCCGTCGGCGCGCCGTACACCCCGTCGGCCGTCGTACCGCTGAAGAACGGACCGGTTGCCGGGCCCGAGAGCGGGTCGGCCGTCAGGGGGCCGGGGAGGGAGTCGGACGGCACCAGCCGCCAGGGGTCCGATGGGTACGGCGAGGCGCTCTCGGGCTCGGCTGCTGGCTGCTCGGCGCGTCGTGCGCCGAAAGAAGCGCTGTCCTGCACCCCGAACGATCCGGTGCCCTGACCGCCGAAAGACACGGTGTCGTGTCCACCGCTCTGTTCCGCGTCCTCATCCTGCGCCGGCGTGGGCGGCTGCGGCGGACGTGCGAGGGTGGCCGAGGTCACGGCGCTCACCGCGATCTCCACCTCGTCGGGCATCTCCTTGATGGCGTCCAGCCATGCGAGCTGGTCCTCGAGGTGGGGATCCTCTCGATCATGTTTCGCCACCGGGTACCCCCTCGGGATGGGCTAATGGGGTAGCAAACACATTGCAGAGTAGCGCCATGTAATACGGTCAATGTGGGCAACTGTACGCTTCCCCGCCACGCTACTTTAGGTCACATGCGTGCCGTCGTGATTTCGGAGCCCGGTGACCCGGGGGTTTTGGTCTGGCAGGAACTCCCCGATCCGCGCCCGGCGCGAGGTGAGGTGGTCATCGACGTGGTCGCCTCTGCGGTCAACCGCGCCGACGTCCTCCAGCGCAGGGGCAACTATCCGCCGCCTCCGGGCGCGTCGGAGGTCCCCGGCCTGGAGTGCTCGGGTGTGATCGTGGAGGTCGGTGAGAACGTCGAGGGGTTTCGGACCGGTGACCAGGTCTGCGCGCTGCTCGCCGGCGGCGGGTATGCCGAGCGGGTGGCCGTCCCCTGGCAGCAGGTCATGCCGATCCCGGCGGGCGTCTCGCTGACCGAGGCCGCGGCCCTCCCCGAGGTGGCCTGCACGGTCTGGTCGAACGTGTTCATGGCCGCGCGGCTGCGTAAGGGCGAGACGCTGCTCGTACACGGCGGTGCCAGCGGCATCGGCACGCTGGCCGTACAGCTCGCCAAGGCGTACGGCTCGCGCGTGCTGGTGACGGCGGGATCGGCGGAGAAGGTCCGGCGCTGCCTCGACCTGGGCGCGGACGAGGCGGTGAACTACCGCGAGGAGGACTTCGCCGAGCGGTTCTCCGGCCAGGCCGATGTGATCCTCGACATCATCGGCGCCAAATATCTGCCACGGAATCTCAAGGCCCTCGCCGTCGGCGGGCGGCTCGCCGTCATCGGCATGCAGGGCGGCGCGAGGGGCGAGCTCGATCTCGGCAGACTGCTCGCCAAGCGCGGCACCATCCTGGCCGCCGGTCTACGGGCCCGTCCGGTGGACGAGAAAGGGGCCATCTGCCGCGGTGTCGTGGACAACGTCTGGCCGCTGATCGGCGCGGGCGCGATCCGGCCGGTGGTCCACGCCACCGTGCCCCTCGCTGACGCCGCGGCAGGCCACCGCATGATGGAAGCGGGCGAGCATGTTGGGAAAATCCTGCTGGTCCGGTGAGTTAGGTTGGACCGCGAGTCCAATCGCGAGCCCAGCCGAAGCGAATCAGGAGTGGTACCGACCGATGAACGCAGACGAGAGCACCCCACAGATCGTGGTCGTGGGGCCGGACGGCCTCTCGATCTCCGGCGGCGACGGCGGCAAGGGGGACGGGCAGGAGGAGCGCTCCGTCGCCGACCTCGTCGAGCAACCCGCCAAGGTGATGCGGATCGGCAGCATGATCCGCCAGCTTCTCGAAGAGGTGCGGGCGGCGCCTCTGGACGAGGCGAGCCGCAAGCGACTCAAGGAGATCCATCAGAGTTCCATCAAGGAACTCGAGGAGGGTCTCGCGCCGGAGTTGGTGGCCGAGCTGGAACGGCTGTCACTGCCGTTCAGCGACGAGAACGGCAGCGCGCCCAGCGACGCCGAGTTGCGCGTCGCGCACGCCCAGCTCGTGGGCTGGCTGGAGGGCCTGTTCCACGGCATCCAGACCACGCTGTTCGCGCAGCAGATGGCGGCGCGGGCCCAGCTCGAGCAGATGCGCCGCGCCCTCCCGGGCGGCATGACGCAGCAGGGGCACGACGACGGCCACCGCGCCGGCGGCCCCTACCTCTAGATTCACCTCTGATCCTCCAGAGCATCCCCGGGCCTCGATAGGTCGTCCAGGCCGCTGGAGCGTCGGTCGAGTCAACGCGACGATCGCTTGGCCGACCCGCTAGAGGCCGAACAGGTCTTCCAGCACGAGGGCCACCCCGTCGTCGTTGTTGGCCGCCGTCACATGGTCGACGGCGGCCAAGACGTCGGGGTGGGCGTTGGCCACCGCGTACGCCGTACCGGCCCAGGTGAGCATCGGCAGGTCGTTGGGCATGTCGCCGAAGGCCACCACCTCCTGCGGCCTGATCCCTCGCTCGCTCGCCAGCGCGGCGAGCGCCGTCGCCTTGGTCACGCCGCGGGCGCTCATCTCGATCAGCGCGTGTCCGCTCGAATGGGTCGGCGTCACCAGGTCTCCGACGAGTTCGAGGACCTGACGATGCAGCTCGTCCGGATTCATCGAAGGATGCTGCGCCAGCAGCTTCGCGCACGGCCGGGAGGCCAGGGCCGTGAGCGCCGCCACCCGCACGCCGTGCGACCGCCGGGAGTCCCAGCCGTCGAGCACGTAGCCGGCCTCGTGGGCGAAACCCCCTTCGTACTCAACGGAGAACGCCAGCCCGGGCAGGCGCATGCTGAGCCGCTGGATCGACTCCTCCAGGACGGTCGGCTCGATCAGATGCGATTCGACGATCTCCTCGGTGTGCAGGTCGTAGACGAGCGCACCGTTGGCGCAGATCGCCAGCCCGTGATGCCGTACGGCTTCCGCGACGTCGTGCATCCATCTGGGCGGCCGCGCGGTGACGAAGACCAGCGTGCCGCCCGCGTCCTCCACCCTCGCGAAGGCGGCGGCCGTGCGGGGGGAGATCGTGCCGTCGGAGCGCAGTGCCGTGCCGTCGAGGTCCGTGGCGACAAGGCGGGGGAGGTTCATGGCAAGTTCCCGTTCACACCGTGGCGTGCCGACTTGCGGCTGCCCTTCCGGGCATGAGGTTACCCGTCGTGGACGACAGGACAGAGGCCGCCGCTCCGGCCACGACATCCGGTAGGGTGTTCGAGGTGCGGGATGAAGGGCCAGGTCCGGAGTTCCGCGCCGGCACGACTGACACAATTCACCTGGCCACCGTCCGCCACCGTCCACACGGCGCAGCGTCGCCATCGGGATGGTGGAGACCGCGATCGTCCGGCTGCGGGCGTACGGCTCTGAGTAGGGAAGCCCTCGCGTCGACCACCTGGGTCCGCGCGGCGCGGACGGAAATCCTGCCCTTTGCGACTTGGCAGTGCGCCGAATAGTGTTAGATGTGTAGGCGTTGTATTAGCTGTTCCCGTAGCGAAAACCAGTTTGACTGTATGAGCCACCCGGGGAGCTGTGCGACACACCGGGGCCACGAGGTGTGGTCCCGAAAGATTCACTTCCTTAGGGAGAACGTTAAATGGCTCAGGGAACCGTCAAGTGGTTCAACGCTGAGAAGGGCTTCGGCTTCATCGCTCCGGACGGCGGGGAGCCCGACGTCTTCGTGCACTTCTCCGCGATCTCCGGTAGCGGCTACCGCAACCTGGAGGACGGTCAGCGGGTGGAGTTCGAGGTCATCGCCGGCCCCAAGGGGCCCCAGGCGTCCAACGTCCGCGGCATCTGACCCGAAGACGAAGTCACCCGAACGTGTCTGATTGACCGAAGACACCACATAGGAGGCGGGCCCCGCTCACGCGGGTCCCGCCTTCGTCATTTCACGGGAGGTCATGAAACATTCATGATGGGTCTTCCCGCAGATCACGATCCGGTTCCTGACCCGATCTGTGGGGGGCGACGCCCCGTCAAGTCAGGTAGGCGCAGGTCAGAGAGGTCTTCCGAAATTTCACCCGGCCAAGCATTTGCTCGGTCCCGGCCTGGCCGACCAGACTGGGCCCGTCGTGAGGACCGGTGACCGGAGGGCCGGTCAAGCAGTCGTCGGTCGGGGTGGCAGGGAGTCCGGCCGCAGGACGTCGAGGCCGACGTACGGCTGCAGGGCCTTGGGCACGACCACGGAGCCGTCGGCCTGCTGGTGGTTCTCCAGGATGGCCACGATCCACCGGGTGGTGGCGAGCGTGCCGTTCAGGGTGGCCACGTTGCGCGGCTTGCCGTCCTCGCCCCGATAGCGCACCCGCAGCCGCCGGGCCTGGAAGTCCGTGCAGTTGGACGTCGAGGTGACCTCGCGGTAGCGGCCCTGGCTCGGCAGCCAGGCCTCGCAGTCGAACTTCCTGGCCGCGGAGGTGCCCAGGTCGCCGCCCGCGATGTCGATCACACGGTAGGGCAGCTCGACCTTGGCCAGCATCTCCTTCTCCCATTCGAGCAGGCGCAGGTGCTCCTCGTGGGCGTCGTCCGGGTGGCAGTAGGAGAACATCTCCACCTTGTCGAACTGGTGGACCCGGATGATGCCGCGGGTGTCCTTGCCGTACGACCCGGCCTCGCGGCGGAAGCAGGACGACCATCCGGCGTACCGTATCGGCAGCGAGCGGGTGTCGAGGATCTCGTCGGCGTGGTACGCCGCCAGCGGCACCTCAGAGGTGCCGACCAGGTAGAGGTCGTCCTCGGGCAGGCGGTAGATCTCCTTGTCGTGGGCGACGTGGAAGCCGGTGCCCTGCATCGCCTCGGGCTTCACCAGCACCGGGGTGATCATCGGGGTGAAGCCGGCCTCGATCGCCTGCTGCATGGCCATGTTGAGCAGGCCGAGCTGGAGGCGGGCGCCGACGCCCTTCAGGAAGAAGAACCGCGCCCCGGAGACCTTGGCGCCGCGCTCGACGTCGATGGCGCCGAGTCGCTCGCCCAGCTCGAGGTGATCGCGGGGTTCGAAGTCGAAAGAGGGCCTTTCGCCGATCTCCTCCATGACGACGTAGTCGTCCTCGCCACCCGCCGGTGCGCCCTGTTCCACGATGTTGGGCACGTTCTGCAGCACCGTGTCGAGCTCGGCCGCGAGCTTCTCGGCCTCGGCCTCGGCGGCCTTCACCTGCGCGGCCAGCTCCTTGGCTCGGTCGAGCAGCGCCTGCCGCTCGTCCCCGGAGGCCCGTGACACCGACTTGCCGACGCTCTTCTGCTCGGCGCGCAGCGACTCGAAGCCGGTCAGTGCGGCCCGGTGCCGCTCATCGAGCGACAGCAGGGTGTCGACGACCGAGTCGTCTTCGCCGCGGGCGCGCTGCGACGCCCGGAGCCGGTCAGGGTTCTCACGAAGGGTACGCAGGTCAATCACGGATCAAAGGCTACCGGAGCGGGTCGGCCCCCGCTGTCACACGAGACCTGCGCGTACGCGGCCCAGCCAGTCGGCGGCCTCGGCGAAGTCCGCGTCGGCCGTACCCCGCTTGACCTGCGGCGCGACCGCGTCGGCGCGCGGATAACTGCCGAGGAAACGGATGTCGGAGGAGAGCCGGCGCAGGCCCGAGATGGCCTCGCCGACCCGGGCCTCCGCGACGTGGCCCTCACAGTCGAAGTGGAAGAAATAGTGGCCGATGCCGTCGCCGGTCGGGCGCGACTCGATGCGGGTGAGGTTGACGCCGCGCACCGCGAACTCGCTCAACATCGCCAGCAGCGCACCGGGGTGATCGTCTTGCAGGTACGCGACCAGCGACGTGCGGTCGGCGCCGGTCGGCTCGGGCAGCGGGCCGGGCGGACTCACCCGGATGAACCGGGTGACCGTGTCGGAGCGGTCACCAATGTTCGAGGCGATCTCGACGAGACCGTAGAACTCGCCCGCGATCGCCGGGCTGATCGCCGCGTCGTACGGCGAGGCGGGCGCGGCCACCTCCTGCGCGGCGGCGGCCGTGGACGACGCCGCGATCACGACGGCGCCGGGCAGCTCACGGTCGACGAACCCGCGGCACTGGGTGTGCGCGGCGGGGTGGGTGGTCACCCGCTTGATCTGGGCGAGCTCGGTGCCGGGCCGGACCAGCAGGGAGAACTCCACGGGCAGCAGCAGCTCACCGGTGATGAGGAGCGGCGTCCCCCAGGCCAGTTCGTCGAGGGTCTGCGTGATCGCTCCCTCGACCGAGTTCTCCATGGGGACGACGGCACCCTGGGCCACGCCGTTGCGGGCGGCTTCCAACGCGGCCGACACGTTCGCACACGGCACGCCCTCGACTTCGGGTGCCAGGAGCCGTAGTGCCGCCTCGCAGAAGGTGCCCCGGGGGCCCAGGTAGGCGAGCTTTGACATGCCATCAAGGTTATCCCCGCCTGACCACTCGGTGAGTGCATTCACACACCCCGCCACTCACCGCCCCCTCCCCACACAATCCCCATAAGCCGCAAACCCGCACAAGCCGTACAAGTCGCATAAGCCGTACGAGGCGCTGGGGCACGTCGCCAGATCGAGAACGCTTCAACCCGCCGCGGTGTCACCCGCGAGCGATGTCGGCACCACCGACCAGAAGTCGGCGTAGCGGCCACCTCGGCGCAGCAGCTCGTCGTGGCCGCCTTCCTCCACGATCCGGCCGCCGTCCAGAAAGACGACGCGATCGGCGCGTCGGACGGTGCGCAGGCGATGCGCGACCATGACCACCGTCCGGCCCGCCATCAGACGCTCTATGCCCTCGTGGACGGCCGCCTCGTTGACCGGGTCCAGCGCGGAGGTCACCTCGTCCAGCAGCACGATGGGCGCGTTCTTCAGCAGTGCCCGCGCGATCGAGACACGCTGGCGCTCACCACCTGACAGCAGCGCGCCGCCCTCGCCGACGTTCGTCGTCCAGCCGCCGGGCAGTCGTTCGATCACCTCGTCCAACCGCGCGGCGGCCGCCGCCGCCCGCACCTCGGCCTCGCTCGCGTCGGGACGGCCGAGCCGTACGTTCTCCTCGATCGTGCCCTCGAAGAGATAGACCTCTTGGAAGACGATGGCGAACTGTGCCATCAGCACCTCGGGGTCGATGTCGCGCACGTCCACGCCGCCCACGCGTACGGCGCCCGCGTCCACGTCGTAGAACCGTGCCGTCAACTGCAGCAATGTGCTCTTCCCCGCACCCGACGGCCCGACGACGGCGAGCCGCCGTCCCCGCGGCACGGACAACGACACGCCGTCGATCACCGTGCGGTCGCCGTGCCGGAAGGATACGGAGTCGAATTCCAGGTCATGGCGTTCCGGCCGGATCGGCCGGCGGGCCTCCGGCAGCGGCTCGGTGCGCAACACCGTGTCGAGTCTCACCAGCTCGGCACGGGCGCCGCGCAACCGGCCGCCGATGTCCGACAGCGACAGCAGCGGGTCGGCGCAGCGGGCGGCCAGCACCAGGATCGCCAGAACCTCCGCCGCGCCGATGTTCCCGCCGAGCGCGAGGTAGGCGCCCAGCGCCAGCAGCGCGGTGAACATCGTCTGCACCGTGAGCGTCAGGCCGAGCACGCCGGGCAGCGCCGACAGCATGGAGCGGTGGGACGCGCGCTGGAGCTCACGCAGCGAGTCGTCGAGCAGCCGGAAGCGTTCTGCGGTCCGGCCGCCGGCGCGCAGCACGGGCTGCGCCTGGAGATACTCGATGACGCGCCCGGCGGCCTCGTGGTCGCGTTCTGCGCGTTCGGCGTCGGCGGCGGCCATCGAGCGTCCCGTCCAGACCTGGATCGCCGCCACGACCGGTACGGCGACCAACGCGGCCAGCCCCATCTGCCAGTTGAAGACGAGCATCACGGCGACGATCGTCAGCGGCGTGACGCAGGCGGATATGTACGGCGCCAGCAGATGCGCGATCACGCTCATCGCCTGCAGCACGCCCTGTCCGGCCAGGACGGACACCTCTCCGACGCGGCCCGCGCCGTACCAGCCGATGGGCAGCCGGGCCAGGTGATCGCCGAGGCGGTGATACATGCCGTGCAGCAGCGTGGTCCCGGCGCGGAAACCGGACAGATCGCTGGCGTAGCGCAGCGCCGCGTAGACCGCGACCGCGGCCCCGAACGCGATCAGCCAGGGCATGGCGTCCGCCGGCGTGCTTGCGAACAGTGCCCGCAGCACCGGAACCAGCAGGGTGTAGGACAGTCCCTCGACCACCGCGGTCGCCGTCATCAGGGCCACCGTGCGGCGGACCGGTGGGGCGTACTCGTCTCCGAGCACGCGCAGCAGCATTCGGATCATCAGGGTTCGTCTCCTCGCGGTAGGCCGCCACGGGTCTCGATCTCGCCGGCGGCCGCCGATCGGTTGGATCGCCAGAAAGCGGCGAACCTTCCGTTCCGCGCCAGCAGCTCGGCGGGCCTGCCGCGCTCGACGATCGACCCGTTCTCCAGCAGCACGACGCTGTCGGCGTCGGCGATCGTCTCCAGACGGTGGGCGATGACCAGGATCGTGCGATCGACGGCCAGCGTCGTCAGGGCCCGGCGCACCGCCTGTTCCGTCCGGGGGTCGGCGAAGGCGGTCGCCTCGTCGAGCACCAGAACGGGCGCGTCGGCGAGCAGCGCGCGGGCGATCGAGATCCGCTGTGCCTCGCCGCCCGACAGCCGGGCGTCCGCACCGAGCACCGTTTCGTATCCGCGTGGCAGATCGAGGATCCGATCGTGAACATCGGCCAGCCGGGCGGCGCGGACCACATCGTCATGGTCGGCGTGCGGTACGGCCAGCGCGATGTTGTCCGCCACCGATGCGCGCAGCAGACGGACGTCCTGGAAGACGAAGGAGACCAGGCGGTAGAGCTCCCGGCTGTCGATCTCCCGTAGATCGACACCGCCGAGGGTGATCGAGCCGTGGGTGGGGTCGAAGAACCTGGGCAGCAACCGGACCAGCGTGGACTTCCCGCTTCCGGACGGCCCCACGACCGCGGTGACCGTACCGGGCTCGAGCACCAGGTCGATCCCGCGCAGCACCTCGTGATCGGCGGTGTCGTGCTGCCGGTGCCTGCGGCGCTCGCCGGCGAACTCGGGAGTGCGAGCGAGCTCGTGTTCCTCGCGCCGCACGCTCTGGTAACCGAATCGGACGCCGCGCAGCTCCACCCGGTGCCCCCGTGGTGTGACCGGGTGCGCGGGCTCCGGGAGCGACCGCACCGCGAGCACGTCCCGGATCCGCCCCACCGCGCGCCGGGCGGCCTGCGCATCGTCGAAGCCGTGGCCGATGAGAGCCGCCACCGGAGCGGTCAGTCCCAGCCCCAGCAGCAGGAAGGGCAGCAGGTCTGCGGGGGTCATGCCGCCGGTGCCGAGCAGAGCCGCACCACCGATCAGCACGGTCAGCAGCACGAACGGCGGGGACAGCGCCAGCTGCATCCCCGCGGCGATCCCGGCGACGCCGCGCACCATCCGGTAGAAGCTGCCGACGAAATCGTCCACGGCCGTGCGGAATTTGCGGTGCGCACGCCCCGACCCGCCGAACGCCTTGACCACGGCGATGCCCTGGACGAACTCGACGACCGAACTCGAGATCCGTCCCATGGCGTTGTCGAACTCCTTCTGCTCGCGCAGCCGAGCCGGGGTCATCACCAGGGGGACCAGCGCCACCGCCAGCGCCACCGGTATCAGCGTGATCAGCGTGAGCCGCCAGTCGACGGTGAACAGGTAGATCAGCGACACCAGCGGCACCACGAAGGCGGAGACGAGCTCGCCGGGGATGTGGGCGATGAAGGGGTGCACGGCACTCACGTCGTCCCCCGCGATTTTGGCCAGCTCGCCGGTGGTGCGCCGGGACAGCCAGCCGATCGGGACGCGCCCCAGCCGCGCGGCCAGTCGCCGGCGGAACGACAGCTGCACCCGTCCGTCGAGAAGATGCCCGATCGCGGACGAGGCCCCGGTGAACAGCAGTCGTACGAACAGGCCGGACGCGCCCGCGATCACGACGATCCAGACCCGGCCGTGGTCGATCGGGCCGGGCGACAGCAGGGCACGACCCAGCTCGACGACCGCCAGCAGCGGCACCAGTCCCGCGACGGCGCCGATGATCTGCAGGATCACGACAGCGGCGAATCCCCAGAGATAGGGGCGCAGCAGTCCTGCCACGCTCTGTCCGAAGGCGGAGTCGGCATCCGGTGCCACGTCGAGGCGGCTCACCGGTCGACCCCCGCGGGGAGCGAATCGCGGACATCGCTCCGCTCGGCCCCCGGGGACGGCGGACCGGTCCGCGGCAGGACGGTCAGGGCCACGAGGACGGCGGCGACCAGGAGTACGGCGCCGAGCGTCAGGCCGAGCGCGTACCCGGCGTTGAGGGCCTCGGGAGTGGCGACCTGGCCGGTGCGGTCGTGCGCGGCGGTGCCGAGGGCGGCCAGCCCGAGCGAGGCGCCGATCTGGCGTGAACTGTTGAGCAGACCCGAGGCGGTGCCGGCCTCGTGGAGCGCGACACCGGCGGTGGCGGTGGAGACGACCGGTCCGAGGCAGAGCCCGAAGCCGATGCTGGCGACGATCGAGGGCCCCAGGACGTCGGTGAGGAAAGCGCCGTCCGGGCTGATCAGGCCGAACCAGGCGCAGCCCGCCGCGGTCAGCAGTCCGCCGATGACCATGAGGGTCCGCGGCGTGAGACGGTAGCCGAGTTTGACGGCGAGCACGGAGCCGACGACCACGCCGAGGGCGAGCGGCAGGAACTCGATGCCGGTCAGCGCCGGCCCGGCCCCGAGCACACGTTGCAGATAGAGGGAAAGGAAGTAGAACGCCGAGGCCAGGACCGCCCCGACCAGGAGGGTGTAGGCGTTCGCGCCGGCGACCGAGCGGTTGGCGAACAGGCCGAGCCGGATCAGCGGCTCGCGCGTGGTGGTCCGCTCGACATGGACGAACGCGGCCAGTAGCGCGGCGGCCACCGCCAGGGTGGCCACCGTGACCGGGGAGGTCCACGCGTACCGGTCGGTGCGTACGACGCCGAACACCAGCAGGGTCATGCCCGCTGTGGCCAGGACGGCGCCGAGGACGTCCGGACGGCCGCCGCGAACCGGGGCAGGGCCGGGGGCGATCCGCCAGGCCAGGGCCAGCGCGCACACGGCCATCGGGACGTTCACGAACATCACCCAGCGCCAGCCGGCGTACTCGGTGAGCAGGCCGCCGATCAGGACGCCGAGGGCGGCGCCGGCGGCGTTCATCGCGCTCCATGCGCCGAAGGCCCGGATGCGGGCCCTGCCCCCGGGGAACGCCGCGGTCAGCAGCGCCAGCGCGGCCGGAGCCAGCGCGGCGGCCCCGACACCCTGCGCCGCGCGCGCGGCGACCAGATGGCCGCTTTCCTGGGCGAAGCCGCCGGCGAGCGAGGCGAGGCCGAAGACACCGAGCCCGAGCAGCAGGACCCGCTTGCGGCCGTAGGAGTCGGCGACCTTGCCACCCAGCAGGAGCAGTCCACCGAAGGTGAGCGCGTAGGCGTGGATCACCCAGGTCAGGCCCACCGCGCTGAAGCCGAGGCCGGTGGCGATCTGCGGGAGTCCGACGTTCACGACCGACAGGTCCAGCGACACCATGAACTGCACGACGGCCACAGCGGCGAGGGTGAGCCCCGGCCGGGCGACCTCCGTGCTCACATGGCGGGAATCACTTTTGACTCGGATCGTGTGCATGCCGGACATCGTGCTGTTCGGACAGGCCGCAGGTCATCATGCCCGGGAAGACTCCTCAGCGTGGTACCCGGGGAAGCGGCACCGGCCCGACTACTCCGCGGGGAGTAGGGATTTATTACGACGTACCGCGGACGACCTCCGGGGGAAAGGGACCGTAACCTACACGAATGAGCCCTACAGACCGGCGGTCGCTCGCCCAGGACGGCCTGCTCGCCGCGGTGATGGCCATCCTGCTGTCGGTCATCGTGTTGGCCACGCCGCGCGCGGGCGCGGTGGATCTGGCGGCCGTTCTCGTCGGCTCGCTCGCGCTCGTCGCCTGGCGGCGGGCGCCCCTGGTGTCGTTGCCGGTCAGTACCGCCTGCATGATCGTGGTCACGGCGCACATCCAGCCGGGCCCACCGGCCGCCTTTCCCGTGCTGGTGTCGGTGTTCGCCGCGGTCAGGGCAGGCCATCCGCTGGCCGCCGCGCTGGCGGGCGCGGCCTTCCTCGGCGCGGACCTGGCGGTGAAGCTGCCCGGCGCCGACGGGGTCGTCGAGAACCTGCAGAGCACCTCACTGCTGGTCGGCTGGTTCGTGGCGGCCGGGGTGGCGGCGACGGTGACCCGGCACCGGCAGGCGTACCTGGAGGAGGTCGAGCGGCGGGCCGCCGAGGCCGAGCGCACCCGCGAGGAGATGGCCCGGCGCCGTGCGGGGGAGGAGCGGCTGCGCATCGCCAGAGAGCTGCACGACTCGCTCACCCACAGCATCTCGGTCATCAAGGTCCAGGCCGGGGTGGCCGTCCACCTGGCGCGCAGGCGTGGCGAGGAGGTGCCCGCCGCGCTGCTGGCCATCCAGGAGGCGGGCAGTGACGCGCTGCGCGAACTGCGCGCCACCCTCGAGGTGCTGCGCGACCCCGACGGATCCGAGGGGGAGCCCGCGGCCAGCGGCCTCGACCGGCTCGACGACCTGGTGGAGCGGGCCCGCTCGACCGGGCTGCGGGCCGCCGTGACGATCTCCGGCACTCGGCGGGAGCTGCCCGCCGAGGTGGACCGGGCCGCCTACCGGATCGTCCAGGAGTCGCTCACCAACGTCTCCAGGCACGCCGGCGGGGCGGCCGCCACAGTCCGCATCGACTACGCGGACGAGAAACTGATCGTGCAGGTCGACGACGACGGCACGGCCGACCCGGACAGGCCGCCCGTGCCCGGTACGGGACTGCTCGGCATGCGTGAGCGCGTCACGGCGCTCGGCGGCCGGCTGCGGGCCGAGCCCCGCCACGGGGGCGGGTTCACCGTGCGCGCCGAGCTGCCCCTTGGGAGTGTTGAAGAAGTGGTGTCCGTCGCGAGCGAGGATCCAGATGGATGCATCGCAAGGCCGAGAAGGAACCCATAGCCGGAGCTATGGGTGATCTTCCCGGACCTCGCGGAAGTTCCGAGCCTGCGAGGAACTTTCGTGGGTGGGGCGAGAACGCGGCGAGGCGCCATCTGGGCTACGCGTAGCAGGACATGACTTTTGAAACACGACTTTGGAGAAGCATCATGATCCGTGTGCTGCTCGTGGACGACCAGGCGCTCATCCGCGGCGGCTTCCGTGCCCTGTTGGAGATCGAGGACGACATCGAGGTGGTGGCCGAGGCCGCGAACGGTGAACAGGGCGTCGCGCTCGCCCGCGAGCACCGGCCCGATGTCGCACTCATCGACATCCAGATGCCGGTGATGGACGGCATCGAGGCGACCAGGCTGATCGCCGCCGACGAGCGGCTGAGCGGCGTCCACGTCGTGATCCTCACCAACTACGGCCTCGACGAATACGTCTTCAACGCGCTCCGCGCCGGCGCCTGCGGCTTCATGCTCAAGGACACCGAGCCCGTCGACCTGCTGCAGGGAGTCAGGGTCGCGGCCCGCGGCGACGCGCTGCTGTCTCCCGCGATCACCCGCCGCCTGATCGGCGAGTACGTCGCCCGCCGCCCTGACCCCGCGTTCAGGGGGGCCGATGTGCTGACCAACCGCGAGCGCGAGGTCACCGCGCTGGTGGCCCGCGGCCTGTCCAACGACGAGATCGCCGCCCACATGGTGATCAGCCCGACCACCGCCAAGACGCACGTCAGCAGGGCGATGACCAAGCTGGGCGCCCGCGACCGCGCCCAGCTCGTGGTGTTCGCCTACGAATCCGGCCTCGTCACTCCCCGGCGCCGCTGATCACGTGCCGCTCGACCGGTGGACGTTCGCCGCGAGGCCCGACGTGGCCGAGCTGCACCGAGAGTTCCGACGTTCTCGCCGCCGCCGGTCACCAGTTGGCCGGTAGCCCCGGCGTGGTGGGCGGCAGTGGGTGCCCCTTCGGGTGGATGACGTACACGATCCCGCCACTGCCGGTGCTGCGCAGCCAGACGTTCTCGAAGTTCGCCCGGGGGTAGACGCGGCGCACGGCTTCGTTGTCCGGTGAGGCCGGGTCGTTGGCGATCACGTCGCCGGTGGCGGTGAAGCCGATGATGACCATGAGATGGCCGTTGGTGCCGTACCCTGCGCCGGGCAGCTCCTCCGCCTTGAACGACTGGGAGGTCACGACGGGGATGCCGGCCCGGACCAGCCGCTCCATCTCGGTCAGCGAGCGGAGCCGGGTGACGAATCCCTCCAGCCCGTACCGTCCCGCGTAGGCCGTGTTGAACGGCCAGTTGCCCGCCCCCTCGTAGGCGTAGTCGTAGGTGTGTCGAGCGGCGTAGTCGACCTCGGGGTCGGGATCGGAGGGGTCCACCCAGGAGGTGTCCTGCCTGCTGGGCCACCTGCCCCAGTAGCCGAGGACCATGGTGGTCGAGGTCGGGCTGCACCACGCCTCTCCTCCGCCGTCCCACTCGGGGTAGTGGCCCTCGTGGACGTTCTGCGAGCGCCGGGGCACGGGCAGCTCGACGCCCCAGGCGATGCCGCCGGGGCTCACCGGGACGGTCGCCCGGTCGGGGACGGCGGACGCCATCGCGCCGAGCGTGCGCACGACCGGCCGTACGGAAGAGCCCGGCGTGCGGTACAACGTGACGCGCAGCTGGTACGCGGTGATCTCCTTGCCCGTCGCGGCCACGAACGTGTCGACGGAGACCGTGCCGTCGGCGTCGCGCTGCCCCGGCAAGGATGTGCGGCGGATGTCCTCGTCGCCGTACGCCCAGCGGCCGAGCACGTACCACTTCGTCTGCCCGGCCGCGTGGCGGCCGCGCATCTCGACCTGCAGCCAGCTTCCGGCGGGCACGTCGGCGGTCCAGGAGGCCACCAGCTCGTCGGCGGCGAACCCGATCGGCCGCTCACGGCCGGTCCACCGGGCGTACTCCCAGCTCTTCGTGCCCAGCGCGTCGGTGTAGGAGATCGTGCCCGCGGGGGCGGCGAAGGACAGGGTGTTGCCCGCCCGCACGCCCTCGCGCTCGCCGGGGCCGAAGTGGGCCCGCTGGTAGACGACGTCGACGGCGGCGGGTGGTGGTGGTTTGGCCGCGGCCTCGGCGGCCGTGGCGGTGACGGTGATGGCGGACGTCGTCAGGACGGTGGACAGGAGAACGGGCAGGAACACGCTCGGCACGCGCATGGCTCACCTCGGCGGGTCGTCGGCGCCCTCGACGGTAAAGTCCTCCGCCCGCCCGCGCATCGGCAGGAATACGTATTAACGGGCGATGGACGGCTCACTGCCGGAATTCGCAAGATCGCGGCGGGAGGTGTGCCGGGGGAGCCAGGAGCCGAGCAGCCAGACGAGGGCGATGGCGCCCAGGCCGAAGGCGTTCTGCACGATCTTCCCGACGACCGGGCTGAACACCGGGATCTCCATCGCCTTGAGCGACACGCCCCACCAGGGGATGGGCAGCACGTAGTAGAGCCACACCCCGCCGGCGACCGACAGCCGCGTCCGGTCGCGGCCCGTCCCGGCCAGCGCGGCGAGCACCACCGTCACCCAGGCCAGATGGTGGATCCACGCGACCGGCGACAGCAGTACGGCCATCAGCCCGGTCAGCGCCACCCCGGTCAGCCCGTCGCCGTCCCGGAAGGCCCGGCGGGCGTGGCGGAAGCCGTACCAACCGATCACGGCGACGGCGGCGAGCCAGATCACCTGGGTCAGCGGGCCGGGCAGATAGAGCCTGAGCAGCATGCCGCGCAGCGACTGGTTGGTCGTCGCAGCGTTGGCGCCCAGACGCTCGGAGTCGAGCAGCGCGCCGAGCCAGAAGTCCCACGCGTCCTGCGGGATCACCAGGAACGGCAGCAGCGTGAGCAGGGCCGCCGTGAACACCGCCATGAAGAACGCCCGACGCTGCTCGGGATCGCCGTCCCGGCGGGTGAACCCGGTGATCGCGAGGTAGATCAGAAAGACTCCGGGGGTGAGCTTCACCGCCGTCGCCAGGCCGATCAGCATCCCGCGCGGCCAGCGCGGCCGACGGGCCACGCAGTCGAGCAGGCACAGCGCCACGAGGAAGAGATCCACCTGGCCGAACCGCACCTGGTCCCTGATCGGCATCAGATAGGTGCACGCGACGGTCAGCAGGGCGAGAAGCAGTGGTACGGCCGCTGCGCCCCCGCCCGCGAGGCCGGTCCGAGCCCGTACGGCCGAGGCCGCCGTACGGACGCCGTCGAAGAGCGGGCGGAAGGCGAGCCGGACCGTGAGGGCGAGCACGACGAAGATCGCTGTCGTCCACGCCCACTGGGCGGCCGGCCAGGAGATCACGGCGAGCGGCACCGCCAGCATGGCCCCGACAGGCGGGTAGGTGAACGGCAGCAGCTGCGGCGCCGGCGTGATCACGTCGTAGAGGGGAAGCCCGCGCAGGATCGCCGATCCGCCCGTACGGTAGACGTCCAGGTCCACCAGCCGCTGGTCTTCTGGGTTGGTCAGCCAGTGGGCGACCAGGGGGGTCGCGGCCAGGACGATGGTGACGAGGGCGAGCGCCCACGCCCACACGGGTCTCCTGATCGTCCGGCCGGTCGTCATGGAAATGGAGGCTACCGTGGGGTTCCCCGTCCCTGTCGTTTCGCATCAGAGCCGAGGAGCCCGAACAGTGCCGAGTGTGGAGACCACGAGCCTTGGCCTGTGGGTACGAGCCGGTGGCGTGGGGCGGCGGGTGCTGACGCTGCTGACGGCGCTGCTGGCCTGCCTCGTCGCCGTGGGTCTCCCGTCCCAGGCCGACGCGCAGGTGAAGGGCCAGGTCGTGGTGATCGGGGTGCCCGGTCTCCGGTGGGACGACCTGGACCCGGCGCGTACTCCCAACCTGTGGGGCCTGGCGGCCAAGGGGAGTCTGGCCTCGCTGTCGGCCAGGACCATCCCGCCGCAGGGCCGTTCGATCAATTGCCCGGTCGCCGGATGGCTGACCGTCTCGGCGGGGCAGCGCGCCGGGGCTCCTCCGCTCTTGGCGGAACACCGGGCATCCGGTGGGGACTGCGCCGCGGCCCCGGCGCCTGTCGTGACCGCTGACGGGTCCGGCTCTGCCGTCATCCCGGACTGGGCCGGTCTCGTCGCCCACCAGAAATCGAGCCCCTACAAGGCACGCATCGGACTTCTCGGGCAGACGATCACGGCTGCCGGAGGGAAGATCGCGGCGATCGGCCCGGGTGCCGCGCTCGGTGCCGCCGACGAAAGCGGAAAAGTCCAGACATATGCGGCGACCGCGGCCGAGTTGGCGGACCTCAGTCCGTACGTCGCGGTCTTCGCCGAGGCGGGCCAGATCGCCGCGGAATGGCTGGCACGCGGGGGAGCCGATCTCCCGCCCGACGTACGGCGGAACGCGGCCGCCGCCGCTGACCGGACGATCGGGGAGGTGCTCTCCCGCGCCGCCCCCGACGCGACCGTGCTCGTCGCCGGCCTGTCGGACACCGCCGCCACCGCCCACCTCCACGTCGCCGTCGCCGTCGGCGACGCCGGCCCGGAGCCGTACGGGCGGGGGTGGCTGACCGCGGCCTCCACCCGCCAGGACGCGCTGGTCACGATCACCGACCTGACCGCGACCGTCCTGCGCGCGCTCGGCCTCGAAACGCCGAAGGAGGTGGTCGGCAAGCCGTGGCGCGGCGACGGCGACGCCCACGCCGACACGGGCGAGGCGGTGGCCGGTCTCGCCGACGCCGATCTGGCCGGTCAGGTGCTCAGGCAGGTGCGCGAGCCGTTCTTCATCGCGCTCGTCGCCGTACAACTGCTCTTCTACGGCCTGGCCGCCGTGGTGGTCCGCAGGCGCCATCGGATGCCCGCCTCCGTCCGGGTGGTGGCGGTGGTCAGCGGCGCGCTGCCGATCTCGGCGTTCCTCGCCCAACTCGTGCCGTGGTGGGGTTTCGCCCACCCCATGTCCGCGCTGATCGGCACGATCCTGGCCGTGGCCGGCCTGATCGCCGGGCTCGCGTTCGCCGGACCGTGGCGGGGGCACGTCCTCGGACCGCTCACCGTGGTCGCCGGGGTGAGCTCGCTGGCCCTGCTCGTCGACGTCATGACCGGGTCGCGGCTCCAGGTGAACGCGGTGAGCGGCTACGAGCCCGTGACCGGCGGCAGATTCTACGGCTTCGGCAACATGGCGTACGCCGTCTTCTCGACCGGCACGATCCTCATGCTCGCCGGGGTCGCGCATCTGCTCCGGCACCGCAGGTGGATCGCCGTCGCAGTGTGCCTGGCGTACGGCCTGCTGGCGATCTTCGCGGACGGCTGGCCCGGCTGGGGCGCCGACTTCGGCGGGGTGCCGTCGTTCGTCGTCGGGCTGGCGGTGTTCCTGCTGCTGCTCACCGGACGGCGCGTGTCGGTCGTCAGGCTCGCCGTCGTCGGGCTGGCCGGTGCCGCGCTGATCGGGCTGATCGCGGTCGCGGACTGGTCGCGGCCCACCGACCGGCGTACCCACCTCGGCGCGTTCGTGCAGCAGGTGATCGACGGCGAGGGCGGGTCGGTCATCGGGCGCAAGCTGGGTGCGATGCTGAACACGCTGGGCAATCTGCCGCTGACGCTGCTCTCGCTGGTCGCGCTCGCTTTCCTGTTCCTGGTGCTGTCACGGCCGTCCCGGTGGGGCGCCTCCGCGCTCAGTCATGCGTACGGCAGGGCGCCGGAGCTGCGGGCCGGGCTGCTCGGCGCGCTGACCGCGGCCCTGGTGGGATTTCTGATCAACGACTCGGGGATCGCGATCCCGGCGATGGCCCTGACCGTGGCCGTGCCGCTCACGCTGGCCGCGTCCGTCCGGGCGCTTCGGCTCGCCACCGCCGCCGAGCCGTCACCGCCGCCAGGGCCAGCAGACCGATCGTCAGCACGGCCAGGATCGCCGGCACCACCTGCGCCCTGACCACGTCGACCAGCCAGCCGAGGTCGGGAGGCTGGTTCCGCTGGCGTGCCGGGAGGTAGCCGAGCGACAGCACGGCCAGCCGCGTCACCACGAACGCGTCCAGCCACGAGGCGGAGACCAGCGCGAGCAGCGCGAAGGCCAGCCCGTCGTACCAGGGCAGTGCGTACGGCGTGGCGAACAGCCAGGCCACGACGGCGACCAGGGAGATCATTGGGCCTGCCGCTGGATCGCCGGGGCGGCCGAA